>NZ_JBHVRK010000034.1:0-30212 GCF_042885845.1 Kitasatospora sp. NPDC058032 | reverse complement strand
GCGGGGGGGTCTCACTTCCCCCACCCCCGGTTGTGGGCCGCCCCCCCGCGGGTGCGGCCCCTCTGGCCCCGCGGGGCCCCCGTCCCCCCGGCGCCCCCCGGCCCCGCCGTCATGTCCGCGCGGCTCGCGGATCGTCGATTGGGCTTGCACTCGCCCACCCAGAGTGCTAATCATTGGCGTTAGCACTCAGAGCTTGAGAGTGATAAGCGGACCGGGTCGGTGAGGCCCCAGGGAGCGGTAGGGGAAGGGACCCCCGCACACCAGGGCCGTCCGTCGCGGGCACCCCTTGGTCCGAGCAGTCGACCGTGTCCCGGAGGACCACTTCAGATGGCCAAGATCATCGCCTTTGATGAGGAAGCTCGCCGCGGCCTTGAGCGTGGCATGAACCAGCTCGCCGACGCCGTGAAGGTCACGCTCGGCCCCAAGGGTCGCAACGTCGTTCTGGAGAAGAAGTGGGGCGCCCCCACCATCACCAACGACGGTGTCTCCATCGCCAAGGAGATCGAGCTCGAGGACCCGTACGAGAAGATCGGTGCGGAGCTCGTCAAGGAGGTCGCCAAGAAGACCGACGACGTCGCGGGTGACGGCACCACCACCGCCACCGTGCTGGCCCAGGCGCTCGTCCGCGAGGGTCTGCGCAACGTCGCCGCCGGCGCCAACCCGATGGCCCTGAAGCGCGGTATCGAGAAGGCCGTCGCCGCCGTCTCCGACCAGCTGCTGGCCCAGGCCAAGGACGTGGAGACCAAGGAGCAGATCGCCTCCACCGCCTCCATCTCCGCCGCCGACACCCAGATCGGCGAGCTGATCGCCGAGGCCATGGACAAGGTCGGCAAGGAAGGCGTCATCACCGTCGAGGAGAGCAACACCTTCGGTCTGGAGCTCGAGCTCACCGAGGGCATGCGCTTCGACAAGGGCTACATCTCGGCCTACTTCGCCACCGACCTGGAGCGTATGGAGACCTCGTTCGAGGACCCGTACATCCTGATCGCCAACTCCAAGATCGGCTCGGTCAAGGACCTGCTGCCGCTGCTGGAGAAGGTCATGCAGAGCGGCAAGCCGCTCGTCATCATCGCCGAGGACGTCGAGGGCGAGGCCCTGTCGACCCTGGTCGTGAACAAGATCCGCGGCACCTTCAAGTCCGTCGCCGTCAAGGCCCCGGGCTTCGGCGACCGCCGCAAGGCCATGCTCCAGGACATCGCCATCCTCACCGGCGGCACCGTGATCTCCGAGGAGGTCGGCCTGAAGCTGGAGAACGCGGGCGTCGACCTGCTGGGCACCGCCCGCAAGGTGGTCATCACCAAGGACGAGACCACCATCGTCGACGGTGGCGGCGACAGCGAGCAGGTCGCGGGCCGGGTGAACCAGATCCGCGCCGAGATCGAGAACAGCGACTCGGACTACGACCGCGAGAAGCTCCAGGAGCGCCTCGCCAAGCTGGCCGGCGGCGTGGCCGTCATCAAGGCCGGCGCGGCCACCGAGGTGGAGCTCAAGGAGCGCAAGCACCGCATCGAGGACGCCGTCCGCAACGCCAAGGCCGCCGTCGAGGAGGGCATCGTCGCCGGTGGTGGCGTCGCCCTGCTGCAGGCCGGTGTCGCCTTCGACAAGCTGGAGCTGGACGGCGACGAGGCCACCGGTGCCAACATCGTCAAGGTCGCGCTGGAGGCCCCGATCAAGCAGATCGCGACCAACGCCGGCCTGGAGGGTGGCGTCGTGGTGGAGAAGGTGCGCAACCTCCCCGCCGGTCACGGTCTGAACGCCGCCACCAACGAGTACGTCGACCTGGTCGCCGAGGGCATCATCGACCCGGCCAAGGTCACCCGCTCCGCGCTGCAGAACGCCGCCTCCATCGCGGCGCTCTTCCTCACCACCGAGGCCGTCATCGCCGACAAGCCGGAGAAGGCCGCCGCGGCCGCCGGCGGCGGCATGCCGGGCGGTGACATGGACTTCTGATCCTGACGGATCGGACGGTTCCTCGCTCGCACGGGCGGTTCCCCTCGGGGAGCCGCCCGTGCGGCGTTCCCGGACCTTCCTGGGAGACTGGACGGATGGCTACGACAGACGACATCGAGACGGCGCTGCACACCGCGCGGGCGCTGATCCTGGCCGACCTGACCGCGCGGGACGCCGCCGACGCCGCCGTGGTGTCACTGGTGGAGAAGGCCGTGGCGCACCGCCGCTGGTGGCTGGAGCAGTGGCCGGACGGCACCGGCTTCGTGCTGGGCCTGGTCGCCCAGGACGTCCAGGACGCGCTGCTGGAGACCCACGGCCGCTGGCCGCTGTGCGCGGACTGCGCGGCGGACGGGGACCCGCACGCGCTGGGCGTGGAACCGGAGCTGGGGCCGGACCCGCACTGGGTGTGCGGCAAGCGCGGTGTCGTGGTGGCGGCGGTGGGGGAGCTGGCGTAGCCCCCCGTCCGTGGCCTCGCCGCCGTCGCGCCTCCGGGCGCGGCGGCGGCTTTTTCGTGCCGGGTGGAACCGATGGACTGCATATGCAGTCTACCGACTTATACAGTCCATCTGAGTCTTCGCGGCCGAGAGCTCCACGGCCGAGAGGGGAGCCCCATGTCCCAGCCAGATCCGACCCGGCCCGTCCTCGAACTGCGCGCGGTCACCCGGGTGCACGGCGCGGGCGCGGCCGAGGTGCAGGCGCTGCGCGGCATCGACCTGGCCATCCGTCCGGGCGAGTTCGTCGCCGTCATGGGGCCGTCCGGCTCCGGCAAGTCCACCCTGCTCACCCTGGCCGGCGGCCTGGACCGGCCCAGCCGCGGACAGGTGCTGGTCGAGGGCGTCGAACTCGGCGCGCTGAGCCGGACCGGCCTGGCCGCCGTCCGGCGCCGCTCGGTCGGCTACGTCTTCCAGGACTACAACCTCGTCCCGGCGCTGACCGCCGCCGAGAACATCGCACTGCCCCGGGAGCTGGACGGCGTGCCCGGACGGACCGCCCGCGGCGAGGCCCGGGCCGCGCTGGCCGAGCTGGGAATCGCCGAGCTCGCCGACCGCTTCCCCGAGCAGCTGTCCGGCGGGCAGCAGCAGCGCGTCGCCATCGCCCGCGCCTTGGTCGGCGACCGCCGGCTGGTGCTGGCCGACGAGCCCACCGGCGCCCTCGACTCCGCCACCGGCGAGGCGGTGCTGGGTGTGCTGCGGGCGCGCTGCGACGCGGGCGCCGCCGCGATGATGGTCACCCACGACGCCCGGCACGCCGTCTGGGCCGACCGGGTGGTCGTCCTGCGCGACGGCCTGGTGGTCGAGGAGAGCGCCGGGCGGCAGGCCGCGCGGCTGCTCGCCGCCGCCCCGGACGGGGGCCCGCGATGAGGCTCTCCGCCCTGCGCGTCGCTCTGCGGATCGCCCGCCGCGACGCCCTGCGGGCCAAGGGCCGCAGCGTCCTGGTGGCCGCCATGGTCGCGCTTCCCGTGCTCGGGGTCGCCGGTGCCGACGTCGTCCACCGCAGTGGACAGCTCACCCCCGGCGAGCGGGTCGAGCGGCTGATGGGCGGGGCGGACGCCCTGATCACCGCCCACCGCCCGGGCCGCTCGGTCGACCAGGGGCCGTTCGCCGAGGACGGTGTGCAGGTGCTGCGGGAGGACCGGACCGATCCGGCCGCGGTGTCGGCCGCCGCCGCGGCCGGTTCGCCCGCCGACCTGGTCGCGGGGCTGCTGCCCGCGGGCGCGGTGCTGTTGCCGGCCACCGCCGGGCCGGCGGTCAGCACCTCCACCCGGGAGGGCCTGTTCACCACCGCGACCTCCGAGGCCGATCTGACCGACCGGATCTGGCAGGGCCGGCTCGACCTGGTCGAGGGGCGGGCGCCGAGCGCGCCGCACGAGGCGGCCGTCACCCGGGCGTTCCTGGACGAGGCCGGACTGCGGATCGGTGACTCCACCACGGTCAAGGGCCTCGACGGGGCGCCGTTCCGGCTGACCGGTGCGGTCGAGTACCCGGGTGACCTCGGCAAGGTCGAGCTGGTGGCGCGGCCCGGCGAGTTGATCGCCCCCGTGGCCGCGGCCGCGCCCTCCGCGGGCGCCCCGTCCGGGCTGACCGCAGCCGGGGCGGACGAGGCCCGCCCCGAGCGCTGGCTGGTGCGGATGCCCGGCGGTGCCGCCCTGGACTGGCCTGCCGTCCGGAAGCTCAACCGGTACGGCTTCACGGTGACCTCGCGCGCCGTGGCGCTCGACCCGCCGCCCGCGTCCGCCGTCACCTACGATCCCGATCTGTTCAGGCTCCCCGACGCGGACAAGCGGATCGTCGTACTGGCTACGGTGGCCGGGATGGCGTTGCTGGAGGTCGCCCTGCTGGCCGGCCCGGCCTTCGCGGTGGGTGCCCGGCGCTCGCGCCGGCAGCTCGCCCTGATCGGCGCCGCCGGCGGCAACCGCGGCCACGTTCGCGCGGTCGTGCTCGGTTCCGGACTGGTGCTCGGCACCGCCGGCGCGGCCGTCGGCCTGGTGGCGGGCGTCGGACTGGTCGCGGTGCTGCGGACCCGGGCCGAGGAGGCCGGCGGCAGCCGCTTCGGGCACTTCGCGATCGCGCCGCTCGACCTGCTGGCCATCGCCGCCGTAGGCGTGATCACCGCGCTGCTGGCCGCCGTGGTGCCCGCAGCCCAGGCCGCGCGCCGCGACGTGGTGGCCGGCCTCACCGGCCGGGACAGCGTCGGCGCGCCGAGTCGCAGGCTCCCGCTGCTGGGCCTGGTCCTGGTCGTCGCGGGCGCGGGGCTGGCGCTCTACGGCGCCGGCGGCCAGGACGCCACCGGCCTGCCGGTGTTCCACGGGCTCACCAGGAAGGCGCTCACCGTGCTCGCCGGGGCGGTCACCGCGGAGATCGGCTTCCTGCTCTTCACCCCGCTGCTGATCGCGCTGTCCGGCCGGCTCGCCGCCCGGCTGCCGCTCGGCCCCCGGCTGGCCCTGCGCGACTCGGCCCGCCACCGCGGCCGCACCGCGCCCGCCGTGGCCGCCGTGATGGCCGCCGTCGCCGGAGCCGTCGCCGTCGGCGTCTACACCACCGGTACCGAGGCCCAGGACCGGGCCGCCTACCGGCCGACCGCCCTGATGGGGGCCGTCGTGGTCGAGGCCCCGATGAAGCCGGACGACCCGCAGCTGCCGCGGCTGCGCGCCGCCATCGAGCGGGACCTGCCGGACGCGGGTGCGCGTGCCGACGTCCACGGCATGCTGTACGTCTTCTGCGAGGGCTGCTCCAGTGCGGTGCGGGCCAAGGGCACGGGCGGGCGCTTCGACGACGGCGGCTCCGGGAGTCGCGCCCTGGTCGGCGACGCGACGGTGCTGCACAACCTGTTCGGGGTGAACGACCGGGCCGTCGAGGAGGCCCTGGCCGCCGGCAAGGCGATCGTCTTCGACCGCGACCGGCTGCACGACGGCCGGGCGGTGCTCACCATGCTGGGCGCGGCCGGCGGCGGCCCGGTCCGGCCCGGGGAGGCGCCGCAGCCGGGCGTCAAGGAGATCGCAGTCGACGCGCTTCTGGTCGACAACCCGGACGCCGCCCGGTACGGGGGGCTGCTGATGAGCGAGGACGCGGTGCGCAGGGCCGGTCTCGCCACCGAATCGATCGGCTCGGTGTGGCGGCCCGCCCACCCGCCCACCGCCAAGGTGCAGCAGCGCGTGGAGGCCGATCTGGCCCAGGTCGTCCCGCGGGCGACGCTGCACGTGGAGCGCGGCTTCCAGCCGAAGGACGACGTGATCAGCCTCGCGCTCGCGGGGTTCGCCGTGGTGGTGGTGCTGGGCGCCGCGGCCGTGGCCACCGGTCTGGCCGCCGCCGACTCCCTGGGCGACCGGGCCACGCTGGCCGCGGTCGGTGCACCGCCGCGGATCCACCGGGTGCAGGCCGGCCTGCAGAGCACGCTGATCGCAGGGCTCGGAGCGGCCGTCGGCACGGTCAGCGGGTTCGTGCCCGCGGTGGCGCTGCTGCGCTCGCACGCGGGCGGGCGGATCGGCGGGCCGGAGGCCCCGTTCACCGCGCCGTGGGGGCTGCTGGTGATGATCACGGTGGTGCTGCCGGTGGTGGCAGGGCTGGGTGCGGCCGCGTTCACCCGGTCGCGGCTTCCGCTGGCGCGCCGGGCGGGGTGACGCCCGGCGGGGTGACGCCGGGCCGGGTGACGCCGGACGGTTCGGCCGTCGGGCGCGCGGGACGGCCCGTGGCTCAGTCGGCGGCCTCCAGACGGGCGAGCTCGGCGGCCAGATTGGCCCGGGCGGGGGCGTCGAAGCGGGCGTGCGCGGTGGGCGTGCGGTAGAGCGCGGGGAGTGCGAGCAACTGCCGGAGCACGGCCGCGCGCCCGGCGCGGAAGTCCGGCTCGGGGACGAAGGCGTACTCCTCCCGGACGGCCGCCGCGTACGCCGCGTAGGCCTGCGGCGGGCCGCCGAGGACGGCGAGGTCGGCGTCGCACAGCACCTCGCCGTCACGGTCGCCCGGTCCGGGGTGGTGGGTCACGGTCAGCCGGACCAGTCGGGCCACCTCCTCGATCCGGGCGGCGGGCAGCCCCGCCCCGGTCAGCGCCCGGACGGCGAGGGTGGCGCTGCGCTCCTCGTTCTCCGAGCGGTCCGGGCGGTAGACGGCGTCGTGGAACCAGGCGGCCAGCCGGACGGCGTCCGGGTCGTCGGCGTGCCCGGCGAGCGCGTCGACGTGGCCCAGCACCGCGCGCAGGTGATCGGTGGTGTGGTAGCGGCGCTGCGGCTCGGACCAGCGGCGCAGCAGTTCCCGGCCGGCCGGGGCGGGGTCGGAGCCGGTGCCGCAGCGGTGGAGCAGGGCGGTCCAGGCGGCGAGCAGGTCCTCGGGGGCGGCAGCGGGTGCGGCGTCGGGTCCGGTGGCGGGTCCGGTGGCGTCGGGCATGGGGTCAGTCTGCTGCCCGGCGACCGCCCGAATGATCGATTCCACTGGACCTTATATGTCGGTGACCTGTATATGTAACTCCATGACAGAACGGGCCATGCAGGAACCGACACTGCTCCTCCTCACCGCGCTGGCCGACGCCCCGAGGCACGGCTACGCACTGATCCAGGAGATCGCCGCCATCTCGGACGGCCGGGTCAAGATGCGCACCGGCACGCTGTACGGCGCGCTCGACCGGCTGCTCCAGCAGGGACTCATCGAGATCGCGGCCGAGGAGATCGTCGACGGCCGGGCCCGGCGCACCTACGCGCTCACCGACACCGGTCGTGGCGCCCTGGCCACCGAGGCGGAGCGGCTGCGCGCCGTCGCCACCGAGGCCGAGCGGCGGCTGGCCGCCGTCCGCCCGGCCGCCGGCCGGCCTTCCGGCGGGACCGCCAGGCCCGCGTTCACCTTCGCCAAGGCCAGGGGGGCCCTCGCATGACGGTGCAGACCTTTCCCGGGATGGTCGCGGACCCGGTGGCGTTCCGTGCCGCGCTCCGGCTCTACCCGGCCCGCTACCGGCGCGAGCGCGGCGCCGAACTCTCCGCCGTCTTCGCCGACAGCACGGCCAGGGCGGGGAAGCTGGCCACCGCCCGGGAGGCCCTCGACCTCGGGGCGTACGGGCTGCGGATGCGCACCGGCCTGACCTCCTCCTCGCTCGCCGGGCGGCTGCTCGCGCTGGCCGCGCCGCTGATCGCCGGCGGGATCGCGGGGGTCGGCCTGACCCGGGGCCTCTACGACGCGCTGTTCAACCCCGGCTGGCACTCCCACTGGGACCTGCCGGACCACCTCGACCAGGTGCCCCACTACCTCTGGTACCTCGGCCAGGTGTTCGTGCCGCTGCTGCTGGTCGCCGCCGTCGCGGTGGGCCGGTGGCGGCTCGCCAGGGCGGCGGCGCTCGCTGTGGCGTCCGTCGGCGCGCTGGGGGTGCTGCTGTCGGCGGCGACCATGCCGGGCGGCTGGCTGGTCTTCGAGGAGTCCTGCGAGGCGGCGCCGCAGCTGTTCGCCGGACTGCTCTTCGCGCTCGCGCCGCAGGACCTGCTGGAGCGCCCGAGCGGACGCGGGCTGGCGGTGCTGCCGGCCGCGCTGGCCGGCGGCGGACTCCTGCTGGTGGCGCAGGACTTCTACAGCTCCTTCGTGCTGCTGGACGGCAACGCGGCCGCGGTGCTGCTGCTCGTCCCGGCGGGCGCGCTGCTCTTCGCGGCGCGGGAGCGCCTGGCCCCGGCGGCGATCGGTCTCGCGGTGCTGCCGCTGACCTTCCTGTTCAGCGTGTTCCGGCTGTGGCAGGCGCTCGGCGGGATGTGGCGGCTGCTTCCGGTGGCGGGCGCGGTGCTGCTGGCGCTGCTGGCGGCCGGGTGGCTGCTGCGGCGGGGCGCCGGCGGAACGGGGGGCGGCCGGAGCCTCGCGTAGGGCTGTGCGGGCGGCCGGACGTCCGGGTCGGGGGACCCGGGCGTCCGGCCGTTCCGTGCTTTCCGGGGGCGGGTGTTGTCCGGCCAAGTGGCCGCACGGGGCTCGCCGGGGGCGGACCGATGTGGCAGGCTGTCTCATATGTCTAGACCAATTTTCGAAGTCATCGCGCTGACCCCCCAGGACGCCCAGGCCGCCGAGTCGGGCGGCGCCGACCGGCTCGAACTGGTCACCGACATGGCCGCCGACGGACTCACCCCGTCGGTCGAGGACTTCGCCAAGATCCGCGCCGCCGTCGAACTGCCGCTGCGCGTCATGCTCCGCATCCGGGACGGCTTCGCGCCCGGCGATCTGGACGAGCTGCGCGCCCGCGCCGCCGCGCTCCGGGCCGAGGGCGCCGACGAGTTCGTCTTCGGCTTCCTCGACGCCGAGGGCGGGGTCGACCTGGCCGCCACCGAGGCCGTCGCCGAGGCGGTGGCCGGCTGCCGCTGGACCTTCCACCGGGCGATCGACCACAGCGCCGACCGGGCCGCCGTCCGCGCCGCCGTCGGCGCGCTGCCCGGGCTGGACACCTTCCTCACCTCCGGCGCGGCCGGCGGGGTGGACGCCGGCCGGGACGTCCTGCTGGCCGAGCTGGCCCGGTCCGGCGAGCCCGGCCACACCCAGCGGATCCTGATCGGCGGCGGCCTGCGGGCCGAGCACCTGCCGGAGCTGCGGGCCGCCGGGTTCGACGCCTTCCACGTCGGCGGCGCGGTCCGGGTGGACGGCTGGCAGTCGCCGGTGGACGCCGCCAAGGTCGCCGAGTGGCGCGGGATGATCGACGGCTGAACGCCGCCGGGCACCGGGGCCGGGCCGCCGTGACGACGGGCCGGCCCCGCCCGTTCAGCCCAGCTGCTCCGGCAGCGGCTCGGCGTGCAGCACCTCCAGGCCGGACACCGCACGGGTCAGCGCCACGTACAGCCGGCGCAGCCCGGTCCGCTCGTCCGGCTCGCCCGCGACCACCGCGGCCGGCTCGTCCAGCACCACGTAGTCGTACTCCAGACCCTTCGCCAGCGACGCCGGGACGAGCGTCAGCCGGGCCTCGGCGCTGGTCTCGGTGCCGGGAGCGAGGTGCGCCAGCCCGGCCTGCGTCAACGCCTCCGCCAGCTCCGGGACGCGCGCGTCGGCCGCGATCAGGCCGGTCGACCCCTCCCGCTCCAGCGCCCTCCGGCAGGCCGCGACCACGGCCTCCGCCCGCCCCTCCTCGGCGACCTGGCGGATCGTCAGCGATCCCGGGGCCTCACGCACCGAACCGGCCGGGTTCAGCCCGGGGGCGATCGACGGCAGCAGCCGGGAGGCGTACGCGATGACCTCCTCCGGCACCCGGAAGCCCTTGGTCAGCTCCTCGATGTGGGCGGCCGGCTTGCCCAGGTGGTGCAGCGCCTCCGGCCAACTCGCCGTCGCCCAGGGGGTGGTGCCCTGCGCGAGGTCGCCCAGCACGGTCGCCGAGCCGGTGGTGCAGCGGCGGCCGACCGCGCGGTACTGCATCGGCGAGAGGTCCTGCGCCTCGTCCAGCACCACGTGCCCGAGCGAGGCGGTGCGCCGCACCAGGTCCGTGGCCTCGTCGACGAGCACGGCGTCGGCGGCGGTCCAGCGGGCGGTCTTCACCGAGCGGCCCCGCTTGGGCCACAGCACGGCCGCCTGCTCCTCGGCGCTCAGCACGCCGTCCGCGCACGCGGCCAGGAACTCCGGCTCGGAGAGCAGCCGCAGCACCAGCTTGGCCGGGTCGACCGCCGGCCAGCACGCCTTGACCACCGCCTTCACGGCGGCGTTGCGGGCCACCGCGTCCTGCACCCGGTCGTCCGGGGCCTCGCCGCCCTGCTCCATCTTCAGCAGCACGGCGTGCGAGATCCGCTGCGGCAGCGCCTCGGCCGCCGCGCCGTAGCGGATCTCGCGGCCCTTCAACTCCTCGATGATCCCGGTCAGTTCGTGGACCGGGACGCGCCAGCGGCGGGAGCCGCGGATCACCACGCACGGCTCGGTGGGCAGCGCGATGCCGGAGCGGACCGCCCGGCGCAGCACCTCCGCCATCCGGGCGTCGCCCTTCAACCGGGCCGCCTCGGGGGAGTCCTCGCCGCGCACCTCGACGTGCCCGACCAGCTGCTGCACGGTGGCCTGCGCGACGTCCAGCTCGCCCAGTGCGGGCAGCACCTGCTCGATGTAGGAGAGGAAGGCGTTGTTCGGGCCGATCACCAGGGTGCCGGTGCGGGCCAGCCGCTCGCGGTGCGCGTACAGCAGGTACGCCACGCGGTGCAGGCCGACGGCGGTCTTCCCGGTGCCGGGGGCGCCCTGCACGCAGAGGGTGCCGGAGATGTCGGCGCGGACGATCTCGTCCTGCTCCGGCTGGATGGTCGCCACGATGTCGCGCATCGGGCCGACGCGCGGCTTCTCGATCTCGGCGGCCAGCAGGGCGGAGGCACTGTCGTCCTCGGCGGGGTCGGAGAGGTGCTCGTCCTCGTAGGCGGTGAGCTCGCCGCCGGTGTAGCCGAAGCGCCGGCGGCGCTCGACGTCCAGCGGCTCGGTGCGGCTGGCCCGGTAGAACGGCTGGGAGACCGGCGCGCGCCAGTCGATCACCATCGGGTCGCCGTCGCCGTCGTGCACGTGCCGGCGGCCGATGTAGAAGCTCTCTCCGCCGGATCCCTCGCTCAGCTCCTCGCTGATCGCGTGCAGGTAGTCGAGCCGGCCGAAGAACAGCGGGGTGTGCGAGAGGTCGGCCAGGGCGGCGATCCTGGCCTCGATCTGGTTCTGCAGCACCAGGGCGGTGACCCAGGTGCTGGTGACGTCACGGATGTCCAGGGACTCGACGTCCTCGCGCATCGCGCGCAGCGCGGCCCTGGACGCGGCCAGGTGGTCGCGTTCGCGCTGCAGGGGGTCGGTGGTGGGGGTGGCGGGCACAGCGAACCTTCCCGGCTGCCCCGGAGACGGGCGCAGCGGATCGTAGGAGCTCACAGTGGATACCGGCCGGTTGCCGAACGGCCGGTACCTCCCCCGGCTGCCTGCGCGACTACAGCAGGTACCACGGTTCGGGAGGGGGCAGACGGACGATCCTAGCCGCGTCCGCCCCGCTGTTCCAGCCCCGCCGCCCCCACCACCTCCGTTACAGCACGTCGTCCGCGTCGATGATGCGGTAGGCGTAGCCCTGCTCGGCGAGGAAGCGCTGGCGGTGGGCGGCGAAGTCCTGGTCGACGGTGTCCCGGGCGACCACGGAGTAGAAGTGGGCGGCGTGGCCGTCCGCCTTGGGGCGCAGGACCCGGCCGAGGCGCTGGGCCTCCTCCTGCCGGGAGCCGAAGGTCCCGGAGACCTGGATGGCGACGGTCGCCTCCGGCAGGTCGATGGAGAAGTTGGCGACCTTGGAGACGACCAGGACGCCGATCTCCTTGTTGCGGAAGGCGTCGAACAGCTTCTCGCGCTGGGCGTTGCTGGTCTCGCCCTTGATCACCGGGGCGTCCAGGGCCTCGCCGAGCTCGTCCAGCTGGTCGATGTACTGGCCGATGATCAGCGTCTGGTCCTTCTCGTGCTTCTTGACCAGGGCCTCCACCACCCGGCGCTTGGTCGCCGTGGTCGCGCAGAAGCGGTACCGCTCCTCGGGCTCCGCGGTCGCGTAGGCGAGCCGCTCGGAGTCGGTGAGGGTGACCCGGACCTCGCAGCAGTCGGCGGGCGCGATGTAGCCCTGCGCCTCGATCTCCTTCCACGGCGCGTCGAAGCGCTTCGGGCCGATCAGGCTGAACACGTCGCCCTCGCGGCCGTCCTCGCGCACCAGGGTGGCGGTCAGGCCGAGCCGGCGGCGGGCCTGGAGGTCCGCGGTGAACTTGAACACCGGGGCCGGGAGCAGGTGGACCTCGTCGTAGACGACCAGGCCCCAGTTGCGGGCGTCGAAGAGCTCCAGGTGGGCGTAGACGCCCTTCCGCTTGGTGGTCATCACCTGGTAGGTCGCGATGGTGACCGGGCGGATCTCCTTGCGGGTGCCGCTGTACTCGCCGATCTCGTCCTCGGTGAGCGAGGTCCGCTTGACCAGCTCGTGCTTCCACTGGCGGGCCGAGACGGTGTTGGTGACCAGGATCAGCGTGGTCGACTTGGCGTGCGCCATCGCCGCCGCGCCGACCAGCGTCTTGCCGGCGCCGCAGGGCAGTACGACGACGCCCGAGCCGCCGTGCCAGAACCCCTCCACCGCCTGCGCCTGGTAGGGGCGCAGGCTCCAGCCGTCCTCCTCCAGGTCGATCGGGTGCGCCTCGCCGTCCACGTAGCCGGCGAAGTCCTCGGCGGGCCAGCCGAGCTTCAGCAGCACCTGCTTGATCTGGCCGCGCTCGGAGGGGTGCACCACCACGGTGTCCGGGTCGACCCGGGCGCCGACCAGCGGGACGATCTTCTTGGAGCGCAGCACCTCCTCCAGCACCGGCCGGTCGGTGGTGGTGAGCACCAGGCCGTGGGTCGGGTGCTTGAGCAGCTTCAGCCGTCCGTACCGCGCCATCGTGTCGGCCACGTCGACCAGCAGCGCGTGCGGCACCGGGTAGCGCGAGTACGTCACCAGGGCGTCCACGACCTGCTCGGCGTCGTGGCCCGCGGCCCGCGCGTTCCACAGCCCGAGCGGCGTCACCCGGTACGTGTGCACGTGCTCGGGCGCCCGCTCCAGCTCCGCGAACGGCGCGATGGCCCGGCGGCAGTCGCCGGCCCCGGGGTGGTCGATCTCCAGGAGAAGAGTTTTGTCGCTCTGGACGATGAGCGGTCCGTCGTTCACGCGGGGGAGCCCTCCACTGGCTGACAGGTAGGTCGGGTCTGCGGGGTCCTTCGGGACGCCGACCCTCCAGTGTCGCGCATCCGGCCGGGTGGGCGGGACCGCTCGGGTCGGACGGCTACTTCCACTCGTGGTAGCTGGCGGTGGACTTGCCGTCGGCGGCGGCCTCGTACTCGAAGAGGCCGACGACGTGGTTGAGGCGGTCGAGCCCCGGTGAGACGGTGTGGAAGAAGAGGGAGCCGCGCCAACTGGTGCCGCCGCTCTCGGTGAAGCGGCCGATGCCGCTGCCGTGCCAGACGACGCTCTGGCCGTCGGCCGTCATGTCGACGCCCTGGCCCTCGCCGCGCAGGGTGCCGTCGGCGCGCAATTCGGACTCGTAGGTGCCGAAGCCGGTGACGGCGGTGCCGTAGTAGCTGCCGCTGCCCTCGAACGAGACCTCGACGACGACGTGGCCTTCCCCGGCGTCGAGGACGCGCCGGCCGATGATCCGGCCCTGCATGTCGCCTATGAGATCGCCGAGCATGATGACTCCTTTCGTCACCCCCCGCATTCCGGACTACGCCGGTGGGGGCGGGGCGTCAACCGGCGGTACGCGCGGTGCGGAGGGAGTGGCGCGGGGTGACCGGCGGCCCGGTGGCTCGTTGGGGAGGGCATGAACAAGTCGAAGCGCGTCCTCACCGCCCTCGCCCTCGTCGGTACGGCCTTCGCCGCGACCGCCACCACCGCCACCTCCGCGCACGCGATCGCGGGCATCGGGGAGGGGCCGGGCGGGCTGCTGGCCTCGCCCGGGTTCCTGCTCGCCGACCTGACCGGGGCCACCTCCGTGATGCCGGTCGGGCAGGGGGACCTCGCCGCGATGGCGGAGAAGGCGATGAAGGAGAAGCAGGCGGAGCAGGACGCCAAGCAGCAGGGGCACTGAGCGCCCGGGGCCTCCTACTCGTCGAGTTCGGCGACGCCGGTGATCCGGTGCAGCGCGAAGGTGCGCAGTTCGCCGTCGTGGTGGTCGAAGGCGGTGACGTAGCCGCCCTCGACCTTGACCGGGTCGATGATCCGCTGGCTGGCGAGGCCCTCCGCGTTGAGGTAGCCGATCCACATCCGCTCGCCGAGCAGGACCGCGGTCTGCAGCGCCGCGAGGGTCTCCGCGGCGGCCGTGCGCGGGAGTTGGCGCCCCGCCGGGGCGGTGGGCTCGCGCCGGGCGGCCGTCGCGGCCCGGTCCCCGGCCCGGATCGCCTTGAGGGCGGCGGCCAGCAGGGTGTCGTCCGGCGCGGGCGGGCCGTCCGGGACGGGCACCGGGGCCGCGCGCGGCGGGGTGCGGTGGCTGTCCGGACGGGTGATCAGCACATCGCCCTCGGCGGACTCGGCGGCCGGTGCGTACCCCATCGCGCGCAGGCCGGCGAGCAGCACGTCGGGTGCCGCCTGGGCGGCCAGCACGGTGGGCGCGAGCAGCCGCAGCCGCAGGTCGGCGGCGCGGCGGTCGGCCAGGATCTCGTTCAGCAGGGCCGGGTCGTCGCAGCGCAGGTAGGACGAGGCGGCGCCGACCCGCAGCAGGCCGTGCCGGCGGGCGACGTCGTCGATCAGGTAGGCGAGCGGCTGCGGGACGGGCGTGCGGGAGTGCTGCTCCAGGAAGGACCGCAGGTCGGCGGCGGTGCGGCCGGCGTCGAGGGCACGGCGCACCGACCCGGGGGTGAACCGGTAGACGGTCGCGCCGCCCTTGGACTCGATGTCGGCGCAGAGCGCGAGCGCCTGGGCGAGCGGGGTGAGCAGCGGGCCGGGGGCGATCGCGGTGAGGTCCGGCTGCAGGATGACGTGGTCGAGCGGCTGCGGCAGCAGCGGGGCGAGCACGGCGGCCGGGTCGTGCTCGGCGGTGAGCAGGGCGCGGGCGGGCGCGGCGAGCGCGCCGCGGCCGGTGACGCCGAGCAGCTCGGCCTCGGCGAGGGTCCAGGCGACCAGCTGGTCGCGCAGGTCGCCGCCGCCGTCGGGGGCGCTCGGCCCGCCGCGCAGCGGACGCTGCCAGCGCAGCGTGGGCAGCAGGTCCTCGGCGGCGGCCGGGGTGCCGGGCGGGAGTTCGGCGAGCAGGGCGAGGGCGGCGCGGCGCACGGACGGGGCGAGCGTGCGGTCCAGCTCCGGGCCGAGCGCGGCGCGCTGCCGGCCCTTGCCGTCGGGGGTGCCGGCGAGCGCCGCGACGCGGGTGGCGGTGAGCCAGGCGCGGGCGAGCACGGTCCACCGCTCGGCGGTGTCCAGCCGCAGCCACTCGTCGTACCCCGGGGTCGGCGCCCAGCGCTCGTCGACCTCGCCGTCCGGGGCCAGCAGGCCAGCGGTGTAGGCGAGTTCGAGCCAGAAGGCGGCGACCGGCTCGGTGCTCTCCAGGGCCTGGGCGGTGCGCTTGAGGTCGCGCACACCGAGGCCGCCGGCGCGCAGGGTGGGCGGCGGGGTGAGGCCCCAGAGGTCGAGGAGTTCCTCGACGGTCCGCACCGCGGTGTGCGCCTGCCCGGCCGCGGCGGCGTCCACCACCTTGGGGTCGCGCGGCGGGGTGGCGGGCGCCGGCTCGGGCGGGACCGGCTCGACGGTGCGGTGCGAGCGGCCGCCGCGCAGGTGGAGGGCGAGTTCGCGGGGCAGCACGACGCTGCCCGGGCTGCTGGGCAGCAGCAGGCCGCGGGCCAGCAGCCACTCGACCGGGCTCTGCGCGTCCTCGGCGGTGACCGGACGGGTGGCGTCCGGGACGGTGCCGGTGGGCGGACCCCAGACCAGCCGGTCGAGCAGCCGCAGGGCGGGCTCGGGGGCGGTGGCGAGCAGTTCCTCGCAGCGGGCGCGGTCGGTGAGCAGCGCGGTGAACGCGGCGACGGCGGTGACCGGGTCGGGCGTCGCGGGCTGTCCGGCGGCGGTGAGCAGCTGCTGGAGGCGGGCCGGGGACATCCCGGTGGTGGCCTCGGCGAAGGTCGGGCCGAGACCGGTGCGGCCGGGGTTCTGGGCGGTCGGGGCGAGCGCCTCACGGGCGGCGATGACCAGGCGCAGGCCGTTGTCCGGTCCCCAGAGCAGGGCGCGGTCGCGCAGCGTGGCCAGGGCGCGGGGGAGCGCGGCGGCGACGGCGGCCCGGTCGGCGGCGCTCAGCGGGGTGGCACCGGGGTGCGGCTTCACCTTGGTCGGCCCGGCCAGCAGGGTGCGCACGGCGGCGGGCGGGGTGCCGTCGGGGAGGGCGGCGAGGGCCTCGGCGACCTGGAGGGTGAACCGGTCCAGCCGCTCCAGCGCGCGCAGCGCGGAGGCGCGGGAGGAGAGCCGGGCGGTGAGCTGGGTGAGGTCGCCGGGCACGGGGTTGAGCAGGTCGGGGCGGGACCGGAGCAGGGCGGCGAGGTCGTCGTCGGGCCGGGCGCGCAGTTCCTCGGCCAGGGTGCGGGGGCCGGCGGCGGACTTGGCCTGGCGTTGGTGGCCCTGCTGTGTGGTCATTCGACCTAGGTTAGTCGGGCGGTGGCCGGGTGGGAGGGTCCCGGCGTCGGCGGAGCGACCGGTGCGGTGGGGCACGCCGGGGGCGCCGGGGCTCGCGTGGCAGGCGGCGGGTGGGTACCGTCACGGTCGGCGGGGATGACGCCGCGTCCGGACGCGTGTCGGGTCCGGTTCGGTACGGGCAAGGCGGGGTGTGTGCGATGTCGGACGGCGAGTGGTGGCGCAAGCAGGGGCCCTGGAGCGAGCCGCCGGCTGCCCCGGGGCCCGCGGGCCCGGGCGGGAGTGGTGAGGGGGACAGCGTGTACGCGCGGCAACCGGAGCCCGCCGCGCCGCCGCGCCCCCCGGTGCCGCCGCGCCCTGCCGGGGCACCGTCCGCGCCGTCCTCTGCGCCGTCCTCTGCGCCGTCCTCCGCGCCGGACGGAGCGCCCGCCGCGTTCCTGCCGCCCCCCGTACGGTCTCCGCGGCCGTCGGGGCCTTCGACGTCGTCGACGCCTTCGCGGCCCTCGCGGCCTGCGCGATCGGCACCGTCCGGGCAGGGCGACGGCTCGCCGTGGATCGCGAGGCCGGGCGAGGCGGCCCCCGCCGACCCCGAGGCGCTGCCACCCGCCTACCGCGCCGTGAACACGGGCGACTGGGACTACGTGAGCATCGACTTCGGTGACGGCCCGGTCGCGTCCAACCGGCCGATCCCCGAGCAGCGGACCGCCTCCGAGGAGGAGACCGGGCCCGGGCCGGCGGGCGAGGACGCGGCGCCGGGCGGGACCGCGGCGACCGAGCCGCCCGGCGCCGACGCCCCGGGGGAGACGGAGCAGGGGAAGGGGAAGGGCCGGGCCAAGAAGGCCAAGGGACGCAAGGGCCGGGCGGCCAGGGCCGGAGCCGACCCCGACGCCCCCGCGGCCCCCGAGACCCCGGACGGAGCCGCCAAGGCCGGGGCGTCCACCGTCCGCCGCCCCTCACCGCTGCTGCTGCTCTCCGCCGTCGTACTGATCGGCGGCGCCGTCACCGGACAGCTGATCGCCATGCTGATCGGCTGGGCCCTCGGTTACCTCTCCCGCCATCTGTCCGACCTCACCCGCAAGGTGGCCGTGTTCGGGATCCCGCTGATGACGATCAGCGGCAGCTCGCTGTTCGTCTGGGGCCGTGCCCAGGGCCGCTGGGGCACCGCCCTGAACCCCGGCGAGCAGGTCAACCAGGTGGTGTGGGACTCCGCGCCGGGTGTGCTGCGGGTGGCGGCCGTGCTGTCGGCGGTCTTCCTGCTCCTGATGTCGCTGCGCCGGCGCAGTGGCTGACCGGTCGGCGCGGCAGTCGAGCGGTCGGCGCCGGGCGGCAACTCCCGTGCGGTGGCCCGGAGAAGCGGGAAATCGTCGCCTTCCGTTCATGGTCGGCCGCACGACGTTCTGATGGAATGTCGGCCTGGTGTCCCCGATGCCGCTCAGCCGCCGCAGGAGGTCTCCCGTGCCACCGTCCCCGTCGTCCGCGTCGTTCTCGTCGCCGTCGTCCGCGTCCTCGCCGTCCGTTCCGCCCCGGCCGCGGTCCGCCGCGCTCAGCCGGCGCGGACTGCTGGTCGGCGCGGCCGTCGCCGCGGGCGTCCAGGCGCTCAACATCCGGACGGCGCACGCGGAACCGGTCCGCCGCGACCCGTTCCTCCTCGGCGTGGCCAGCGGCGATCCGCTGCCCGACGCGGTGGTCCTGTGGACCCGTCTGGTCGCCGACCCGTTCGACGCCGCGTCCATGGGCGCCCGCACCGTGCCCGTCTCCTGGGAGGTCGCCGCCGACCCGGGCTTCCGCCGGGTCGTCCGGCGCGGCGTCGCCGCCGCCGAGGCCGAGCGCGCGCACAGCGTCCACGTCGACGTCCGCGGCCTCCAGCCCGGCCGCGACTACTGGTACCGCTTCCGGGCCGGCCGCCACCTCGGCCCGGCCGCCCGGACCCGCACCGCCCCGGCCGCCGGCGCCCACCCCGGCCGGCTCCGCCTCGGTGTGGTCAACTGCCAGGACTGGCAGCACGGTTACTGGCCCGCGTACACCGCCCTGGCCGCCGAGGACCTCGACGCCGTGGTGCACCTCGGCGACTACATCTACGAGACCGACCCGAGCAGCGCCTTCCCGGACCGCCTGCACACCACCCCGCAGACCCCGGGCCTCAACCAGCTGAGCACCCTCGCCGACTACCGGGCCCGGCACGCGCAGTACAAGACCGACCCGGCCCTGCAGGCCGCGCACGCCACCTTCCCCTGGATCGTCACCTGGGACGACCACGAGGTCGAGAACAACTACGCCGGCCTGGTCGACGAGATCGACGACACCGGCGCCGCCCACCAGGACACCGCCGCCATGGCCCGCGAGCGCGCCGCCGCCTACCAGGCGTACTACGAGCACATGCCGCTGCGGAACCCCTACCGCAACGGCTCCCCGGACTACCGGCTGTACCGCCGCTTCGACTTCGGCGACCTGCTGCGTCTCAACGTGCTCGACACCCGCCAGTACCGCACCGACCAGCCGGGCGGTCACAGCCAGGACTTCGGCCCCGTCGCGGACGGCCTGGGCAACACCGCCGGCACCCTGACCGGTGCCGAGCAGGAGGAGTGGCTGCGCCGCGGCCTGACCGACTCCCGCGCCCGGTGGAACGTCATCGCCCAACAGGTGATGATGAGTCAGATCCGCTTCCCGAACTTCCTGGACCCGTCCCACCCGCTGCCGCCGCTCGCCAACCTCGACCAGTGGGACGGCTACGACCCCGCCCGCGCCCGGCTGCTGCGCTTCCTGCGGGACGCCGCCGTGGCCAACCCGGTGGTGCTCGCCGGGGACATCCACTCCTCCTGGTTCAGCGACCTGCGGATCGACCGCGACGACCTCGCCGCCGCCCCGGTCGCCGTCGAGTTCACCGCCACCAGCGTCAGTTCGGAGTTCCCGGCCGCCTTCGACGGGCCGCTCAAGGCGCTCAACCCCTCGCTCAACCCGCACGTGCGGTACTTCGAGGGCCTGCGCCGCGGCTACCTGCGCCTGGACGTGGACCGGGAGCGGTGGCGGACCGACGCCCGGACCGTCGACAGCATCGCCGTGCGCGAGTCGCCGGTGCGGACCTCCGCCTCCTGGGCCGTGGTGGCCGGCGAGCCGGGGCTGGTCCCCGCCTGACCGCCGCTTCCCGCCCGGCTGCTTCCCCCGTCCGACCGCCGGACCCGGACGTCGTGGTCGCCGAGGACCCGGACGGCAACCTCTTCTGCCTCTTCCGCGTGATCGACGCCGGCCGTTCCTAGCCGTCACGACGACGGCGGTTGCGGCGGTCGCGGCGGAGGCGGCGGCGGTCGCGCGGGTGGTGGCCGCGGTGCTGCCCTTGCCAGTGGTGCTGCTCGTGCCCGTGCTCGTCCCGGTGGGCGGCGCGGGTCTCCATGCCGCTGCGCACCGTCCGGCTCAGCGCGCCGGCCGCCGCCGCCAGGAAGACGAAGTTGTAGGCGATCTGCAGCAGCACCACCAGCCGAGGCCCCTGCCCGGCCGCGGTGATGTCGCCGTAGCCGATGGTCGCCATCGTGACGACCGTGAAGTACAGCGAGTCGAGCCGGGTCTCCAGCCCGATGAACTCGCCCTCGCGGTCGGCCAGGACGTAGTAGGTGGCGGCGAAGACGGTCAGCGAGAGGCAGATCAGGAAGGCCAGCCAGACCCCGGGGTGGCGGCCCGTGCCGCGGACGGTGTCGACGATCCGGGCCAGCAGCAGCCCGGTCAGGCCGGTCAGCACCACCCCGAAGAGCACCCAGCTCAGTCCCGGGCGGTCCTGGCCGAGAAGGCGCAGCGGAAGGGTGAAGTAGCCGAGCATCAGCAGGGTGAACGAACCGAGCAGCAGGGCCCAGGCCCGCGGGTCGGGGCTGTTCCGGGGCGGCGGTACCGGCGGTTGCTGCCCGGCCATCCCGGTCAGCCCGTCCCGGCCGGGGCGCCGCCCGGCTCGTCCAGGAACTCCAGCACCGCCAGGACCGCCACCAGTGCCAGCGCCAGACAGAGCGTCACCAGGACCGTCGGGTAGCTCCACAGCACGAACGCCAGCGCCGCGCCCACCACCGCCACCCAGCCCAGCCAGGCCTTCCACCGGTGCACGAACCGGCCCACCGGCCCCAGCCGCAGCCCGGCCCGTTGTGCGGCGCGCCGCACCGCCCCGAGTCCGGACGCCCACAGGCCCCGGACCGTCCCGGCCCACCGCCCCCGGCCGCCGATCCAGGCGCCCAGCGCCACCAGCAGCCCGAGCGCGACCACCACCCGGACCGCCGAGCGCAGGTACCGCACCAGGGTGTCGTAGACCGCCTGGGCCGCCGCCAGGTCGACCCCCGCCGCCAGCCGGTCCAGGTACACGGCGCGGAAGACGGACAGTCCGATCCCCAGCACCAGTGCCCCGCCCGCGATGCCCAGGGCGACCGTGACGACGGCCCGGCGGCGCCGGCCGGCCAGCAGCACACCGCCGACCGCGCAGGCCACCGTCAGCACCGGGAGCCAGAACCCGGCCAGGTCCAGCAGCCGGAAGCCGGTCCGGACCTTGGGGATCGCGTCCGACTGCACCAGCGTGTACTGGGTGTGCACCTCGGGGATCCGCGCGGCGATCGACAGGCCGTTGTCGACCAGCCGGGTCTTCACCCGGTCGATCAGCGGCGCGAGGTCGAGCACCACGGTGTCGTTCCTGATCTCGACGGCCCCGCCGCCCTGGCCGGTCAGCATCTTCTCGACGGCGGCGTGGGCGTCCCGGTTGACGTCGGTCCAGATCGTGGCGAACGCGTCGCTCCGCACCACCCGCAGGACCTGGTCGTGCACGAAGCCGGTGATCCCGTCGGTGAGCGCCCGACCGATGCCGCCGAGCAGGGTGTTCAGCAGCGGGCGGTCCGCCGGGGCGACCTCGGCGAGCAGCGAGTCGACCGGGAGGTACGTGACCAGCTCGGCGGTCACCCGGTCGGCGACGGCCGTCTGGACGGCCGGGTCGGAGGCCAGCGGCGCCATGGTGGCGACGTACCGGTCGGTGTCGGTGATCTGCGACCTGGTCCAGACGGCGGCGATGCTCAGCGGCGTCAGCACGCAGGCGAGCAGGACCAGCAGGACGGCGAAGGCGGAGCGGACCCGGTGACGCCGGGGCGGGGTGGCGGCCGTGCGGGCCTCGACGGCGCTGAGGCGGGCGCGCAGCTCGGCGAGCTCGTCGGGGCGGTCGCCGCCGGGCCCGTTGGTCGCCATGCCTCAGCTCCGTTCCTCCGGTCGTGCACACCAGGAGATAACGGATCAAAAGGGACGGCCAGTCGAGTCCGGGAGCCGGGCGGGCGGGTGGCCGGGCGAGCGGGTGGCCGGGCGGGCGACGGGGTGGCCGGACACGACGAAGCCCCCGCCACGGGGGCGGGGGCTTCGGCCGGGAACGGGCCGCCGGGTGTCAGGCGGTGGTGGTGGACCGCGGCTGCTCGGTGGCCTTGGTCACGTTGGTCGGGTTCACGGCCTGGCGGGACTGCTCGGCCGCCGGCTGCGCCGGGGCGGCGGTGCTCTGAGCGGTGCCCTGGGCGGCGTCGGCGGCGGGAGTGTCGTCCTCGCGCATCGCCTTCGTCTCCGCCTTGAGGATCCGCATCGACTTGCCGAGGCCGCGGGCCATCTCCGGCAGCTTCTTCGACCCGAACAGCAGGATCACGACAGCCAGCACCACGAGCACGTGCCAGGGCTCAAGACCGTTACGCAGCATCCCTGGCCACCGGTCCCTTCTCGTCTAGTGTCATACGTCACAGTTGGGCAAAGCGCCCGTCCTGGCCAGTATGCCTGCCCGTGGCGGCGAACGTATACACCGGTCGGGAAACGCTGGTCAAAAACCAGATGTTGCGCGGCCGGACGGCGCGTCGGGGTACCGGGCCCGCCGAGAGCCCCCGCATCCCCCGAGGTCAGACCGCCCCCCACGGCCCCCGCCCACCGTTCCGCCCCCGGCCCCCCACGCTGCGCCCGCCGACCGCCCACCCGGGGACCACGCCCCTTCGAGCCGCGCCACCCCCACGTTTTGGCCGGTTCCCACCACCGCCGCACCCGCTCGGTGCGGGGCTCGTTGGTCATCCCGGTGGCCCGGCTCGGCGTCGGGCCCCGACGCGGCAGGACCGCCGATCGGTGGCAGCCCCGGTCGCTCCGCTCCCCGCGGTCTGCGGGGATGGTCCTGAGGTCGAGGGGACACGGCACTGCTCCCCGCCCTCGCGGGGACTTCGACGTGGGCGGCAGGGCGCGGCGTCGGGCAACTGCCGTGAGCAGAAGCGGCCTTGACGTCAGGGTGTGAGTGCGCGGCAGCCCCCGCCCGAGGTGGGCGGGGGCTGCGATGACGCGCCGGTGGGGGAGTTGGGGGTGGGGGCGGTCAGGCGGTGGCGGGCTCGGGGGCGGGGGCCTGGGCGGGGACGGCGGGGAGGTGGCGCATGAGGCGGTAGGCGAGGAGCGAGGCGCCGATCGTGATCAGGAGGCCGACCGCGGCGGCGACGTGCAGGCCGTCGGTGAAGGCGGTGCGGGCGGTGGTCAGGAGGTCGGTGCCGAGCCGGCCGGGCAGCTGGGCGGCGACGGTGACCGCGCCGCCAAGGGTGTCCTGCGCGGTGCGGGCGGCCTCGCCGTCCAGGCCGGCCGGGAGGGTGCCGTCGAGCCGGGAGCGGTAGACCGCGGCACCGGCCGCGCCGAGCAGGGCGATGCCGAGGGAGCTGCCGAGTTCGACGGCGGTCTCGGAGGTCGCGGAGGCGGCGCCGGCCCGCTCGACGGGGGCGGCGGAGACGACCATCTCGGCGGTGAGGGTCATGGTGCCGACGGTGCCGGCGGCCAGCACGCCCGCCGCGGTGAGGACGAGCGCCAGCGGGGAGTCCGCGCCGACCCGGGTCATCAGCGCGAAGCCGGCCGCGCCGATCAGGAAACCCCCGGCCATCAGCACCGCCGGGCGGACCTTCCCGGCGAGCGCCGAGCTCAGGCCGACGGCGGCGCCCACACCCACGCTGGGGACGAGTGACCAGAGCGAGGCGGTGAGCGGGCTCATGCCCTTGACCAGCTGCAGGTACTGCGAGGTGAAGAGGCTGAAGCCCATCATCGCGAACATCGCCATGGTGTTGACGCTGATCGCTCCGCTGAAGGCGCGGATCCGGAAGAGGCCGAGGTCGAGCAGCGGGTTGGCGGCGGTGCGCTGGCGACGGTAGAACGCGCCACCGAGCAGCAGCCCGGCCGGGACGGCGAGCGCGGCGAGCGGGTCCCAGCCGTCCACCGCGAGCGTCTTGACGCCGTAGACCAGCGGCAGGACGGCGGCCAGGGAGAGGACGGCGCCGAGCAGGTCGAAGCTGCCGTGCTGCGAGGAGCGGTACTCGGGGAGCAGCGCCGGGGCGGCGAGCAGGACCAGGGCCATCACCGGGACGGCGAGCAGGAACGCCGAGCCCCACCAGAAGTGGTCGAGCAGCAGGCCGCCGGCGACCGGCCCCAGGGTGGCGCCGGCGGTGAGGATGCCGCCCCAGGCGCCGAGCGCGATCTGGCGCTGCTTGGGGTCGTGGAACATGTTGCGGATCAGCGCGAGGGTCGAGGGCATCACGGTGGCCCCGGCGACGCCCAGCAGGGCGCGGGCGGCGATCAGCTGGCCGGCGCCGTCCGCGTAGGCGGCGAGCAGCGAGGCGCCGGCGAAACCGGTGGCGCCGATCATCAGCAGCCGGCGGCGGCCGATCCGGTCGCCCAGCGCGCCCATCGTGATGAGCAGCCCGGCCAGCAGGAACGAGTACATGTCCATGATCCACAGCTGCTGGGTGCCGCTCGGCGCCAGCGTGGTGGAGATGTAGGGGACGGCGAAGAAGAGCACGCCCATGTCCATGGTCAGGACGAGGGTCGGGAGCAGCAGGACGGCGAGGCCGATCCATTCGCGACGGCCTGCACGGCCGGGGGTGGCGGTCATGGGGAAGACGGTACGGACGTGTCAGACGTTTGTCTAGTACGTTTGTCTCAATCAACTGTGCGAGACATATGTGCCAGACATTCGTGCAAGACATTCGTCTTGATCGGACGTAGCATGCGGGCATGGGAAATCGCGAGGACCTCATGGCCGGCGCCAAGCGCTGCCTGACCGAGAAGGGCTACGGGCGCACCACCGCCCGGGACATCGCCGCCGCCTCCGGCGTCAGCCTGGCGGCCATCGGTTACCACTTCGGCTCCAAGGAGGCGCTGCTCAACGCGGCGCTGATCGAGGCGACCGGGGAGTGGGGCGATGTCCTGGTGGCCGTCGTGGCGCGGGCCAACGAGACGTCCGACGACCCGGAGGAGCGGTTCGTCGCGGTCTGGGACGGCGTGCTGGAGAGCATCGCCGCGCATCGCGGCCTCTGGGCCTCGCAGTTCGAGGCGATGGTGCAGGTGGAGCGGGTGCCGGAGCTGCGGGAGGCGCTCGGCGAGGTCCAGAAGAACGCGCGGCTCGGGCTGTCGGCCCTGTTCCAGGGGCTCCCCGAGGTGGCGGACACCGAGGAGGAGCTGTCCCGCGGCACCTTCTATCAGGCGCTGCTGGTGGGCCTGGCCGGGCAGTGGCTGGCCGCGCCGGACATGGCGCCCGGTGGGCGGGGCCTGCTGCGCGGGCTGGAGCTGGTCGGCGGCTCGGTGCTGAAGCGGAAGTCCGCGGACTGGCACGGCGCCAAGGACTGGCACGGCCCCGTGACCTGAGAGCGCCCGGTGCCCCGCCCGGCACCCCGCCCGGGGCTCAGGCGGTGACGGCCGTCAGCAGCACCACCGAGTCGACGTGGGCCAGCAGGCCGTGCCGTTCCTGCGGGACGGCCTGCAACTGCCCCGTCGAGAGCTCCTCGCGACGCCCGGCGATGGTGAGCGAGACCCGCCCGCGCAGCACCTGGACGCTGGCGGCGGCCGGGGCGTTGTGCTCGTCGAGCGAGGTGCCCGCGGTCAGTGCGATCACCGTCTGCCGCAGCACCCCGTCGTGCAGCACCAGATGGGCGCTGCGGCCGTGCGGGCTCTCGGCCGCCATGGCCGCGTGCTCCGCGACGAGTTGTTCGAGATCGACCATCGCGCGTCCTCCTGCCGTCCGGGTGCGGCCCTGCCGCGTGGGCGCTCCTGCGGCCCAGCGTCCCGGACGCGCCGCGCGCCCGCACGCCGAGGTTCGCGGGCGCGGGCGCGCCGCGCGCGGGTGCGCTCGGCGTGCGGCGGTGGCCGACTGCCTCCATCGTGGAGGCATGGCGACCAATGAGCGTTTCTTCAGCGGCTTCCAGGTCAACCGCTCGCTGCTGGCCGGCGGCGCGGTGCTGACGGGCATCGCCGCGGTGTTCGGGACGGCGGGTGCGGTGATGGTGTGCGCGGCGCTGGCCACGGCCGGCCGCAAGTGGGTGCGGGGGCTGGACACCCCGCCGGCCGCCCTGACCCAGCGGGCCCAGCGGGCCCTGCACGAGGCCAAGGTGGCGTCGTCGGCGGGCTGGGAGGCGTGGCGCGCCGAGCACCACTCGCCCAACTGAGCACGAACCGGGCACGAACCCGGCCGGCGGCAGCCGCCCCGGCCGTCCCCGCTACAGCCCGAGCGACTTGGCGACGATGCTGCGCATGACCTCGCTCGTGCCGCCGTAGATCCGGAACACCCGGTTGTCGGTGTAGAGCCGGGCGATCGGGTACTCCAGGATGTAGCCGTAACCGCCGTGCAGCTGAAGGCACTTGTCGATCACGACGGACGCCGACTCGGTGCAGAACAGCTTCGCCGCCGCCGCGTCCGCCACCGTCAGCGCACCGTTCTGGTACAGCTCCAGCGCGCGGTCGACCATCGACTGCTGCGCCATCACCTGGGCCTCGCAGTCGGCCAGCGTGAACTTGGTGTTCTGGAACTCGGCGACCGCCTTGCCGAACACCTTGCGGTCCTTGACGTACTGCACCGCGAACCGGACGGCCGCGGCGGCGGCCGCGTACGCGCCGACCGCGATCGCCAGCCGCTCCTGCACCAGGTTGTGGGTCAGGTAGGCGAACGCCTTCCCCTCCTCGCCGAGCAGGTTTTCCACCGGCACCTTGACGTCCGAGAAGGCCAGCTCGGCGGTGTCCGAGGTGCGCAGGCCGATCTTCTGCAGCTTGCGGCCGACGCTGTAGCCGGGGGAGGCGGTGTCCACGCAGAGGATGGAGAGCCCGGCCCGGCGGTTCTCCGGGTCGTGCGGCGAGGTGCGGCAGACCACCAGGACGAGGTCGGCGAGCACGCCGCCGGTGATGAAGGTCTTGGCGCCGTTGAGCACGTAGTGGGTGCCGTCCTCGGACAGCCGCGCGGTGGTGGTGATGCCGGCGAGGTCGGAGCCGGCGCCCGGCTCGGTCATCGCGATCGCGGTCATCAGGTCGCCGGAGACGAAGCCCGGCAGCCAGCGCCGCTTCTGCTCCTCGGTCGCGTACTCCAGCAGATAGGGCAGCACCAGGCCGGTGTGCACCCCGGAGGAGCCGAAGCTGACGCCCGCCCGCGCGGTCTCCTCGGCGACCACCGCCTGGTACTTGAAACCGCTCTCGCCCGCGCCGCCGTACTCCTCGGGCACCTCGATGCCGAAGATGCCGAGTTCACCGAGCTTGCGGTAGAAGTCCCGCGGCGGGTGGCCCTCGGCCTCCCAGCTCTCGTAGACGGGGACGACCTCGTTGGCGATGAAGTCCCGGATGGTCTCCCGGAAGGCCTCGTGGTCCTCGGTGAACACGGTGCGGCGCACGGCGGCGCCTCCCTTCGACGGTGCCTGACGTTCGCTGGAGCCTGCGCGGCGGGCTCGGACGGCCCCGCCGATCGCCCCACAAGTTAATCCCGGGTAGCTTCGGCTGTCCAGGGTGGGGAGATCGGCGTCCGCGCCGCAATGAACGGCCTGGTGACGGGCTTCGCGGGGCCTCGAATCGCCCGGTGTCATTGTCCGGATGATTGTCCGACTTCCCCCTGGAACAGGGCTGCTCGATACATTCTTGGCAAATGCTTTACTGTTTCATTGCCAAGAGTCGACCTTTCCACCAGGCCCTCAGGAGTCCGCACCGTGACCAGCCTCGCCCTCGGCCCGTCCTGGCTCGATCCGACCCACCTGATCTCCACCTTCGGGCTGCTCGGCATCCTGGCCATCGTCTTCGCCGAGTCCGGTCTGCTGATCGGCTTCTTCCTCCCCGGCGACTCGCTGCTCTTCACCACCGGCCTGCTGGTGGCCGGCGGCACCTACCTGCACCAGCCGCTCTGGGTGGTCTGCGCGCTGATCGTGGCCGCGGCGGTGGCCGGCGACCAGGTCGGTTACCTGTTCGGGCGGAAGGTCGGCCCGAGCCTGTTCCGGCGCCCCGACTCCCGGCTGTTCAAGCAGGAGAACGTGGAGAAGGCGGCGGCCTTCTTCGACCGGCACGGGCCGAAGGCGATCGTGCTGGCCCGCTTCGTGCCGATCGTCCGCACCTTCACCCCGATCATCGCCGGGGTGAGCAGGATGAACTACCGGGTCTTCGTCCTCTTCAACGTGATCGGCGGGGTGCTGTGGGGCGCCGGCGTCACGGTGCTCGGGTACTTCCTCGGGCAGATCCCGTTCGTCCGGGACAACATCGAGGCGATCCTGGTCGGCATCGTGCTGGTCTCGGTGATCCCGGTGGCCGTCGAACTGCTCCGCGCCCGCCGCTCCGGCCGGGCCACCGAAGCCCCGGCCACCGAAGCCCCGGCCGCCGAAGCCCGGGGCACCGACGTCCGCGCCACCGACGTCCGCGCCGACGCCGGAACCGAGGCCCGCACCGACCCCGCCGCGGCCCCCACGGCGGCGCCCGTCGCCGGAACCGGCGGCCCGCACCGCGCCGGGTAGGCGTCCGGGGACGCCGCCGCCCGCCGTCGCGTACATGTGCGTCCGGCAGTTCGATCAGGCAAGGTGTAGGCGGAGATCGATCGGCGGCCCGGGGGACCGGCACCGCCAGGGGCGGCAAGGAGTGGAAGTGCCGAAGCGGGGCCGACCGGGCGGCGGCAAGAGGGCGAGGGGCGGCCGGGGCGGTCGTCCGCAGCGTCAGGCCCGCCCGGCCGTCGGCACGCGACCGGTCCACCCGTCCGAGGCGCCGCCCACCGAGGGGCTGCTCGGGCACCCCGCCCCGGTCGCCGAGCAGACCGTGGAGATCCCGCTCGCGCTGCCCGCCCCCGAGACCAAGGGCCTGCTGGCCCCGGAGCCCGAACCGGCCGCCGCCCCGACGGACACCACGGGCACCGCGTACGCCACGGGCACCGCCCTCGGTGAGGACACCGCCCCCGCCACGGCCACCGCGGAGCCGACGACGCCCGCCGGCCCGACGACGCCCGCCGGGGAGCCGCTCGCCCCGGTGTACCGCCGCCGCTCGGTGGCCGAGGACACCCTCACCCCCGAGGAGTGGCGGGCCGCCGGCTACACCCCGCCGGCCGGCATCCCGCTGGGCGCCCTCAGCCAGGGCGCCCCCGGCGAGGCGCCCTGGCCGGACCGGATGCGCACCCTGCTGCGCACCCCGATGTCCGAGCGCCCCGCCTTCGAGCGCTCCGCGCGCGAGCTGCACCCCGCGACCGCCTCCGCCGCGGCCCGCAACGTCCCGCGCATCCTCGACCTGACCCTGCGCATCGGCGAACTGCTGCTGGCCAGCGGCGAGGCCGCCGAGGATGTCGAGGCGGCCATGCTCGGCATCGCGCACGCCTACCGGCTGGACCGCTGCGAACCGCAGGTCACCTTCACCCTGATCGGCATCTCGCACCAGCCCTCGCTGGTCGAGCCGCCGATCACCGCCGACCGCGTGGTGCGCCGCCGGACCTCCGACTACACCCGGCTGAACGCGGTGTACGAGCTGGTCGCGGACATCACCGCGGAGCAGGTGAGCGTCAACGACGCCTACCGCCGGCTCGCTGCGATCCGCCGCAACCGGCACCCCTACGCGGCCTGGCTGCTCGCGCTGAACACCGGTCTGCTGGCCGGCGCGGCCACCTTCCTGGTCGGCGGGAAGATCGACGACAAGGCCTGGCTGGTCTTCCTCAGCGCCTTCGTGGCCGCCGTGCTCGGCGACCGGCTGGCCTCGCTGATCGCCCGTCGCGGGCTGCCGGAGTTCTACCAGTTCGTGCTGGCCGCGATGCCGGCCGCCGCCTCCGGCATCGTGCTCTCCTTCAACGAGCTGGGCCTGCGCGGCTCCGTGGTGATCACCGGCGGGCTGTTCGCGCTGCTGCCCGGGCGCGCGCTGGTCGCCGCGGTGCAGGACGGTCTGACCGGCTTCTACATCACCGCCGCGGCCCGCCTGCTGGAGGTGATCTACCTGGTGGCGGGCATCGTCATCGGCGTGATGCTGATCCTCTACCTGGGCGTCGGCTTCGAGGCGAAGCTGCGGCCGGACGAGTCGCTGGTCGGGAACAACTACCCGCCGGTCCAGATGGTCGCCGCGATGGTGCTGACGCTCGCCTTCGCGATGCTGCTGCAGACCGACCGCCGCTCGCTCGCGCTGGTCACCCTGAACAGCGGCATCGGCTGGGCCAGCTACGGCGTGCTGGCCTACAACGCCGGGGTCTCGCCGATCGTCGCGACCGGGGTGGCGGCCGGCCTGGTCGGCCTCTTCGGCCAGCTGATGGCGCGCTACCGCAACGGGTCCGCGCTGCCGTACGTCACCGCGGCGATCGGGCCGCTGATGCCCGGTTCGGCGCTCTACCTCGGCATGCTCTCGTTCGCCCAGGGGCACCCCAGCGGGGGGCTGGTCCAGATCACCCGGGCCGCCGCGATCGCGATGGCGCTGGCCATCGGCGTGAACCTGGGCGGTGAGATCGCCCGGCTCTTCATGAAGCTCCCGGTCGGGGG
>NZ_JBHVRK010000033.1:9177-73220 GCF_042885845.1 Kitasatospora sp. NPDC058032 | reverse complement strand
TGAGTTCTCAAGGAACGGACGCTTCCTTCGAGCCGCCTTCCAGCGGGCCCTCCGGGCGCTTCGTTCTTTCGTGTTTCCAGCTTATCAGATGTTTTTCGCTCCGTTTTCCGGAGTTTCATTCATCCGATTTGCTTTGGCCTTTCGGCGCTCCCGAACTCTATCAGAGTTTCTCGGGCCGTTTTCCCGCTCCGTTCTCGAATTTCGTTCGAGAACTTCGACTGGGGGCCGTCCCGTGGGGCAACCCGGAGAACATTACGCACCGGGTTGCCCCACGTCAAATCACGCCGGGGAGGCTCAGACCTCGACGACGACCGGGAGGATCATCGGGCGGCGGCGGTAGTTGTCGGCCACCCACTTGCCGATGGTCCGGCGGACGAGCTGCTGGACCTGGCGGATCTCCAGGACACCGTCGCCCGCCGAGCGGTCGAGCGCCTCCTGCAGCCGGGCCGCGACCGGGACGAACGCGGCGTCGTCGATGCCGGAGCCGCGGGCCTGGATGCTCGGGCCGCCGACGATCTTGCCGTTGGCGGAGTCGACCACCACGAAGCAGGAGATGAAGCCCTCCTCGCCGAGGATCTTGCGGTCCTTGAGCGAGGCCTCGGTGATGTCGCCGACCGAGGAGCCGTCGACGTAGACGTAGCCGGCCTGTACCTTGCCGGCGATGCGGGCGACGCCGCCCTCCAGGTCGACGCAGACGCCGTCCTCCGCGATGACCACGCGGTTGCGCGGGACACCGGTGGCGATGCCGAGGTCGGCAGCGGCCCGCAGGTGACGCCACTCGCCGTGCACCGGCATGAGGTTGCGCGGCTTGCAGATGTTGAAGAAGTACAGCAGCTCGCCGGCCGAGGCGTGGCCGGAGACGTGCACCTTGGCGTTGCCCTTGTGCACGACCTTGGCGCCCCAGCGGGTCAGGCCGTTGATGACCCGGTACACGGCGTTCTCGTTGCCCGGGATGAGCGAGGACGCCAGGACGACGGTGTCGCCCTCGACGATGCGGATCTGGTGGTCGCGGTTGGCCATCCGGGACAGCGCGGCCATCGGCTCGCCCTGCGAGCCGGTACAGATCAGCACGACCTCCTTGTCCGGCAGGTCGTCCAGCTGCTTGACGTCGACGACCATGTTGCCGGGGACCTTCAGGTACCCGAGGTCGCGGGCGATGCCCATGTTGCGCACCATCGAGCGGCCGACGAAGGCGACCTTGCGCTTGTACTCGTGCGCGGCGTCCAGCACCTGCTGGATGCGGTGCACGTGGCTGGCGAACGAGGCGACGATGATGCGCTTGTCGGCGTTCGCGAAAACGTTTCGCAGCGCGGCCGAGATGTCCCGCTCGTGCGGGATGAAACCGGGGACCTCGGCGTTGGTGGAGTCCACCAGCAGCAGGTCCATGCCCTCCTCCGCCAGCTTGGCGAAGGTCGGCAGGTCGGTGAGGCGGCCGTCGAGCGGCAGCTGGTCCATCTTGAAGTCACCGGTGGCGACGACCATGCCGGCGGGCGTGCGCACGGCGACGGCCAGCGCGTCCGGGATGGAGTGGTTGACCGCGATGAACTGGCAGTCGAAGGGGCCGATCCGCTCGCGGTCGCCCTCGGCGACCTCCAGCACGTACGGGCGGATGCGGTGCTCGGCGAGCTTGGCCTCGATCAGCGCGAGGGTGAGCTTGGACCCGATCAGCGGGATGTCCGGGTTCTCCCGGAGCAGGTACGGCACGGCGCCGATGTGGTCCTCGTGGCCGTGCGTGAGGACGATGCCGTCGACCTTGTCGAGGCGGTCCCGGATGTAGCTGAAGTCCGGGAGGATCAGATCGACGCCGGGCTGCTCGTCCTCGGGGAAGAGGACGCCGCAGTCGACGATGAGAATGCGGTCCCCGTACTCGAAGACCGTCATGTTGCGGCCGATCTCGCCGAGACCGCCGAGCGGGGTGATGCGCAGGGCGCCCGCCTTGAGGGCCGGCGGTGCGCCGAGTTCGGGATGCGGGTGACTCAAAAGACTCTCCTCACGACGCACGCCATATGTCCGGGGTCCTCCCCCGCGAGACATATGGCGTGCGTTCTCAGTGTCGTTTTCCTACCGGGTCTGTGCTCTCGCGCCTGCGGTCCGGTTCAGCGGCGGGCCCGTGAGGGCCCGGCGAGCCGGGGCGCGCACGTCTGTGTCTGTTAGAGGTCTACCCCGCCGTCGGCGAGATCCTTCTTCAGTTGGGCGATCTCCTCGGGAGTCGCACCGACCAGGGGCAGCCGCAGCGGGCCGGCGGGCAGGCCCTGGAGGTCCAGCGCGGCCTTGGTGAGGATGACGCCCTGGGTGCGGAAGATACCGGTGAACACCGGCAGCAGGCGCTGGTGGACGGCCGTGGCCTTGGCCACATCGCCGGCCAGGTAGGCCTCGACCATGGACCGCAGCTCCCCGGCGACCACATGACCGACCACGCTGACGACGCCGACGGCTCCGACCGACAGCAGCGGCAGGTTGAGGACGTCGTCGCCGGAGTACCAGGCGAGGTCGGAACGGGCGATGGCCCAGGAGGCGGCGCCGAGGTCGCCCTTGGCGTCCTTGTTGGCGACGATCCGCGGGTGCTCGCCGAGCCTGACCAGCGTCTCGTGGCTCAGCGCGACGCCGCTGCGGCCGGGGATGTCGTACAGCATGACCGGGAGCCCGGTGGCGTCGGCGATCTCCACGGTGTGCCGGTACAGGCCCTCCTGCGGGGGCTTGCTGTAGTACGGCGTGACCACCAGCAGGCCGTGCGCGCCGGCCGCCTCGGCCTGACGGGCCAGCTCGACGCTGTGGCGGGTGTCGTTGGTACCGACGCCGGCCACCACATGGGCCCGGTCCCCGACGGCCTCCACCACGGCGCGGACGAGCTGGGCCTTCTCGGCGTCGCTGGTGGTCGGGGACTCCCCGGTGGTGCCGTTGACGACGAGGCCGTCGTTGCCGGAGTCGACGAGGTGCGCGGCGAGGCGCTGGGCGCCGTCGAGGTCGAGGCCGCCGTCGGCGGTGAAGGGTGTCACCATCGCGGTCAGGACCCGCCCGAAGGGCGTCTGGGGAGTGGAGGTCGGAGCCATGCGTCCAAAACTACTCGTAGGCGGTGGGTCGGCACCCGGGCCGGTCCACGGTTCGGACGGCCACGGCGGCGAACCGGCGGCGAACAGCGGGGACATGGGATTCCGGTGCTGCGTGCTCGGGGGTTCAAGCAGCACCGGAATCCGTGTTCACGAGCGTAGGGAGCGGTCAGAAATGCCGCAATCCAGACATGCCAGACACTCTCCCCGGATGCCCGTCGCCGCAGGTCAGGGGGCGACCCGGCCATGCTTCTCGAAGGCCGCATGGGTGAGCGGCATGAGCGCGGCCCACTGCTCCTCCATCCGCTCGGCGACCATCTCGATCTCGCGCTGCGGGAACGACGGCACGGCCGAGTTCTCCCGCTTGGTGCGCAACGACAGGAAGTGCATCAGCGAGCGGGCGTTGCAGGTCGCGTACATCGAGGAGTAGAGCCCGACCGGCAGCACGGCGCGGGCCACCTCACGGGCCACGCCGGCCTCCAGCATCTCCTGGTAGCGCCCGTACGCCTCACGGTAGGCGGTCTCCATCGAGGAGGTGACGGTGCTGTGCTGCTCGGGGGTGCCCTCGACGAACTCGTAGCGGCCCGGGCGGCCCTGCTGGACCAGCTTGCGCTCCTCGCCCGGCACGTAGAAGACCGGCTGCAGCTCGCGGTAGCGGCCGGACTCCTCGTTGTAGGACCAGCCGCTGCGGTGGCGGTGGAACTCGCGGAAGACGAAGATCGGCGCGCTGATGAAGAAGGTCATCGAGTTGTGCTCGAACGGCGTGCCGTGCCGGTCCCGCATCAGGAAGTTGATCAGGCCCTTGGACTTCTCCGGGTCCTCCTGGAGCGCCTCCAGGGACTGCTCCCCCGCCGTCGAGACCCGGGCGGCCCAGATGACGTCCGAATCGGCGGCGGAGCTGCGGACCAGCTCCGCGGTGACGTCGCTGCGGAACTGGGGGGCCGTGGTGTCGTCGCTCACGCGTTGCTCCTCGCAGGCTTGCTGATGGTGGTGCCGTTGGTGCCGGCGGTGTCGGCACCGGTGGTGCGGTGCAGCCGGATCGCGTGCTGCATGGTCTTGCGGGCGCGCGGCACGTCGCCGGCGTCGGCGTAGGCGACCGCCAGGCGGAAGAAGACCCGCCAGTCGCCGGGGGCGGCCTCGGCCTCGGCCTTGCGCCGGGCGAACACGGCGTCGGCCGAGTCGCGGTCGATCCTCCCGCCGTCGGTGCGCTTCAGCTCGTCGACCGGCAGGCCGCCCTCGGCCTCCAGCTCACGGGCGAGCCGCTCGCTGTCCCGGCCGAAGCGGACCGTCTGACGCAGGAACCAGAGGCCGATGACCGGGATGACGAAGGCGCACAGGCCCAGGCCGATGCCGAGCGGCTTGCCGGTGGCGATGAGCTGGACGCCCTCGCCGACGCAGATCAGCGCGACCAGCGCCAGGACGCCGGAGAGGACGAAGAAACCGGTACGGGAGGTCATGCCGGGCTCACAGGTCCAGGAAGTGCTCGAGGCCCAGGGTGAGCCCGGGCGTCTCCACGACCTTGCGCACGCCCAGCAGGATGCCCGGCATGAAGCTGCTGTGGTGCAGCGAGTCGTGCCGGATGGTGAGGGTCTCACCGGTGTCGCCGAACATCACCTGCTGGTGGGCGAGCAGGCCGCGCAGCCGCACCGAGTGCACCGGCACCCCGTCGACGTCGGCGCCGCGGGCGCCCGGCAGGGCGTGCGTGGTCGGGTCCTGCTGCGGCGGACGGCCGGCCTCCGCGCGGGCGGCGGCGATCAGCTGGGCGGTGCGGGTGGCGGTGCCGCTGGGGGCGTCCGCCTTGCGGTCGTGGTGCAGCTCGACGACCTCGACCGACTCGAAGTACCGGGCGGCGATCTGCGAGAACCTCATGCCGAGGATCGCGCCGATGGAGAAGTTCGGCGCGATCAGCAGGCCGAGCTCCGGTGCCTCGTCGAGCCAGCCGCGCACGGTGGCCAGCCGCTCGTCGGTCCAGCCGGTGGTGCCGGTGACCACGTGGATGCCGTGGTGCAGGCAGTAGTCGAGGTTGCCCATCACCGCGTCGGGGTGGGTCAGCTCGACGACGGCCTGCACCCCGGCCTCGGTCAGCTCGGAGAGCTTCGACTCGCGCCCCAGGGCGGCGACCAGCTCCAGGTCCGGGGCGGCCTCGACGGCCTTGACGGCCTCGGAGCCGATCCGGCCCCGGGCGCCGATCACGGCGACACGCAGCGTCATGGTGGGAAGTCCCTTCAGGCCAGCAGGTCGGCGAGCTTCGCGGCCCGCTTGTCGGTGATCGGACCGATCAGCGCCAGCGACGGCCGGTAGGCACCCAGCACATCACGGGCGACCTCGTGCACGTCGTCCAGGGTCACCGCCGCTATCCGCTCCAGCATGTCGTCGACCGACAGGTGGTGGCCGTAGCTGAGCTCGGCCTTGCCGATGCGGTTCATCAGCGAGCCGGTGTCCTCCATGCCGAGCACGGTGGAACCGGAGATCTGGCCGATCGCGCGCTGCAGCTCCTCCTCGGTGATGCCCTCGGCGACCACCTTGGCGAGTTCCTCGTGGCAGATCCGCAGCACCTCCTCGACCCGCTTGGGCTGGCAGCCGGCGTAGATGCCGAACAGGCCGCTGTCCGCGTACGAGGAGGAGTAGGAGTACACCGAGTACGCCAGGCCGCGCTTCTCCCGGACCTCCTGGAACAGCCGCGAGCTCATGCCGCCGCCGAGGGCCGCGTTGAGCACGCCCATCGCCCAGCGGCGCTCGTCGTGCCGGGGCACGCCGGGCACGCCCAGCACCAGGTGGGCCTGCTCGGTGGCCCGGTTGAGCACCTCGACCCGGCCCGCGGTGCGCAGCGCCTTGATGCCGCGGCGGGGCTCGGCGGGGACGGCCTCGGACTTGGCGAGCAGCGGCGCGAAGGCCTGCTCGACCTGCCGGACGACCTTGCGGTGGTCCAGGTTGCCGGCCGCGGCGACGACCAGGTGCTCGGGCTTGTAGCGGCGGTGGAAGAAGTTGGCGATCTGCTCGCGGGTGAGCGAGCGGATCGTCTCCTGGGTGCCGAGGATCGGCCGGCCGAGCGGGCCGCTGCCGAAGATCACCTTGGCGAAGAGGTCGTGGACGACGTCACCCGGGTCGTCCTCGGCCATCGCCATCTCCTCCAGGATGACGCCGCGCTCCGCCTCGACGTCCTCGGGGCGGATCAGCGAGCCGGTGAGCATGTCGCAGACCACATCGATGGCCAGCGGCAGGTCGGTGTCGAGCACACGCGCGTAGTAGCAGGTGTTCTCCTTCGCGGTGAAGGCGTTCATCTCGCCGCCGACGGCGTCCAGGGCGGCCGAGATGTCCAGCGCGCTGCGCCGCTCGGTGCCCTTGAAGAGCAGGTGCTCCAGGTAGTGGGTGGCGCCGTTGAGCTGCGGCGTCTCGTCCCGCGAGCCGACACCGACCCAGATGCCGAAGGTCGCGGAGCGCACCGTCGGCAGGGTCTCGGTGACGACGCGCAGGCCGCCGGGGAGGACGGTGCGGCGCACGGTTCCGGCGCCGTCGGCGCCCTTGAGCAGGGTCCGGGTCGTGCCGGGGCGCTGCTTCGCCGCCGAGGCCTGGGCCACGGGGGTACCTCCGTAGAAAGCATCCGTCGAGGAGCGTGGGGGGACAACAGGGTGCGGCCCGCACGCCGCTGGGGGCGTGCGGGCCGCGGGGTTCAGCTAGCGGCGCTTCACTCGGAAGCGGCCTCGGCGTTCTCCTCGCCCTCGATGACCGGGATCAGCGAGAGCTTGCCGCGCGGGTCGATCTCGGCGATCTCGACCTGCACCTTGGCGCCGACGCCGAGGACGTCCTCGACGTTCTCGACGCGCTTGCCGCCGGCGAGCTTGCGGATCTGCGAGATGTGCAGCAGACCGTCCTTGCCCGGCATGAGCGAGACGAAGGCGCCGAAGGTCGTGGTCTTGACCACGGTGCCCAGGTAGCGCTCGCCGACCTCCGGCATGGTCGGGTTGGCGATCTGGTTGATCGTGGTGCGGGCGGCCTCGGCGGCCGGGCCGTCGGCGGCACCGATGTAGATGGTGCCGTCGTCCTCGATCGTGATCTCGGCGCCGGTGTCCTCCTGGATCTGGTTGATCATCTTGCCCTTGGGGCCGATGACCTCGCCGATCTTGTCCACCGGGATCTTGATGGTGATGATGCGCGGCGCGTTCGGGGACATCTCGTCCGGGGAGTCGATGGCCTCGTTCATCACGTCGAGGATGTGCAGGCGGGCGTCGCGGGCCTGCTTCAGCGCGGCGGCGAGCACCGACGCCGGGATGCCGTTGAGCTTGGTGTCCAGCTGCAGGGCGGTGATGAAGTTGCGGGTACCGGCGACCTTGAAGTCCATGTCGCCGTACGCGTCCTCGGCACCGAGGATGTCGGTGAGGGTCACGAAGTGGGTCTCACCGTCGATCTCCTGGGAGATCAGGCCCATCGCGATGCCGGCGACGGCGGCCTTCAGCGGCACACCGGCGTTCAGCAGCGACATGGTGGAGGCGCAGACCGAGCCCATCGAGGTGGAGCCGTTGGAGCCCAGCGCCTCGGAGACCTGGCGGATGGCGTACGGGAACTCCTCGCGGGTCGGCAGGACCGGGAGGATGGCCCGCTCGGCCAGCGCGCCGTGGCCGATCTCGCGGCGCTTCGGCGAACCGACGCGGCCGGTCTCGCCGACCGAGTACGGCGGGAAGTTGTAGTTGTGCATGTAGCGGCGGCGGGTCTCCGGGGAGAGCGTGTCCAGCTGCTGCTCCATGCGGAGCATGTTCAGCGTGGTGACACCCAGGATCTGGGTCTCGCCGCGCTCGAACAGGGCCGAGCCGTGCACCCGCGGGATGGCCTCGACCTCGGCGGCCAGGGTGCGGATGTCGGTGACGCCGCGGCCGTCGATGCGGACCTTGTCCTTGATGACGCGCTCGCGGACGATCTTCTTGGTCAGCGCGTTGTAGGCGGCGCTGATCTCCTTCTCGCGGCCCTCGAACTCGGGCAGCAGCTTCTCGGCGGCCAGCGCCTTGACGCGGTCCAGCTCGTTGTTGCGCTCCTGCTTGCCCGCGATGGTGAGGGCCTGGGCCAGCTCGTCCTTGACGGCGGCGGTCAGCGCGACCAGCACGTCGTCCTGGTAGTCCAGGAAGACCGGGAACTCGCCGGTCGGCTTGGCGGCCTGGGCGGCCAGCTGGGCCTGGGCGGCGCACAGCACCTTGATGAACGGCTTGGCGGCCTCGAGGCCGGCCGCGACGACCTCCTCGGTCGGCGCGTCGGCGCCGCCCTCGACCAGCTTGATGGTCTTGTCGGTGGCCTCGGCCTCGACCATCATGATCGCGACGTCGCCGTCCGGCAGGACGCGACCGGCGACGACCATGTCGAAGACGGCCGACTCCAGCTCGCTGTGGGTCGGGAACGCGACCCACTGGCCGTTGATCAGGGCGACGCGCACGCCACCGATGGGGCCGGAGAACGGCAGGCCCGCCAGCTGGGTGGAGGCGGAGGCGGCGTTGATGGCCACCACGTCGTACAGGTGGTCCGGGTTCAGCGCCATCACGGTGACGACGACCTGGATCTCGTTGCGCAGGCCCTTGACGAAGGACGGGCGCAGCGGGCGGTCGATCAGGCGGCAGGTGAGGATCGCGTCCTCGGAGGGCCGGCCCTCGCGACGGAAGAACGAGCCGGGGATGCGACCGGCGGCGTACATCCGCTCCTCGACGTCCACGGTCAGCGGGAAGAAGTCGAAGTGCTCCTTCGGCTGCTTGGACGCGCTGGTGGCCGACAGCACCATGGTGTCGTCGTCCAGGTAGGCGACGGCCGAGCCGGCGGCCTGACGGGCCAGGCGGCCGGTCTCGAAGCGGATGGTGCGGGTGCCGAAGGAGCCGTTGTCGATCACGGCCTCGGCGTAGAACACGTTCTCTTCCACCTGGAAGATCTCCTCTTTCGTACGTCTCCGGGAGAGCGTCCCCGCGCATCGCCTGCGTGTTGACCCTGAACGGTCGGGCCGGTCTTCGATCGAAGCCTCCGGTGCACCCCGCTTCGGTCTGCGGGGCCTCCGGCGGCCACTACCGAGGACCGGCGCCTCTCGGCCGGCCGGGTCCGGACGGGCGGTTCGCGTCTGGACGCTCTCTCGGATGCGGGCGGCTTCCGTTTGAAGCCTTCGTCCCGCGGGGGGTTGGGTTCTGCTGCCCGAGTGGCGCGCTTGCGGCGCCATCACCCGGCATGCCCACAACCCTACGGTGCAATCCTCGGCCACCTGGGGAGGTGCGCGCGAGTTGTTATGCCCGGTTGTTGTGTTCGGGCGCCCCGGTCGGACGGCCGCGGCATACGCGCGAGGGGCGGCTCCCCGGTGTGGGGAGCCGCCCCGTGCGGCGTTCTCAGCGGGCGCCGCCGGCGGCACCGCGGCGGATGCCCAGGCGGTCGACGAGCGTACGGAAGCGCTCGATGTCCTTCTTGGCCAGGTACTGCAGCAGGCGGCGGCGCTGGCCGACCAGGATCAGCAGGCCACGACGCGAGTGGTGGTCGTGCTTGTGGGACTTGAGGTGCTCGGTCAGGTCCGAGATGCGGCGGGAGAGCATGGCGACCTGGACCTCGGGGGAGCCGGTGTCGCCCTCCTTCTGGCCGAACTCGGCGATGATCTGCTTCTTGACGTCAGAGGCGAGAGCCACTGCAACTCCTTACGAGGTGATACCGAGCGGTCCTGGTCTACGGCACAGGACTCTGGGAGAACTCGGTGTCGTGACGGGCGCGGCCGCCGGTCGTCGTCCCACCCGGGGACGGACACACGGCTGCGCTCGGAGGCCAAGCGTACCAGTGCCGCCGACACGGGTGGCCGGCGGCCCCGGCGCGCGGTCAGCCGGTGGCGCCGCGGACCAGCCGGTAGACGTCGAGGACCGCCAGCACCAGCGGGACCAGCGACATCAGGGTGAGGCTGTCGACCAGGTCCAGGATGCGCCCCCAGAACGGGGAGACGCCGAGCCGGGGCACCACCAGGGCGATCGCGGTGAGCACCGCGGCACCGAAGGCGATCGAGGCGGTCAGCCAGACGGTGCGCAGGTCGGCGCCGGTGGAGCCGATGCCGGCCCGCAGCACGAACTGCGGGGTGTGCAGGGAGAGGCCGACGATCAGCAGCGACAGTCCGAGCAGGCCGGCGATGCTGAGGCTGAAGACCTGGGCGCTGTAGCGGAACAGCCGGGCGCGCAGCATGGTGGCGAGGCCGAGGAGGAGGGCGAGCAGCTCGGGGAACGTCTCGTCGGTGAAGCCCAGCACCGCACAGGCGCCGACGATCACCGCGGCGCAGCCGCCGACCAGGCCGACCAGCACCTCGTGGCCGCGGCGGGCCTGGTGGGCGATCCGCTCGTACTGGACGAGTTCGGCGCGGGCGGCCTCCTCGTCGTGGTCGCGGCCGCGGGCGCGGGTCTGGCCGGGGGCGCTGTAGCCGACGGGCAGCCGGGCGAAGCGGGCGGACAGGCCGGGCAGGAAGCCGATCGCGGCGACGGCGGCGACGCCGGTGACGGCGGCGATGTGGTTGGCCGGGGTGCCCGGCAGCAGGACGGCGGCGAAGGTGGCGAACGCGCCGGCGGCGGCCAGGAAGGCGGCGGCGACGAACAGCGAGTCCCGCTCGGGCAGCAGGCCGACCAGCAGGACGGCAACCACCAGCACGGCGACGCAGCCGGTGAGGAACTGCAGCCGGCCGGGTCCGGCCAGCGGGCCGCCGGTGGGCGCGAGGACGCCGCTGCCGGCGATCAGGGCGTGCGGCAGGGCGCCGAGGCCGAGCGCGAGGCCGGCCCAGGCGTCCCGGTAGACCCGGGCGCGGACGCCGGCGAAGGCGGTGAGCACGACGGCGACGACGCCGGAGAGCACACCGGGCAGGCCGTGCATGTCGTGGCGCAGGTCGGCGAACCAGAGGGCGAAGCCGAGCAGGGTGAGCAGCACGCCGGTGCCGATGAGGCCGAAGGCGCGCATCAGCTCGGGGCTCCAGAACCGGCGGTCGCTCTCGCCGGCGGTGGCGATCGCGTCGGCGACGTCGTCGTAGACCGCGGGCGGCAGCGACTCGGCGAACGGGCGCAGGCTGAGCAGGTCTCCGTCGCGCACCTGCTGGGCGCCCAGCGAGCGGCTGCCGTCGAGCACCGTGCCGTCGCGGCGGACCAGGTGGAACCCGGTGGGGACGCCGTCGGGCTGGGTCTGGCCGGAGAGCCGCAGCACCTCGGGGTAGACGTCCGCGAGCGGGACGTCCTCGGGCAGGGCGACGTCGATCCGGCTGTCCGGCGCGACGACGGTGACCCGGCAGAAGCCGGTGGTGGCGGGCGTCGTCATGCCCGCACCTCGTTCGCTCGACGCACTGGGCGCTCCCCCTTGGTGACGGTGCCGCGGCACCGGCGGCTGGTCGGTCCGGCCGACCCGCGGGCACCGGCCGGGCGGAACCGGCCCGGCGGGGCCACGAGTTGGCGCGGCGTTACCCTACCCGCTCGGTTCGTGTCCGGCCCCGTGGAGGGCGGGCGGCCGGGGCGGGCCCGGGCCCCAGTAGGATCGGCCCCTGCGCAAGGCGGCGGGGGCGGCGCGCGCCTCCCCGGGTGCCTGCGGTCGGCGGAGCGGGGGCGGCGTCACACGGGGCGTCCTCACCCGTACGTATCCAGTGGCGTGAGGGCTGATGCCGTGGTGATCGAGCGAAGCGTTCGTGGTCGGGGGGTGGAGCGCGCATGGGCGTGATCACCGTCAAGCGGCCTCCCCGGGCCTACCCGCCCGCGGTGCCGGACGAGCCGGTGGAGCTGGTCGCCCCGCCCGAACTGCCCAGGTCGGGCGGCGAGGACTGGGTGATGAGCATCCTGCCGATGCTCGGCATGGGCGGGTCGGCGGTGTTCTTCTTCTCGCCGGGCGCCCAGGCCCCGATGAAGATCATGGGCGGCCTGATGATCGTCTCGACGGTCGGCATGGCGCTCGCCCAGATCGTCCGGGCCCGCAAGGGCGGCTCCTCGGCCACCGCGGACGAGCGGCGCGACTACCTCAAGTACCTGCAGCAGATGCGCCGCCAGGTACGCCGGACCGCCGAGCGCCAGCGCGGCGCGCAGCTGTTCCTGAACCCCGAGCCGGACCAGCTCTGGTCGATCGTCGCCGACGGCCGACGGCTGTGGGAGCGGCGGGCCGCGGACGCCGACTTCGCGCAGATCCGGGTCGGCCGCGGGCCGGTGCAGCTGTCCACCCCGCTGGTGGCGCCGCAGACCGCGCCGATGGACGAGCTGGAACCGCTGTCGGCCGCCGCGATGCAGACCTTCCTGAACGCCCACGGCACCCTGCAGGACCTGCCGTTGGCGATCTCGCTGCGCGCCTTCTACCACATCACGGTCTGCGGCGACCCGGACACCGTCTACGGCAACGTCCGGGCGATGATCGCCCAGCTGACCACCCTGCACTCGCCGGACGACCTGCTGGTGACGGTGGCGGCCGCGCCCGGCGCGGTGGACGAGTGGGAGTGGACCAAGTGGCTCCCGCACAACCAGCACCGCAAGGAGAGCGACGGCGCCGGTTCGCGCCGGCTGATCGCCACCGGCCTCGGCGAGCTGGAGCTGCTGCTCCAGGACGAACTGGCCGGCCGTCAGCGGTTCGTCCGGGACGCCTCGCCGGCGCCCGACCAGCCGCACATCGTGGTCGTGATGGACGGCGCGTCGGTGCCGCACGACTCGCTGCTGGCGGGCGCCGAGGGCGTGCACGGGGTGACCATCGTCGAGGTGGTCCCGGGCGACCTCGACGAGCCGACCGGGCACCTGGTCATCACCGTCTCGCCGGACGAGCTGGTGCTGCGCTCGGCCTCCGGCGCCACCTACTCCGGCGCCCCGGACACCCTCACCGCCTGGCAGTCCGAGGCGCTGGCCCGCCAGCTGGCGCCGTACCGGGCCTCGGCCGGCGGCGACGACGAACCGCTGCTGTCCAACCTGGACTTCACCGACCTGATGAACTCCGGCGACCCGGGCTCCTTCGACGTCGCCCGCAGCTGGCGGCAGCGGGCGCAGCACGAGCGGCTGCGGGTGCCGATCGGCGTCGGGGCCGGCGGCGAGCACGTGTACCTGGACATCAAGGAGGCCGCGCTGGAGGGCATGGGCCCGCACGGCCTGTGCGTCGGCGCGACCGGCTCCGGCAAGTCCGAGCTGCTGCGCACCCTGGTACTGGGGCTGGCGATGACGCACTCCTCGGAGACGCTGAACTTCGTGCTCGCCGACTTCAAGGGCGGCGCGACCTTCGCGGGCATGGCGGACATGCCGCACACCTCCGCGGTGATCACCAACCTGGAGGGCCAGCTGACCCTGGTGGACCGCATGCGGGACGCCATCGAGGGCGAGCTCAACCGGCGCCAGGAGCTGCTGCACCGGGCCGGCAACTACGCCAACATCCACGAGTACGAGCGGGCCCGGGCGGCCGGTGCGGCGCTGGACCCGCTGCCGTCGCTGGTGCTGATCATCGACGAGTTCTCCGAACTCCTCACCGCCAAGCCCGACTTCATCGACATGTTCATCCAGATCGGCCGGATCGGCCGGTCCCTCGGGGTGCACCTGCTGCTGGCCTCGCAGCGCCTGGAGGAGGGCAAGCTGCGCGGCCTGGACACCTATCTCTCCTACCGGATCGGCCTGCGCACCTTCTCGGCGGCCGAGTCGCGGGCGGCGATCGGCGTCCCGGACGCGTACCACCTGCCGCCGGTGCCGGGCGTCGGCTACCTGAAGTTCGGCACCGATGTGATGGAGCGGTTCAAGGCCGCGTACGTCTCCGGGCCGTACCGGGCGCCGGGCCAGCAGCGGTCGACCGGCGGCCGGCTGGTGAGCGCGCGGCCGGTGCGGTTCACCGCGGCCGAGGTGCCGGTGACCGAACCGCTGGTGCAGGAGGTCGAGCCGCTCGTCGAGGAGCCGGACGACGCCCTGATGGACACCGTGCTGGACGTCTTCGTGCAGCGGATGGCGGGCCAGGGCCCGGCGGCGCACCAGGTGTGGCTGCCGCCGCTGGACGCCCCGCCGAGCGTGGACCAGCTGCTGCCGCCGCTGCAGGCGACCCCCGAGCGCGGGCTGACCGCGCCGCAGTACGGGGCGCTGGGCCGACTGCGGGTACCGGTCGGCATCGTCGACAAGCCGCGCGACCAGCGGCGCGACATCCTCGACCACGACTACTCGGGGGCGGCCGGCCACGGTCTGGTGGTCGGTGGTCCGCGGTCCGGCAAGTCGACGGTGATCCGCACCACGGTGGCCTCGTTCGCGCTCACCCACACCCCGCTGGAGGTGCAGTTCTACCTGCTGGACTTCGGCGGCGGCGGCTTCCAGTCGCTCCAGGAGCTGCCGCAGGTCGGCGGGGTGGCCGGGCGGCTGGATGCCGAGAAGGTGCGCCGGATGGTCTCCGAGGTGCACGGCGTGCTGAACCGGCGCGAGGAGCTCTTCCGGGCCACCGGGATCGACTCGATCGGCACCTACCGGTCCCGCCGGGCCTCCGGCGCGCTGCCGGAGGAGCAGTTCGGCGACGTCTTCCTGGTGATCGACGGCTGGAACACCTTCAAGCAGGAGTTCGAGCCGCTGGAGCCGGTGATCGGCGACATCGCCCAGCGCGGTCTGGGCTACGGCGTCCACCTGATCGTCACCGCGGCCCGGTACGCGGAGGTCCGCCCGGCGCTCAAGGACCTGCTGCAGAACCGGACCGAGCTGAAGCTCGGCGACTCCATGGAGTCCGAGGTGGACCGCCGGGTGGCGCAGAACGTGCCGGCCGTGCCGGGGCGCGGCGTCACCGCGGACCGGCTGCACTTCCTCACCGGTCTGCCGCGGCTGGACGGCTCCGGCTCGGTGGAGGACCTGCCGAACGGCGTGGCCGGGCTGGTCTCGGCGGTCACCGGGGCCTGGACGGGCCCGCGCGCGCCGCAGGTGCGGATGCTGCCGGCGGTACTGGACGGGCACTCGCTGCCGAAGGGCTTCGAGCACCCGGAGCGGGGCGTCGCGTTCGGCGTGGACGAGGCGGAGCTGGCGCCGGCCTTCGTCAACTTCGAGACCGACCCGCTGTTCATCGTGTTCGGCGACACCGAGTCCGGGAAGTCCGCGCTGCTGCGGATGCTGGTCAAGCAGATCACCGAGCGGTACACCCCGGACCGGGCCGGCATCGTGGTCGGCGACTACCGGCGCGCGCTGCTGGGCGCCGTCCCGCCGGAGTACCTGGTGGAGTACGCGGCCGCGCAGCCGGCCATGTCGAGCGTGGTGGAGATGCTGCGCGGGGCCTGCGCGCGCCGGCTGCCCGGTCCGGACGTCACCGCCGAGCAGCTGCGCAACCGCAGCTGGTACAGCGGCAAGGACATGTTCGTGGTCGTCGACGACTACGAGCTGGTGGCGACCTCCTCGGGCAATCCGCTGGCGGCGCTCGCGGAGTTCCTGCCGTTCGCGCGGGACATCGGCCTGCGGGTGATCGTGGCGCGCAGCGCGGGCGGTGCCGGGCGTTCGCTGTACGAGCCGTTCATGCAGCGGATGCGCGAGCTGGGCGGGCAGGGTGTGATGCTGTCCGGCAACCGGGACGAGGGCCCGCTGCTGGGCACCGTCAAGCCGCAGGCGCTGCCGCCGGGCCGGGGCGTGTACGTCTCGCGCCGGATGACCGGCGGGCAGATGGTGCAGACGGGCTGGCTGCCGGCGCCGTAGCCGCCGGTTCCGGTCACGGAGCGTGTTCGAAGGGGTCGGGTCCTCGGATCCGGCCCCTTCCGCCGTCCCGGGTGTCGAAACGTTACCTAGATCTTTCCGCCGGAGAGCTGCGGTTCCCGTACCCGGCCCGCGGCTCGGCGGGCGCCGCAGGGGCTTCCGGACGACCTGCCTCCACATCCGGGCAGTGCCTTTGAATGGGCGTATGCAACACGGCGTTCACCTTGGATTCAAGTGCGATGTAGCGAAAGTAACAAGTCGGACATGCATAGTGATGACGCTTAGTGATCATCAGATCGCATGTTTATGCACTCCTTGACAACGGATTCCGAAGCGATTTCGCCATTGACTCGATCAATACGGCCAAGGTTCCATGGCGGCCCAGGGAGCGACAGGACCAGAAACCGAGCCAGTCAGCCAGCGGAGGCGATACCGCTCCCTCACCAGGACCAGCACAGAGCCGATCGGATGCCTCATGACCGACACGCTTCGCCCGCCCGCCCCCGCGGCCCCCGCCGCGGCGACCGCAGGCGCGCCCGACGCCCCGCCGCAGCAGCTCAAGCGCTCGATCGGTGTCGTCGGCGGCACGCTGCTCACGCTGTCCTGCGTCACCCCGGCCTCCACGCTCTTCGTGATCGTCCCGGAGCTGTTCTCCAGCATCGGCAGCGCCACCGCGCTGGCCATCGCGATCGGCTCGGTGCTCTGCATCGCGGTCGCCTTCTGCTACTCCGAGCTCGGCACCCTGATCCCCAGCGCCGGCGGCGAGTACGCGATGGTCGGCACCCTGGCCGGGCGGCTGGCCGGCTGGCTGGTCTTCGTGCTCTCGCTGATCGTGGTGATGATCGTCCCCTCGGTCATCGCCCTCGGCACCGCCGACTACCTCGCCCCGGTGCTGCACGTCGACAAGCCGCTGGCCGGCGCCGCGGTGATGCTCGCCGCCACCCTGGCCGGCCTGCTGGACCTGCGCGCCAACGCCTGGATCACCGGCATCTTCCTGGTCCTGGAGGTCATCGCGGCCGGCGTGGTGTCGGTGCTCGGCTTCGCCCACGCCAACGGCGACGCGCCCAGCATGCTGCACGGCGTGGTCACCGGCGAGAACGGCGTCACCACCACGGTGAGCATCGGCGCGATCATCGGCGCCCTCGGCATCGCGCTCTTCATCACCCAGGGCTTCTCCACCGCCGTCTACCTCTCCGAGGAGCTGGAGAACCCGCGCCGCAACGTCTCCCGCACCGTGCTGTGGACGCTGGGCATCTCCGCCGCGATCCTGCTCGTCCCGGTCGCCGCCATCACCATGGGCGCCCCCGACCTGGCGACGCTCAGCTCCGGCGACATCTCCGGCATGGTCACCGCCTGGAGCAACTCCGCGGTCGGCACCTTCATCAGCCTCTGCGTCGCGCTGGCCATCATCAACGCCGGCATCGTCATGGTCATCCAGAACTCCCGGGTGCTGTTCGCCTCGGCCCGCGACAAGGCCTGGCCCGGCCCGGTCAACAAGGCCTTCGGCACCCTGGGCCGGTTCGGCTCCCCGTGGATCGCCACCCTGGCCGTCGGCCTGCCGGGCGCCGCGCTCTGCTACGTCAAGGGCGAGCTGCTCAGCGAGATCACCGGCGTCGCCGTCACCGGGATGTACCTGCTCGTCGCGGTCGCCGCGCTGCTCTCCCGCCGCAAGCACCACAAGCACGCCGCCGCCTGGCGGATGCCGCTGTGGCCGGCCGTCCCGGTGCTGCTGATCGTGGTCCTGGGCTACGTCATCACCCAGCTGGACGCGGTGCCGCTGCTGTGGACCGGCGGCATCACCGCCGTCGCCACCCTCTACTGGCTGTTCTACCTGCGCCCCCGGCAGGACACCCACTGGGTGATCAGCCTCCCCGAGGACCAGCAGGCCTGATCCCCCCGATACCCCACCCCTCCCCCACATGGCAGTGCCCCGGGCTCCCCTGGCCCGGGGCACTGCCGCGTCCGGGTGCTACTTCTTCTTGAGCTTCCACTCCGGGCTGGTCGCGATCGCCTTCATCTGCTCGACGGTCAGCGCCGGGGCGGTCCGGGAACCGGCGGCGTTCGGGCCGCCGCTGTTGTAGGCGCCGACCGCCACCCGCAGGCCGTCCGGGTGCAGGGCGTCGACCGTCCACCGCGCCGGGTTGCCCGGCACCTTGCGGACCTTCACCTGGGTCCCGTCGGGCATCGTCTCCGTACCGCCGAACGGCTCGGTGTTCATGGGGTTGCTCCAGTCGTCCACGTTGAGCTCCACCATGGACTTGCCCTTGCCGTCGTTCACCACGAAGTTGGCGTAGCCCTCGCTGCCGCCGGTCTCGGTCTGCTTGAGACCCGTCGGGAGCAGTTTCGCGGCGGTCGCGAGGATCTCCTCCTTGGTGTAGGGCTCGCTGCGGTGGTTGGGCGACTCCGACACCGGCTCAGGCAGGGCGGCGATCACCCGGTCCCAGGACTTGTCGGTGACGATCGCCCTGAGCTGCTCAGGCGTCAGCGGCGGGGTGGCCCGGGAGACCGGCTTGCCCTTCTCCGCCGGGGAGTTCCACTCGCTCAGCTCGATCCGCCGGCCGTCCTTGCCGGTCAGCTTGGCGTTCCACCACTTGGTGTCGACCCGGCGGTCCGGGTACTCGTAGCCCTGGAACACGGTCAGCCGACCGCCGTCCGGCAGCGCGGTCGCGGTGCAGGCGTCGAAGGCGACGATCTTTTTGTCGGGGCAGTCGTTGTCCGTCCGGCTCGGGTCGTCCTGGGCGACCTTGGAGAACGAGATCGTCATCCAGGACTTGCCCTTGCCCTCGTCGAAGACCAGACTCGCGCCGGACATCCCGGTGTTCGGCTGGCCGTTGCGGTCGGCGCCGACCCCCTCGGCGTTGCTGATCTGCCCCTGGGGCAGCAGTGCACGGAACATGGCGAGCACCTCCTCCCCGCTGACCGCCGGGCCGGCGGAGGGGGTGGCGGAGGCGGTCGGCGAGGATCCGGGCGTCAGCGAGGCGGAGCCCGCGCCGGAGCCGGCGGCCGGGGTGGGCCCGGTGCCCGCCGGGGTCAGCCGGACGGCGGAGGGCGAACCGTCGGTGAGGTAGAAGGCCCCGGTGCCCACCAGGGCCAGCGCCGCCGCGCCGCCCACCACGGCGGCGGCCGACCGGCGTCGCCAGCGGCGACGGCCGCGCTCCAGCCCGCCGCCCGCCAGTCCGGCCGGGCCCTGCGGGGAGAAGCCCTCGCCGGTGCGGGTCATGGCGTGGAGCAGATCATCCTCGAAGCTGTCGGGTGCGGACATGCGTGATCACCGCTCTTCCTTCGGTCACGGAGCAGGGGCCGGTGGCGGACCCCCGCAGGAGGTGGTCGGTTCGTACCGTCAGCGGGCGGCGAGTTCGGCCAGCGAGTCCCCGAGCTGCCCGCGCAGGCGCGCCAGCGCCCGGGAGGTCCGGGTGCGGACCGCGCCGGAGGACAGCCTCAGCACCTCCGCGGTCTCCTCGACGCTGCGGTCCTCCCAGTAGCGCAGCACCAGCACGGCCCGGTCCTTCGCGGACAGCCGGCCGAGCGCGTCGAGCAGGGTGAGGCGCAGCGCCCCGTCCGCCTCCCGGCCCGCGGACTCGGGCAGCTGGTCGGTGGGGCGCTCGTCGCTGGAACGACGGCGCTTCTGGGCGAGGAACACGCGCACCATCACGGTGTGCGCGTAGGCGCCGGGGTTGTCGATCCGGTGGCGCCCGCCGGTCCAGGCCCTGCGGCGCCACAGCACGTACATCCGGCTGAGGGCCTCCTGGACGAGGTCCTCGGCCTGGTGGGTGTCCCCTCCGGTCAGCAGACAGGCGGAGCGGTACAGCCGTCCGGTGTGCCCCGAGACGAGTTCCAGGAACTCCGCGTCCTTCGACCTGCGTCCGGCCCCGGCCCGCCCCATCCCCCACGTCCTCCCTGTTCACCGCTGTCGACACTTGTTCGATGCGGTGGGTCGGGCGGGATGTTACAACCGGGCACGAAGTTTTTCCCGACGCCCGGCCGGGAGGTGCCCGGCCGGGCGCCCGGCCAGGCCGAGGCCTAGCTCCGCCGGCGGTGGTCGCGCAGCACCACGCCGCCGCCGATCAGCAGCGCGACCAGCAGGGCGCCGATGCCCAGGACGTAGGTGGCGGTGCGCCCGTCGCGGTCGGCCTGGGTCTCGCCGAGGCCGAGCGGGCGCGGCACGATCGGGGCCGAGGCCAGCTGGACCGGCGGGTCCTCCACCGGGTGCTCGGCCGGTGCGGCGGGCGCCGTGGTCACCGCCTTCACCGGGTCGACCACGCCCCAGCCGATGTACTCGTTCGCCTTGTGGTCGGTGCGCTGCGCGGTCTGCTCGATCCAGGCCCGCACCTGGCTGGGCCGCCAGTCCTTGTGCGCGCCGACCAGCAGCGCCGCCAGCCCGGCCACGTAGGGCGCGGCGAAGCTGGTGCCGTTGTCCACGCACTGCCCGCCGCGCGGGACGGTGGAGAGCATGTCGACCCCGGGGGCCGCGACGTCCACGAAGTCGCCGTACTGGGAGAAGTAGGTGCGCTCGTTGTTGCGGTCGGAGGCGCCGACGGCGAGCACCGTACGGAACGCCGCCGGGTAGGTGTCGCCCTTCTTGCCGTCGTTGCCGGAGGAGGCGACCACCACCACGCCGCGGTTCTCCGCGTTGTCGATCGCGGCCTTCAGCTCGTCGTAGCCCACGAACCGGGTGTCCCCCGCGCCCCGCACGTCCTGCGAGATGTTGATGACCCTGGCGCCCTGCTGGACGGCCGAGTTGATGGCCTCGACCAGCGAGTGCACGTCCCCGTTGCCCTCGGCGTCGTTCTGCCGGATCGACAGGATGGCCGCGCCCGGGGCGATGCCGACGAACCCGGTCTGCTCGCTGCGGGCGGCCGCGATGATGCCGGCCACCTTGGTGCCGTGGCCGACCAGGTCGTCCTTGCCGCCGCCCTCGACCCGCTTGCCCTCCTTGTCCTTGAGCAGCGAGCCGCCGTCGACCACCTTGTCGGCGAGCTGCGGGTTCTGGTCGTCCACCCCGGTGTCGATGACCGCGACCAGCACCCCGGCGCCGGTGACCGCACCGCCCTGCCAGAGCTCGTCCAGCACCATCCGCTGCAGCGACCACGGCACGGCCTGCACGTTCTGGGCGTTCTTGCCGCACTCCCCCGCGGCCGAGATGCCCGGTCCGTCCGCTGCCGCCGACACCGTCAGCGGGCCGCCCAGCAGTGCGAGGACGGCCGCCGCCGCGGCCGCCGTCCGGTACCTGACCACCGGCACCCTGCCACCCCTCTTGTCGTCGACCTGGTTGCACGCCCGCGTGCCAAAGGCGGGCACCCGCGAGGGGGCACCCGCCCTTCGGCGTGGTGGGCCGTCAGCCGGTCCAGAGGGTGGCGTTGCGGTTCTCGGTGTTGTGGTAGCTGGTGGCCGCGCTGTCCAGCGACTTGGCGATCTGCTCCAGCACCTGCTGCAGGTGCGCGGCGCGCTGGTCCCACTTGGCCTGGTGGGCCTGGTAGCCCTGCTGGGCGGCGCCCTCCCAGCTCGCGGCGATCTTGGTGACGCCGCCCTTCAGCTCCTCCAGCTGGTGCTGGATGGTCTGCGCGGTCCGACGGACCTCGGCGCTGGCGCTCTTGATGGTCTCGAAGTTGACGAGAATGTGGTCGGCCACGATGTCTCCTAGTCGAGGCTGCGAGGCACCCCGTCACCCGGGGTGCGCGTCGCGGGGTGAACGGACGGAGCCGCGGATCAGGCGCCGGCGGCGGCGGATCCGAAGATCGCCTGCTGGTCGGCGTCGGCCTGCGAGTACTTCTGGGTCGTGATCTCGATCGCGTCCTTGATGGCGCGCAGCGACTTGTTGAGCTCCTGGGCGTCCGTGTTGAACTGGCCCTGGAGGTTGGTGTAAGCCGTCGCGGCCTGGCCCTGCCAGCCACTGGTGATGGAACCCACCAGGTTGTTGAGGCCGTTGATCTCGGTGTTGATCTTGCCGATGACCTCGTCCATGTGCTTGGCGAACGCCAGCATCTCCTGAGCGGTCGTCTTGAACTGACCCATGCTCTACCGTCCCCCATGAGACAGACCTCGTGGCCGGGGGACGTTCTCCGAGCCCCCGGGCATCACCGGTGTGATGTCCTGCAGCACTGTAGTCGGCACACGCAGCTCACCCAACACCGGGCGACGGCCAGTTACCAAGCCATGACATCGTGGCCAATTCCTGTGCGCCGCGCGGACCGAGGCCCCTCAGGTGTTCTGCTGCTGCGCCGCGGTCTTCGCGTTGAGCGCCGGACCGGCCGGCACCAGGTTCGACCACTGCTGGGGCACCAGCGCGGGCTGCAGGCCCTGGTAGCCGAGCCGGGCCTGGTTGCCGCCCGCCTCCTCGGGCTGCGGCGGGCCGGACGGCGTCGCGGGCTGCGCGGAGGGGGTCTTGGGCGCGGCGCCCTGGCCGGCCGGCTGGGCCGGCGCGGTGGTCTGGCCGCCCTTGCCGCCCTCGCTGCTGGCCGGCACCGCGTAGCGCAGCCCGGTCTCGGTGATGAGGAAGTCGGTGCCGGAGCCCTCGGCGGAGTTGTCCAGCGCACGGTAGAACAGGCCGTGACCCGGCGTCACGTGCGCGGTGGCCGCGCCGTTGCTGTAGCGCACCGGGTAGTCGGGGCCGGCCCAGACGCTGCGCCGCGGGGTCCGGCCGTCCTCCGCCACTCCCTCGAAAGTGCTGCAGACCACCCGGCGCGCGTCCTTCGGCGCCTGCCAGTTGTTGGCCGGTGCGCCCGTCCTGACGGGCCAGTCGGCGGCGCCCTCCGCCATCAGTGGCACATTGCTGTTGACGACGGCGTGCTCGGCCGGGGTCAGGTCGTCGACCCGCGGGCTCTTGTTGGCGTCCTGGTTGTACAGCGGCTGCAACTGCGGGTTCTGCCGGATGAGTTCCGCCTGGAACTGACTGATCAGCAGCAGCTGGGTCTTGCCCACCACGTAGTGCTTGTCGCCGAACCGGACCAGCCGGCCGACCTTGCGGTCCTCCGGGTTCTGCAACTGCACCGAGGAGTTGGCGGTCCTGGTGTCCGGGACCAGCCCGTCGATCTTCGGGAAGACGATGTCGCTGCCCGGCGCCAGGGTCTCCAGCCAGTCCTTCTTCACCTTCTGCGGGACGGCGGTCGGCCCGAAGACCGCGCCCATCAGCTGGGTGCGGGTGGCGTCCGAGTCCTCCGGGCCGCCGATCGCGTGCCGGCGGCCCTTGTCGTCCACCAGGTACACCTTCAACTTGCCCTGGCCCGCCGTCTGGCCGGCGGCGGTGACCTGGGGGTCGTCCGCCAGCTGCACCAGCAGCGCCTGTCCGACGTCCAGCTGCCGGTCCTTGGCGCCCAACACCTCCGCGTCCGCGCCGCCCGCCACGAACACCGCCTGGTCGACGGTGCTCCCCTGCTCGTCGCCCGGGCGGTCGCAGACCGACCACTTCATCGGGCGGCTCGCGTTCTCCTTGCTCGGCAGCTTGTCCGGCGCGTACGGGATGCCGATCGTCGGGCCGTGGTTGGGATAGCGGTCCAGCACGCCGTCGTCGACCACCACGACCTTGGAGTCCACCGGCAGCACGAGCCGCGCCGAGGCCATGTTCAGCACCTGGTGCAGCCGCTTGGTCCTCCCGTCCGGGTCGGTCAGCACCACGTACCGGGTGGTGCTCTGCTTGCCCTGGACGATGAACCTGCCCTCGTCCCAGCCCACCGGCGCGCTCGGCTTGAACACCCCCCAGAGACCGAAGCCGCCGACCACCAGCGCGCCGGCTATCACGCTCGGCAGCACCGCCTTGACCGGCCGCGGGGCGTCCTCGTCACCGCCTCCGCCGCCGGGCAGCAGAAAGGCCGCGACCGTGCGCTTGCGGGCGAAGGTGTAGGCGTTCAGCTCGTCCCGGCGCGATGCCATCCTCGTCGTCTCCCCTGTCGGACCGTCCTGCCCCGTGTCCCGCACCCCCCGGGCGAGAACGCGCTCGAACCCTCTACGATGCGGCAGCAGACGGTGAGTACGGTACGGGTACGGTTCACGCACCGGCCAGCCGGGCCGCGACAACCGAACCAGAGAGGGGCACTCGGGGGATGCCAAGCCAGACCGCTCCAGGGCGCCGGAGCACGGCACGGGGCAGCGGTTCACGCCGCTCCGAACGACGCGGCCGGGCCGACAACGGCGGCTCCCCCGCCCCGGAGCACGCGCCGCGCCCGGCCCGTTCCGGCGGCGCCGACGGCCCCGTCGCGGTCCGCGTCCACCCCCGGCCCGGGCTGCTCGGCGGACGGCTGAGGCTCCAACAGCTCGTCCTGGTCGAGGTCGCGGTGGCGCTGGTCGCCGTCGGCTGGACGATCAGCCGGCCGGTCGCCGCGGGCTTCGGCGCCGTCGGCCTGGTGCTGGTCGTGCTCGCGCTGGTGCCGCTGCGCGGACGCACCATCCCCGAGGCGCTACGGGTGCGCACCGCGCTCCGGGCCCGCCGCAAGCGCGCCCGGGCGCACGTCCCGCCGCCCGGCACCGACCCGGCGCTCGCCCCCGCCCTGGAACTCGAACCGGCCCTGCGCACCTGCACCCACGCCACCGAGGCCGACTTCGGCGGCCGACCGGTGCGCCGGGAGACCGGCATGGTCGGCGACGGCACCTTCCTCAGCGCCGTCCTGCTCGTCCAGGCCAAGGACCTGCCGCTGCGTCCGGCGCGCACCGCCCGGCCGCTGCCGCTGGACGTGCTCTGCTCGGCGCTGCGGGTCGACGACATCACCCTGGAGTCGGTCCAGCTCGTCCAGCACACCCAGCCGGCGCCCGCGCCGCACCTGCCCGAGCAGTCGCTGGCCGCCCGCGCCTACCGGGAGCTCGCGGACGGCACCGCCACCCCCGCGCTGCGGCTCACCTGGGTGGCGCTCAAGCTCGACCCGGAACGGGCGGCCACCGCGGTGCGCGCCCGCGGCGGCGGCGAGCAGGGCGCCCGCAAGGCGCTCCAGCGGGTCACCGACCAGCTCGCCGGGCGGCTGAACAGCGCCGGTTTCAACGTCACCGTGCTCGACGAGCGCGAGCTGATCGCCGCCCTCGCCATCTCCAGCTGCGTCAACCCGCTGGCCACGGCCGGCCGCCAGGGCACCGGCAGCGGCGGCGGCAGCGGGCGGCGCACCCAGGAGACCAACCGGTTCTGGCGGGTCGACGACCGCTGGCACAGCACCTACTGGATCTCCCGCTGGCCGCAGCTCGGCCGCCCCGGCGGCGCCCCCGGCCGGATCGCCGTCCCGGACCTGGTCAACCTGGTCACCGGCGCGCCCGCGCTGGCCAGCACCTTCAGCCTGACGGCCGGTCACGGCACCGGCGGCTCGGTGGCCCTCAGCGGCCACGTCCGGGTGACCGGGCGCAGCGAGAGCGAGGCCGTCGACCTCGGCCGGCAGGTGGAGGCGCGGGCCCAGAGCACCGGGCTCGGCCTGACCCGGCTCGACCTGGAGCAGGCCCCGGGCGTGCTCGCCACACTGCCGCTGGGAGGTGCTTCCTGATGGCGTACCAGACCCACTCCACCGCCGGCGCGCAGAGCGGCACCGAGCCGCAGCCGCGGGTCCGGCCCCGGCTGCTGCCCGGCTTCGGGCTGCGCGGACCGCGCCGGGAGAAGCACGTGCTGACGGTCGCGGAGCTGGCGGCGCTCTCCTTCCCGGTCGGCGACGACGGTGTGCTGATCGGCGAGGACGTGCACCAGTCGCGCCCCGCCGTGCTCGGCCTGTTCCGGCCGAGCGCCCATGAGCTGGTGCTGGTCGGCGGCCTGTGGACGGCGCAGGTGATCGCTCTGCGGGCGGCGGCCACCGGCGCGCGGATCGCCGTCGAGACCGCCCGTGCCCACCTGTGGGGGCCGATGGCGCAGGCCGCGGGCGGCGGACAGCCGTGCGTGACGGTCCACCAGCCCGGCCGGCTCGGCCCGCAGGGCGCCTCGGTCACCTCGCCGGTGCTCGTGGTGCGCGACCTCGGCGCCCGTCCGCCGCGCAGCCGGCTCTCCGCCGCTCCCTGGCAGACGGTGCTGACGCTGGTGCCGCACCTGGGACCGAACGCCGCCCGGGTGCTCAACTCGGCCGACCTGGTCGGGGTGCAGCGGGTGATGCCGGAGGAGGCCGAGCTGATCGGCCGGGTGCTCTCGCTCGGCGCGGGCGAGGTGGCCGCACTGCCGTCCCTGCCGGACGACCTGACGCTGTGGACGACCCGGATGAACCGTCAGTACGTACGGATCGTGGCCGGCCAGGCGGAACACCAGATCCTGGGCGGTCCGCGCCGCCTCGACTGACGCGCGGGGGGCGCTTTGGCGGGCTGTGCGCGAGCCGTGCGCAGCCCGTCCGCAGCCCGTGCGCGCGCCGTCCGGGAGCCGTCCGGAGATGCGGCACCGCCTTCAGCCGGGGGTGGCTCACGGCCTAGGCTGTGAGACGGCAACGGCACCGCGAACGTGCGGCGGCGAACACGAGGGAGCCTAGGTGAGCAGCGATCGGGACGGCGTCTACGTCGGCGACAACGCGGCGGAGGACGACGACGACTGGTCCGACGCGCCCGACTACACTCCCCCGTCCTGGTACGTGCAGACGGACGCGGGCGCCCCGGCTCCGGCGGCGGGAACGGCCGCGCCGAGTGGCCAGGTGACGCCGCCTCCGGGCGGGGCCCCCGCTCCGGCGCCCGCGCCCTCGCCGGTACCCGTGCAGGCCGCTGCGCCGCCGGTGGTTCCGGCCCAGCCGCAGCCTCAGCCTCAGCCGCAGGTCCAGCCGCAGGTCCAGCCGCAGCCGGTCGAGGCCGCCGTACCCGCGCCGCCCGTTCCCGTTCCCGCGCCGGTCGAGGTGTCCGCCGTACCGCCGGCCGCCCCGGTCGCGCACGCCGCCCCGGCACCGGAGCCGGTCGCGGCGCCGCCCGCGCCGGTCCCCGCCCCCGTGCCCACTCCGGCTCCGGCACCCGCACCCGCACCGGCGGCGGGTTACGGCTGGCCGCCCGCCGACCCGGCGGCGCCCGTGCAGCCCGGCCCCGCCCAGCCGTACCCGGCCCCCGTGCAGCCCCAGCCCTACCCGGCGGTGCCCGGCCAACCGCAGCCCTACCCGCAGCCCTACCCGCAGCCCTACCCGCAGGACCCGACCGCCTGGGCCGCGGCACAGCAAGCCCAGCAGGCCCAGCCCCAGCCGTTGCCCGGACAACCGTTCCCCGGCCAGCCGCAGCCGGACCAGGCCGCGCCGCCCGCCCCCGCCGACCCGCGCGCGGGCGGCTGGCCGCAGCCCAATGCCTACCAGCAGCCCGCGCAGCCGCAGCCCGGCGCCCCGCAGTGGGACCGGCCGCCGGCCGCTCCCGCCGCGTTCCAGCAGGCCGGTGCCCCGCAGCAGACCGCGCACGGCGCGCCGCTCGGCTACACCGCCGCCGTCGAGCTGTCCTCGGACCGGCTGCTGCGCAGCCAGCCGAAGCAGCAGCGCCAGCAGCCGCGCTTCCAGTTCGGCGGCAAGGCGGCCGCCGCGGAGAAGGCCCGCAAGCTGGAGATCATCCGCACCCCGGTGCTCAGCTGCTACCGGATCGCGGTGATCAGCCTCAAGGGCGGCGTCGGCAAGACCACGACCACCACCGCCCTCGGCGCGACGCTGGCCAGCGAGCGCCAGGACAAGGTGATCGCGATCGACGCCAACCCGGACGCCGGCACCCTCGGCCGCCGGGTCAAGCGGCAGACCGGCGCCACCATCCGCGACCTGGTGACGGCCATCCCGCACCTGCGCAGCTACATGGACATCCGTCAGTTCACCTCGCAGGACCTGCACTCGGGCCTGGAGATCCTGGCGAACGACGTCGACCCGGCCGTGTCGACCACCTTCAACGACTCGGACTACCGCCAGGTCATCGACGTGCTGGGCCGCCAGTACCCGATCATCCTGACCGACTCCGGCACCGGTCTGCTGTACAGCGCGATGCGCGGGGTGCTGGACCTCGCCGACCAGCTGATCATCGTCTCCACGCCCAGTGTGGACGGCGCCTCGTCCGCCTCCACCACGCTGGACTGGCTCTCCGCGCACGGCTACGCCGACCTGGTGCAGCGCTCCATCACGGTGGTCTCCGGGGTCCGCGAGACGGCCAAGATGATCAAGGTCGAGGACATCGTCGCGCACTTCCGGACCCGTTGCCGGGGCGTGGTCGTGGTGCCCTTCGACGAGAGCCTGGCGGCCGGCGCCGAGGTCAACCTCGACATGATGCGGCCCAAGGTCCGCGAGGCGTACTTCGACCTGGCCACCCTGGTCGGCGAGGACATCGTCCGGGCCCAGCAGGCAGCCGCCCAGCAGGCGAGCTGGCAGCAGCCCCAGCAACAGCCGCCGGCCCAGCAGCAGCCCCCGGCGCCCGGCTACCCGCAGCCCCAGCCCGGCCCGCAGGCCCAGCCGCCGTACGGCCAGCCGTACCCGTACGGCTACCCGCACCAGCCCGGCCGGCCGGGCGTCCAGCCCGCGCCGGGCGCGCCCTGGGCGCAGCAGCCCGGGCAGATCCCGCCGCCCCAGGCCGGGTACGGCTACCCGCCGCAGCCCGCCCCGCCCGGCGCCGCGGCCCAGGCGCCGGGCCCCGCCCCCGTCCCGGAGTGGCAGCAGCCGCCGGCCCCGCCGGCCCCCGGCTACGGCTACGCCCAGCCCGAGGACAACCAGCAGCCGCCGCCCGGCTACGGGTACCCGTCGCCCGCCCCGCCGCAGCAGTAGCGGCCCGCGGGAGCGAACGCCGAGGGCCCGCCGACCTCCCGGTCGGCGGGCCCTCGTGCCGTCATGCGCGGCGGGCGCCGGTCAGCCTGCGTCCGTCAGTTCGCGGGCACGCTTCACGTCGTCGGCCATCCGCTCCAGCAGCGCCTCGATGGAGTCGAACTTCTCCATCCCGCGCAGGTAGACCAGGAACTCCACCGCCACGTGCATCCCGTAGAGGTCCAGGCCGACCCGGTCGATGGCGTACGCCTCGACGGTGCGGGTGGTGCCGTCGAAGGTCGGGTTGGTGCCCACCGAGATCGCGGCCGGCATCCTCCCGCCTTGCCCGCCCTCGGGCAGGAGGGTCCCGTCCCGTCCGGCGATCAGCCAGCCCGCGTACACGCCGTCGGCCGGGATCGCGCTGTGCGGCACGGTCTCCACGTTGGCGGTCGGGTAGCCCAGCTCACGGCCGCGCTGCGCGCCGCGCACCACCACGCCCTCGACCCGGTGCGGGCGGCCCAGCACCTCGGCCGCCCCGGCCACGTCACCGGACCCGACCAGCCGGCGGGTCAGCGTCGAGGAGAACGGCTCGCCGTCCCCCACCGCGCCGCGCACCTGGAGGTCGACCACCTCGACGCCGCAGTCCGCGGCCCGGCCCAGCTCGGCCAGCAGCGCGACATCGCCCGCCGCCCGGTGGCCGAAGCGGAAGTTCGGCCCCTCGACGACCAGGCAGGCGTGCAGCGCGTCCACCAGCACCTGCCGGAAGAACTCCTCCGGCGACTCCTTGGAGAACTCGGTGGTGAACGGCAGCACCAGCACCGCGTCCACCCCCAGTTCCTCGATCAGCTCCGCCCGGCGCGGCTGCGGGGCGAGCAGCGGCGGGTGGCTGCCGGGGCGGACCACCTCGCTCGGGTGCGGGTCGAAGGTGACCACGACCGAGCGGACGCCCCGCTCGCGGGCGCGCTCGACCACCCGGTTGATGATCAGCTGGTGTCCGCGGTGCACTCCGTCGAACGAGCCGATGGTGACGACGCTGCGTCCCCAGTCATCGGGGATCTCCTCCAGGCCACGCCAGCGCTGCACCTGACCGCTCCTTGTTCCCTACGGCGCGTACCGTCCGTACGCTCAAACGCTCAAAACCCGAACCCCTATAGCGTGCCATGCGCCTGTCCCGAGTTCGGCACCGGAAGGCAGGTTGGGCGCACCGCCGGGTGGCGGGGCCCGGCGGCGGGCGTCCAGGACACCCCGGAGCCGCCCGTGCGCTCGGCCTCCGCCGCCGCGTACTGCGGGTCCCGTCCGGCCGCCACCAGGGCCCGCAGCCGGTCGAGACCGGGCCCCACCGGGCGGGCCGGGCGCTCGTCCGACGGCCAGCGCGCCAGCAGCGCGGCGAACGCCGCCGACCGGCCGGCGCAGCGCACCAGCAGCCCGTCCGCGTCCGGCAGCCCGGCCGCCGCCCGCACCAGCACCGCGCGGGCCCGGGCCGGCCGCTCCGCCGCGCAGTGCTCGGCCAGCCCGGCGACGGCGGCGGCCAGCACCTCCGGATCCGCCTCGGTGGCCAGCAGGGTGTCCAGCAGCTCGCAGCGCAGGGCGTCCGCCACCGGGTCGGGCACCGGACGGGACAGCACCTCGGCGAACGGCCGGCGCACGGCCGCCGCGCGGGCCGCCAGGGCGCTGCTCAGCAGCATCCGCAGCTCCAGCCGCGCCACCGCCCCCTCCACCGCCCCGTGCGCCAGCCGGCGGCCCAGGTAGTCGACGGCGACCGGCCCGGCCAGGGCCGGCCGCTCGCGCAGCAACCGGGCCGCCAGTTCGGCGCCGCGCCGGGCGGCCGACGGCGCCCGGGCGTCGGCCAGCACCCGCAGCGTGGCGGCCACCGGCGCACCGGCCGGGTCCGCGCCGCCCGGCCCGCCCAGCCGGTCCGCCAGCGCCGCGAGCACCGGCTCCGGGTCGCTCTCCAGCGCCGGGGCCAGCGAGCGCGCGGTCAGGAACCGGTCCTCACCGCGCCGGTACGCGGCCAGCGCCGCCGGAAGGTGCCCGGCCCGGCTCCGCCCGTCCCGCAGCAGCAGGGCCAGCGCGGCACCGTGCAGGGCCGGCTCGTCCTCCCTGGCCAGCAGGGCCAGCGCGGTGAAGCGCAGCAGTTCGGGCCCGGCACCGCGCGCGTACGGGGCCGTGCGCAGCGCGTGCACCGCGGCGGCGACGTGCCGCTCGGGGCGGGGGTCGTGGCTCCAGCGGTCCACCGCCCGGCAGAGCGCCGAGGGCTCCTCGACGGCCAGCACGGCCAGCAGCGCGTCCGCCCGCGGGTGCGCGGCCACGGCCAGCGCCTCGGTCAACTCGTCCAGCGCCAGCGCCCGGTGCGCGAACAGCAGGTCGTGCGCGAGGTCGGCGACGGTGACCCCGGGGCGGCCGGGCAGGCCGCGCGGATCGTCGAACCACGCGCACAGCAGCGGCAGCAGGCCCGCCGGTTCGGCCCGCAGCCGGGCGGCCACCGCGGCGAGGAACGGCCGGTCCGGGCCGTCGGCGGCCACCAGGCGCCGGTACAGGTCCAGTTCGCGCTCCACCGGCAGGCCCAGCGCGGCCCAGAACGCCGGGCCGTACCCGCCCAGCCCCGGCACCGGCAGCCGCTCGAACCCGCCCGCGACGGCGGCCCGCTCGACGATCCGATCGGCCAACTGCTCCAGCAGCGCCCGGTGTTCGCCGAGGTCGGGACTGGCCTCCAGACCCGCGGTGAGCAGGGCGCCGGCCCACCAGCAGGCTTCGCCGCCCGGCGGGTTCAGGTCCAGCGCCCGCCAGAGCCGGTGCAGCCACGGGTCCAGCGCCGGCGCGCCCCAGGTCTCGCCGATCCGCCGGAGCGCGGCGGCCACCGGGCCGATCCGGTGCCGCGGCACGGTGGCGCCCGCGCCCGGCGGCGCGGGCCGCTCTCCCCCGGCCGGGCGGCCGGGGTCGGCGGGCGGGGCGAGTGCGTCCTGCGCCTCCCCGAGCAGCAGCCGCAGCGCCCCGTCCAGGTCCAGGTGCTGGCCCTGCAGCCAGTCGGCGAACTCCCCGTGCGCGAACCGGTGGCCGGGCCCGGCCGGTACGAACAGGCCCTCCGCCAGCACGGCCGTCGCCCACCCGCCGGCCGCCGGGAACAGTTCCTCGAACGCGGCCCGGTCCAGGCCGCCCTCCCCGGCGCCGAGCATCCGCCGCGCCGCCTCGTGCACCCGCCCGGCCACCGCCGCCGCCGTACGCCGCACCCGCCCGGCGTCCTGCGCCGCCGACCGGACGGCGCCCCGGCGGTGGGCCCCGGGCCGCCGGACGCGGCCGTCCTCGGTGAGTCGCCGGGCCACCCGCAGGCAGCACAGGTCGAGGTGGGCCGCGAACAGTTCGCTGCGCAGCGCCGGCTCCCCGCGCAGTCCCTGCGCCCACAGCTCCCCCGCCAGCCGGACCGCCAGCGGGTGCCGGGCGTCCGGCTCCGCCGGCCACCCCGGCGGCAGTCCGTACCGTCCCCGCACCCGCTCGGCCGTCTCGACGGGCAGCGGTCCGAGCCGCCGGGCCACCACCCGCACCGCACCACCGGCCGGCGCCAGGGCCTGCCGGCCCTCCTCCCCGCAGGCGGTCAGCAATCGCGCGCCGCCCGCCGCCAGCCACCCCGCCGACGCCCGCAGCCAGTCCGCGCCGAGCGGCACCGGCGCCTCCTCCGGCCCGTCCAGCACCACCAGCAGCGGCCGTCCGGCCGCCGCACACAGGGCCGCCACCGCCGTCGCACCGGGCGGCGGCACCTCCAGCCTGGCCGCCGCGGACGCGAGCGCGCGCTCCACCGCCCCGGCGAGCGAGAGGTCACCGGCCGCCAGATCGGCCCCGCGCAGCCACACCGTGGGCTGCGGGCGCTCCCCGCCCCCGCGCCGCGCGGCCACGGCCGCCGCTTCGGTGCTCCGTCCCGATCCGGGCGCCCCCACCAGCGCCACCACCCTGGCCCCCGCCCCGCAGCGGTCCCGGCATCCCGGCTCGGCGCCCGCGGCGGACGCTCCGGCCGCCGCGCCCCCGAAAGCCCCCCACGACCCGGCGCCCGGCTGCGGCGAAGCGCCCCCCTCCTCGGCCCCGCACAACCCCCCGCAGGCCCCCACCGGGCCGCCGCCCTCCCCCGTCACCAGGAGGTCGGCCCACCACGCCGGACCGTCGGAGCGCTCCACCCGGTCGGCCGCCAGGGCGGCCACCCGGCCCGGACCCGCGCCCGCCGCCGCGACCTGGGCGGCGGTCAGCCGCAGCACCCCGGCCAGGTTGAGCGCCCGCCCGTAGGCGGGCACGTCGGCCGCGTTGCGCGCCAGCACCTCGGCGAGCGCCGGCCCGACCGCCCCGGCGCCGAGCACCGGGACGGCGGTCGGCGGCCCCGGCCGCCCCGGGGCCCGCAGGCCGGGCGCGACCACGGCGACCACGGCGCCGCTGCCCGCGTCCAGCACCGGCGCCCCGGCCGGGACGGCGGCCGCGTCCGCCGCCGAGGGCACGTCGAGCAGCAGCACGCCGCCGATCGGATGGAAGTGGTCCGCCTGCGGGTACACCGCCCCGGTGGTCGCGGCGACGGCGCAGCGCAGCAGCACGGTCCGCCCGTCCGCGCGTCCCTCGCCCCGCACCGGGACGGGCACCAGCAGCACTTCGCCGCCCCCGGCCGGCGGCGGTCCCGCGAGGGGCAGCGGCGCCACCGGCGGACCGTCGGCCGGGTCGGTGCGCAGCAGGGCGAGCCCGTGCCCGGGCAGCGGCCGGACACCGGCCGGGTCCACCGCCCGGGTCCGCCCGCCGGGCAGGTGCAGGACGATCCCGTCGAGGCCCGCGACGACCTCGTGGGCGGTGAGGACGGTGCCCTGCCGGTCGACGACGAAGCCGAGCCCGCGCAACCGTCCGTCCCGGTCGCGGATCCGCAGCAGCGACCGGCCCGCGTCGCCCGCCGCGGCGGTGTCGTCCTCCCCCGGAAAGCCCCTGAAGCCCCGCAGTCCCGGCATGCCCGCAGCCCTCCCCGCAGGGCCGGCCGGCCCTGGAGTGGACGCGTCGCGGCGACCTGCTCGCCGCCGGGGAGCCTGCCCGGCGCGCACGCGGACGGACCGCGCCCGCGCCGATCACCACCGCCGTTCACCTCGCGCGCTCCCCCGTGCGGGTGAACTTTCCCCGGTACCGGCCCCCGCGCGGAGCGGTCAGCCGACGAAGACGGCGACCGGCCGGGCCTGGCCGCCCTTCTCCTCCACCAGGGCCAGGAAGGTGCCGTCCGGCCCGAACACCGCGATCGGCCCCTCCACGCCCAGCCCGGGCGCCTTCAGCCGGGCGCCGTGCGAGAGCTGCTTCGCCTGGTCGGCGTCGAGGTCCCAGCGCGGGAAGGCGGCCGCCGCGGCCTCGCCGATCGGCAGCACCTCCAGCCCCGCGCCGGAGCCGCCGGTGACCGCCGCCTCCAGCTGCTCCAGGGTGCGCGCCGACTCCACCCCGTACGGGCCGACCTTGGTGCGCCGCAGCGCCGTGAGGTGGCCGCCGACGCCGAGCCCGGCGCCGAGGTCCCGGGCGAGCGCCCGGATGTAGGTCCCGGAGGAGCACTCCACGGTGACGTCGAGGTCGATCACCGGCGTGCCGTCCTCCGCCACCGCCGCGCGCTGCTCGTGCACGGTGAACGCGTGGATGGTGGTCGGCCGGGCGGCCAGCTCGAAGTCCTCGCCCTCGCGCACCCGCGCGTACGACCGCTTGCCGTCGATCTTGATCGCGCTGACCTTGGACGGCACCTGCATGATCGCGCCGGTGAGCGCCGCGATCCCGGCGTCGATCGCCTCGCGGGTCACCGCGTCGGCCGGGGTCGAGGAGGTGACCTCCCCCTCCCGGTCGTCGGTGACGGTGGTCTGGCCGAGCCGGACGGTCGCCTCGTAGGTCTTGGCGGTGAGCATCAGGTGGCCGAGCAGCCGGGTGGCCCGCTCGACGCCGATCACCAGCACGCCGGTGGCCATCGGGTCGAGGGTGCCGGCATGACCGACCTTCCGTGTCCCGGCCAGCCACCGCAGCTTGGCGACCACCCCGTGCGAGGTGATGCCCTCCGGCTTGTCGACGATGACCAGGCCGTCCGGGCCGGTGCCTTTGCGCTTCATCAAGTTCTCTCTGTCAAAGCCCTACACACATCAACCGCACCGCAAAGCTACCGAAAGCGCGGCGCGGCTACCGAACCCGCAGCGCGGCCCGGAAGCGCTCCACCACCACGGGGACGTCCTCCCGGGCCGAGAAGCCGGCCGCGAAGACGTGCCCGCCGCCGCCCAGCTCGGCGCAGGCCGCCGCGACGTCCACCGCGCCCTTGGAGCGCGAGGAACCGCGCAGCGTGCCGTCCGGGTCCTGCTTGAGCACCAGCGCCACCTCGGCCTCGGCCGGACGGCGCAGGATGTCGATCAGGCCCTCGATCTCCTCGACGGTGACGCTGAACAGCACCAGGTCCTGGTACGGCACCCAGGTCCACACCAGGCCGAGACCGCCCGCCGCCCGCGGCTCGTAGACGGCCCGGTCGAGCGCGCCGGCCAGCACCTTGAGGTAGCCGAAGGAGGAGGTGTCCCACAGCTGCCGCGCGATGAGGTCGTGCCGGATGCCGGTGGCCAGCAGCCGCGCGGCGAGCTCGTGCGTCGCCGGGGTGGTGGCCCGGTACTTGAACGAGCCGGTGTCGGTGGCGACACCGGTGTAGAGGCAGGCGGCCAGGTCCTGGTCCAGCTCGACGCCGAGCCGGCGCAGCAGTTCGTCCACCAGGACGGCGGTGGCCGGGGCGCCCGGGTCGATCAGCTGGTGGGTGCCGAAGCCGGGGTTGGAGGCGTGGTGGTCGAGGACGGCCAGCACCGGCGCGGCGAAGGCCTTGTCGTGCAGCAGGCCGAGCCGACTCTCCGCCGCGACGTCGAAGCAGAGCACCAGCTCGGGGGTGTCGGGCACCGCCGCGACCGGCACGATCAGCTCCTGGCCGGGCAGGAAGGCCAGCGACTCGGGGACGATCTGCGGATCGTCCCCGAAGGAGACCCGGACCTCCTTGCCGAGCCCGCGCAGGGCCAGCCCGGCCGCCAGTGCGGAGCCGAGCGCGTCGCCGTCCGGGCAGATGTGGCAGATCAGGTCGACCGAGCGGGCCCGCCCGATCTCCGCGACCAGCTGCTGCCAGACCAGCTCGCGCCCGCTCTCCTCGGAGCGCGGTCCGGGAAGCACCGCGAGGGCACCCTCCACCGTGTCGGTGGAGGACGCCCCCGTGGTCGAACCGGTACCGGCCGCCGAACCGGCCGCCGCCGGCTCACCCGCCATGACTACTCGTCCTCGTCGTCACGCTCGGCCGCCGGAACCTTGTACGGGTCCGCGTCGCCGGCGTAGGTCGCGCCCGCGGCGGTGGTCCGCACGGCGGCGTCGATGGCCCGGGCCCGGTCGAGCAGGTCGTCGATGTTCCGGGCGTTCTCCGGCAGCGCGTCCGCGACGAAGGTCAGCGTCGGGGTGAAGCGCACCCCGGTCTGCTTGCCGACCTCGGAGCGGAGCACGCCCTTGGCGCTCTCCAGCGCGGCGGCCGTGGCCTCACGCTCGGTGTCGTCGCCGAAGACGGTGTAGAAGACGGTGGCCTCGCGCAGGTCCCCGGTCACCCGTGCGTCGGTGATGGTCACGAACCCGAGTCGCGGGTCCTTGATCCGGCGCTCCAGGGTCTGGGCGACGACCACCTGGATGCGGTCGGCGAGCTTGCGCGCCCTTGCGGTGTCGGTCACGTTGCCTCCTCGTGCAGTGGGCCGGGTACTCGGGCGTGCTGCGCGCCCGTCGGGGCCCCTGCCCCAAAGTACCGGCCCGCGCCCAGCCTTGTGGGCGCTCTCGGTCCTGATCTGTGTGAGAACGGCGACTCACGCCGCCCGGCTCCACAGCTCTCATTCGTCGTCGTCGTTGTGGTAGCGCCTCCTGGCGGAGAGCAGTTCTACCTCGGGGCGGCCGGCGACCAGCCGCTCACAGCTGTCCAGGACCTCGGTGACGTACCCGGCCTCGCCGGACACCACCGCCAGGCCGATCTCGGCCCGCCGGTGCAGGTCCTGGTTCCCGGTCTCGGCAGCGCACACGCTGTACTTGCGCTGCAGTTCGGCCACGATGGGCCGCACGATCGACCGCTTCTCCTTGAGCGAGTGGACGTCGCCCAACAGCAGGTCGAAGGTGAGTGTTCCCACGAACATGTGTGACAGGTCTAGCCGACCTGGAAGGCCTCGGGGAGCGGTCCCGAACCGGACCGCTCCCCGGACCCTACACAGCAGGACCGGGGCCGGTCGACGGGAATTCCACCCGTCGACCGGCCCCGGCAGCCACCCGCTTACGCGCGCGGCTTCTCGCGCATCTCGTAGGTCTCGATGATGTCCTCGACCTTGATGTCGTTGAACGAGCCCAGGGTCACACCGGCCTCGAAGCCCTCGCGGACCTCGGTCGCGTCGTCCTTGAAGCGGCGCAGACCCTCGATGGTGAGGCTCTCCGCCACGACCTTGCCGTCGCGCAGCAGGCGGGCCTTGGTGTTGCGGCGGATGATTCCGTCGCGGACCAGGACACCGGCGATGTTGCCGAACTTGGAGGAGCGGAAGACCTCGCGGATCTCCGCGGCGCCGAGGCGCACCTCCTCGTACTCCGGCTTGAGCTTGCCCTTGAGGGCGTTCTCGATCTCCTCGATCGCCTGGTAGATGACCGAGTAGTACCGGACGTCCACGCCTTCCTTGTCGGCCGCGGCGCGCGCACGGCCTTCGGCGCGCACGTTGAAGCCGATGATGATGGCGTCCGAGCCCATCGCCAGGTCCACGTCGGACTCGGTGATGGCACCCACACCGCGGTGCAGGACCCGGAGCTCGACCTCCTCGCCCACGTCCAGCTTGACGAGGGCGTCCTCGAGGGCTTCCACCGAACCGGAGACGTCACCCTTGATGATGAGGTTGAGCTGCTCGATGGAGCCGGCGGCGATGGCCTTGTCCAGGTCCTCCAGGGACACCCGGACCCGACGCTGCGCGAAGGCGGCGTTGCGGTCGCGGGCCGAGCGCTTCTCGGCGATCTGGCGGGCGGTGCGGTCCTCGTCGACGACGATGAAGCTGTCGCCGGCGCGGGGCACCGAGGTCAGACCGAGCAGCAGCACCGGGCGGGACGGGCCGGCCTCGGCGAGGCTGTTGCCGTTCTCGTCCAGCATCGCGCGGACGCGGCCGTAGGCGTCGCCGACCACGATCGAGTCGCCGACGCGGAGGGTACCGCGCTGCACGAGGACGGTCGCCATGGCACCGCGGCCCTTGTCGAGGTGGGCCTCGATGGCGATACCCTGCGCGTCCTGCTCGGGGTTGGCCCGCAGGTCGAGCGAGGCGTCCGCGGTCAGGACCACGGCCTCCAGCAGCTGCTCGATGTTGAGGCCCTGGCGCGCGGAGATGTCGACGAACATGGTGTCGCCGCCGTACTCCTCCGCCACCAGGCCGAACTCGGTCAGCTGGCCGCGGACCTTGGTCGGGTCGGCGCCCTCGACGTCGATCTTGTTGACGGCGACCACGATCGGCACACCGGCGGCCTTGGCGTGGTTCAGCGCCTCGACCGTCTGCGGCATGACACCGTCGTTGGCCGCGACCACCAGGATCGCGATGTCGGTGGACTTGGCACCACGGGCACGCATGGCGGAGAACGCCTCGTGACCCGGGGTGTCGAGGAAGGTGATCGGGCGCTGCTCGCCGTTCACCTCGGTGACCACCTGGTAGGCACCGATGTGCTGGGTGATGCCACCGGCCTCGCCGGCCACCACGTTGGACTTGCGGATGGCGTCCAGCAGTCGGGTCTTACCGTGGTCGACGTGACCCATGACGGTGACGACCGGCGGGCGCGGGGCCAGCTGGTCCTCGTCGCCCTCGTTGGCGCCGAAGTCGATGTCGAACGACTCCAGCAGCTCGCGGTCCTCGTCGTCCCGGCTGACGATCTCGAGCTGGAAGCCCATCTCGTCGGCCAGCAGCTGCAGCGTCGCGTCGGAGACCGACTGCGTCGCGGTGACCATCTCACCGAGGTTGAACATGACGGAGACGAGCGCGGCCGGGTTGGCGTTGATCTTCTCCGCGAAGTCCATCAGCGAGGCGCCGCTCGACAGGCGAACGGTCTGGCCGTTGCCGCGAGGCAGCATCACACCGCCGACGGACGGGGCCTGCATGGCCTCGTACTCCTGGCGCTTCGCCCGCTTCGACTTGCGACCACGGGCCGGACGGCCACCGGGGCCACGGCCGAAGGCACCCTGCGTGCCACCACGGGCACCCGGGCCACCGGGACGGCCGCCGAAGCCACCCGGACGCGGACCGAAGCCGCCGCCGCCACCCGGGGCACCGCCACCGGGACGGGGGCCGCCGAAGCCGCCACCGGCCGGACGCGAGCCCGGACCGGCCGGACGGCCCTGGAAGCCCGGACGGGCGCCACCGGCACCCGGACCACCCGGACGGCCACCGGGGCCACCCGGACCACGGCCACCCGGGCCGGGACGCGGGCCCGGACCGGCCGGACGCTGCGGCATCATGCCCGGGTTCGGACGCGGCATGCCCGACGGGGTCGGACGCGGGCCGGCCGGACGCGGCATGCCGTCGGGGCGCGGAGCACCGGCACCCGGGGCACCCGGGGCGCCCGGACGCGGACGGTCGCCACCCGGACGGGGGGCACCGGCGCCGGGGGCACCCTGGCCACCCGGACGGGGACGGTCGCCACCCGGACGCGGACGGTCGCCACCCTGGCCGGCCGGAGCACCCGGACGGGCACCCGGCGCGCCCTGACGGCGGTCGCCGGGGCGGGCCATACCGGTGGCGCTGCCCGAGGTGAACGGGTTATTGCCCGGACGCGGACCGGCCGGACGCGGGCCCGGACGGGCACCGCCGGCGGCGGGACCGGCCGGACGCGAGGCCTGCGAGGCCTGCTGGGCCTGCGGGGCCTGGCGCGGGGCCTGGGTCTCGGCGGCCTCGGGGGCCGGCGAGGAGAACTCGGCCGCGGGGGCGGCCGGCGCCGCGGGGCGCGGAGCCGGGCGCGGGCCCGGCGTCGGGCCGGACGGCCGGGCCGCGGCGGGGGCGGCCGGCGCCGGAGCGGCGGCCGCGGGGGTCGGACGGGGACCGGGGGCCGCGGGGCGCGGACCCGGGGTCGGAGCACCCGGCTTGGGTGCACCCGCGGCCGAACCGGCCGCGGGCTGGGGCGCCGCGGGCTTCCGCGGGCCCGGCTTGGCAGCGGAACCACCGGTGGGGGCCACACCAAGCGCGTCAGTCAACTTGCGTACGACCGGCGCCTCGATCGTCGAGGACGCCGAACGGACGAACTCACCCAGCTCGGTCAGCTTGGCCATGACGGCCTTGCTCTCCAAACCGAGTTCCTTGGCGAGTTCGTAAACCCGGACCTTAGCCACTTCACTCCTGTCTATGAGTCCGGGGGTCTCGTCCGCCGGACTGTCGCTACTTCATGGGCGTACCCATCGCGTACTCATCGCGTACTCATCGAGTGCTCATCGCAATCTCGACCTACTTCCACATCGCGAGGTACCTGACTGGTGGCACGGCGTACGGCTGCCCGTGTGCCGTGCTTGTTGCGGTGGTTCTCCGCCGCGCGAGCGGCGGCCGTCACGGGGAGCTGTCGCTCACCCGCTCCTCGATGTACCCGCGGAGCCGCCCGGTGTCGAGCGCGCCCTGGATCCGGAAGGCCCGGGGGAACGCCCGTCGGCGGACCGCGAGGTCGAGGCAGGCCGGTTCGGGGTGCAGGTGTGCGCCCCGGCCCGGCAGTGCGCCACGGGGATCAGGGACGCAGACGCCCTCGACCGCCGTGACACGCAACAGCTGGTGCTTGGCCGCTCGCTTGCGGCAGCCCACGCAGGTGCGTTCCGGGCGTGCTCGGACGTGCGTCCGGCCAGACGAAGGCAAGTCTACCCCTCCGAAGGGACATGGCGCCGCCCCGCCGATCCCGGAGGGAACGGCAGGGGCACTCGGACAACAACGACTACGGGGTCGCGGATTCCTGTTCGCCACCCTCGGTGTCCGGCCGGATGTCGATCCGCCACCCGGTGAGCCGGGCCGCGAGACGGGCGTTCTGCCCCTCCTTGCCGATCGCCAGCGACAGCTGGTAGTCCGGCACGATCACCCGCGCGGAGCGCTGGGCGGCGTCGACGATCTCCACGCTGGTCACCCGGGCGGGGGACAGCGCGGCGGCGACCATCTCGCGCGGGTCCTCCGACCAGTCGACGATGTCGATCTTCTCGCCGTGCAGCTCGCCCATCACCGCGCGCACCCGGGAGCCCATCGGGCCGATGCAGGCGCCCTTGGCGTTCAGCCCCTGGCGGCGCGACCAGACCGCGATCTTGGTCCGGTGGCCGGCCTCACGGGCGATCGCCGCGATCTCCACGCTGCCGTCCGCGATCTCCGGGACCTCCAGCGCGAACAGCTTCTTCACCAGGTTCGGGTGGGTGCGCGACAGCGTCACCGACGCGCCGCGCACACCACGGCGCACGGCCACGACGTAGCACTTCAGCCGGGTGCCGTGGCGGTAGTCCTCGCCCGGGACCTGCTCCTGCGGCGGGAGGATGGCCTCCAGCTTGCCGATGTCGACCAGCACGTTCTTCGGGTCGTTGCCCTGCTGGACGACACCGGTGACGATGTCGCCCTCCTTGCCCGCGTACTCGCCGAAGGTCTGGTCGTCGGCGGCGTCACGCAGCCGCTGCATCATCACCTGCATGCCGATGCTGGAGGCGATCCGGCCGAAACCGCTCGGGGTGTCGTCGAACTCCTTCGGCTCGACACCCTCCTCCAGCTCCGACGCGTCCTCGGTCGCCCAGACCGTCACGTGGCCGGTCTTGCGGTCCAGCTCGACCCGGGCGCGGCGGCGCGAGCCCTCGGTGCGGTGGTACGCGGTGAGGAGGGCCGACTCGATCGACTCGACCACGAGGCCGAAGGGGATGTTCTTCTCGCTGACCAGCGTGCGCAGGGCACTCATGTCGATGTCCACGGCTACGCCTCCTCGTCTTTCGTCACGTTCATCATGGTGCGGTCGGTGCGCAGGTCGTCACTCCGCACCGTCGTCCCCCTCGTCGAGCAGCAGCTCGTCGTCCTTGCGGTTGAACTCCACCTGGACCCGGGCCCGGGCGACCTCGCCGTACTCCAGCCGGCGCTCCTTGGGCCGGCCGCGGCCCTTCACCGGCTGCACCTCGACCAGCGCGCCGTCCTCGTCCGCCTCCAGCACCCGGGCGACGATCTCCCCGCCGTCCACCAGGTGGATCCTGGCCAGCCGGCCCTCGGCGCGGATCCAGTGCCGCGGCACGCTCAGCGGACGCTCAGCGCCGGGCGAGCCGACCTCCAGGACGTACGCCCCGGAACCCATCACGTCCGACTCGTCCAGGGCCTCGCCGACCACCCGGCTGAACTCGGCGATGGTGTCCAGGTCCACGCCGCCGTCGGCGTCCACGTCGATCTGCACCTGGCGGCGGCTGCCCGCCTGGGTGACCTTGACGTCCTCCAGGTCCAGGCCCGCCTGCGCGGCCAGCGGCTCCAGCAACGCGCGCAGCCGGTCGATGTGGGTGGTGCTCATCCGGGTGGACTCCTCGGCCGCGTCTGCTGTTGTCGGAAGGTCGCCCCGCACCCCCGGCGCCGGTACGGCGCGCGGCCGGGTCGCGGCAGCTCGGCCCAAAGCCTAGCCGGTGAACCCCCCAACCACCGATTCCGGCCCCGGCGCCGCCGCACCCGGTGCGAGCAAGCTCACACCCCTCACCGACAACTCGATCGGCCCCCACAGACGTAAGGATTCTGTAATCATTCACGCCAACGAGGGCAGGCGGGCAGGCCGTCCTCCCGTACACGCCCCGGAGTGACACCCATGCAGCCGCGCAGCCGACGGACCTTCCTCACCCTCGGACTGCTCGTCACCGCCGGCACAGCCCTCACCGCCTGCACCGAGCCCCACGGCACCCCCCCGGCCGGCGCCGCCCGCCGCCCCGACCCGGACGAGCCGATCCGGCTGCGCGCCGTCGCCGCCACCGACACCCTCCTGGCCGGCTACGACGCCCTCCTCCCCCAGGCCCCCCAGCTCCAGCCGCTGCGCGCCGAGGTCGCCCAGCACCGCGCCGCCCTCCAGCCCACCACCACCGCACCCCCCACCGTCACCGCCCCACCCAGCAGCGCCCCCACCACCCTCACCGCCCTGGCCGCCCTCGAACGCCAGACCGCCCAGTCCCGCCTCGCCGACCTGGACGCCGCCTCCCCCCCACTGGCCCGCCTGCTGGCCTCCGTCTCCACCGCCGGCGTCCTGCACGCCGCAGCCCTCGGCGACCCCGGCGCCCCCGCCGCCTCAACCCCCTCCCCCACCCCCGCCGGTGACCCGGCCACCGCCTTCCAGGACGCCCTGAGCGCCGAACACGCCGCCGTCTACGGCTACGGCGTGGTCGGCGCCCGCCTCACCGACGACCAGCAGCGCACCGACGCCCGCACCACCCTGGCCGCCCACCAGTCCCGCCGCGACGCCTGGCAGCGCCTCCTCGCCACCAGCGGCGCCACCCCCACCGCCGCGGCCGCCGGCTACCAGCTCCCCTTCCCGGTCACCGACGCCCCCGCCGCCACCCGCCTCGCCGCCCACCTGGAAACCCGCCTCACCACCGTCTACGCCGACCTGGTCGCCGCCGCCCCCACCCCCCACCGCCTCCTCGCGGCCGACGCCCTCCGCGACTCCGCCCTCCGCGCCCACCACTGGGGCGCCGCCCCCACCCCCTTCCCCGGCCTCCCCAGCTCCCCCGCCCCCAGCACCGCCCCCTGACCGGGCGCGCGAGCCAAGCCGCGCGCCCGCAGAAAACTCACCCGCACCACCCCGCCCGCCCCCACCCCGCGCCGCCACCCCCCATCCTTCCCATAACGGACAATGAACCCGTACCGCCCCAGGGGACCCGCGACCGGAAGGCCACCATGTCGGCACCAGCACCAGGACGGATCACCGTCCCCGACTGGCTCACCCGCAGCATCACCGCCGCCCACCCCGCCGAGGCGACCAGCTGGCTGGCCGAACTGCCCGCCCTCGTCTCCGCCCAGCTCACCCGCCTCGGCCTCACCCTGGACCGCGTCCTGGACCCCGGCGGCACCCTCGGCCTGGTCGCCTACGTCCACCGCGACGACGACCTCACCCCGGCCGCCCTCAAGGTCTCCCTCCGCACCCCCGAAACCGCCCACGAGCCCGAAGCCCTCACCACCTGGGCCGGCCGCGGCGCCGTCCTCCTGCTCGACGCCCACCAAACCCCCACCGCCAGCGTCCTCCTCCTGGAACGCCTCCACGGCGAGATCCCGCTCCGCTCCCTCGCCGAACCCAAGGCCATGCTGGAAGCCACCAGCCTCCTCCACCGCCTCTGGCTCCCCCTCCCCTCGTCCCCCTCGCCCTCGTCCCCCTCGTCCCTCCCGCTCCCCACCCTCCCCGACACCGTCCCCACGGTCCCCGACGAACTCCCCGCCCTCCCCGACGAAGCCACCCCCCTCCTCACCGAGGCCAGGGAAACCGCCACCTCCCTCACCGCCTCCGCCACCGAGGAGTTCCTCCTCCACGGCGACTTCCACCACGGCAACGTCCTCGCCGCCGACCGCGCCCCCTGGCTGGCGATCGCCCCCCGCCCCCTGGTCGGCGAACGCGCCTACGACCTGGCCCGCCTCGCCCTGGACCGCGCGGACACCCTCGTCGGCTCCCCCGGCCTCCCCGCCGCCCTCCGCCGCCGGCTGCACCAACTCGCCGAAGCCCTGGACGTCGACCGCGACCGCCTCCGCGGCTGGACCCTGGTCCGTGCCGTCGACCTCGCCCTGACCGCCCTCGCCGCCGGCCGCCGCCCCGAGGCCGAGCTCTACCTGGAGTTCGCCGGCGCGCTCTGAGCGGGCCCGGCCCCGCCGGCCTCCCGCAACGGCAACGGCGCCCCCATCACCGCGTACCGCCGCTCCGTGTTCGGAAAGTGCACGGCCCGCGCGAGGTCCCGGTACCCCAGGGACCGGTAGAGCCGCCGGGCCGGCGTCTCGGCGTCGATCGCGGAGAGGATGCTGCGGTCCATCCCGGAGAGCCCGGTCAGCGTGCGGATCAGCGCCGAGCCGACCCCCCGCCCCTGGTACTCCGGCAGCACGTGCAACTCGGTGACCGCGAAGACGCCGTCCAGCCAGTCCCCGTACCCCCGGGCGACCAGATAGGGCTCGATCACCGTGCTCCACCAGTGCTCCCGGTGGTTGGGCATCCCGTACCCGAACCCCACCAACCGCCCCCGCCCAGCCATCCCCTCGCCCCCGCTGAACGCCCCGAGCGCGATCACCCCCGGCTGCTGCGCATGCCGCCCGACGATGTGCAGCCGGACCATGACCTCCTCCGGCGTGAGCCCGAACGCCACCGCCTGGACCTCAAGGGCCTGCGGAGCCCACACCGCAAGGTCGATGGCCTCGACCGTCACACCCGTCAGCCGCTCCATGCCCGATTCCCGCCCCTCAGAACAGCACGCTCATGAACGCCCCGACCTCCCGGAACCCCACCCGCCGGTACGCGGCCCGCGCCCGCAGGTTGTAGTCGTTGACGTACAGCGAGACCACCGGCGCCACCTCCCGCAGCGCGACGTCCAGCACCGCCGCCATCCCGATCTCGGAGAGCCCCTTCCCCCGCTGCTCGGGCGCCACCCAGACCCCCTGGATCTGGCAGGCCCCCGCCGTGACGGCCCCGATCTCGGCCTTGAACACGACCTCCCCCGCCTCCCCGAACCGGGCGAACGAGCGCCCGGTGGAGACGAGTTCGGCGACCCGGGCCTGGTAGAGCAGCCCCCCGTCGCCGGCCAGCGGAGAGACCCCGACCTCCTCGGTGAACATCGCCACACAGGCCGGCATCAGGGTCTCGATCTCGTTGCGCCGCACCCGCCGCACCAGCGGATCCGGCGAGATCTCCGCGGACGGCACGCTCGTCGACATCAGCGGCTGGTGCGCCCGCACCTCCCGGGCCGGCCCCCAACTGCGCTCCAGCAGCGCCCACAGCGCCGACGTGGGCCCGGCCGGGCCCACGATGGAGGAACAGCGGCGCCCCTGTCTGCGGGCGCGCTCGGCGAAGGCCTGGACCGCCTGCGGCCCGGCGTTCACCAGGACCAGGTTGGCCCCCGCGTAACAGAGCGCGTCGAGTTCGCCGTGCTCGTCGTACCAGCCCCACATCTCGCCGCCGAGCCGCCACGGGTCGAGGCCGACGGCCTCCACCCGGGTGGCCACGAAGGCGTTGGCGACCGGGTCGCGGTGGAGGACGGCGAGCGCGTCGGCGAGGTCCGGCGGTTCCAGCACGCGGGTGGTCGCCAGGGCGCGCGCGGCCTGGAACGAGCTGGGGAGCATCACACCTCGATCGAGCATCGAGACAGCACCTTACTGAGACGACTCTGGCCGCACCCTACTCCGTGCCCCCACCCGGCTACGGCCGCGGGGCCGCCCGCGCACGGACGGCCCCGCTTCCGGAAGACTTTCGGACGGCCCGGCACCCCCGGTACCGGGCCGGGTCACTCGCCGGCGGTGACGGTCGGAGCGCCGGACTCGGCGCCCTCGGCCTCCATCTGCTCGGCGATCTTGAACGCCTCCTCGATCAGGGTCTCCACGATCTTGGACTCGGGGACGGTCTTGATGACCTCGCCCTTGACGAAGATCTGGCCCTTGCCGTTGCCGGAGGCGACACCGAGGTCGGCCTCGCGCGCCTCGCCCGGACCGTTGACGACGCAGCCCATGACGGCGACGCGCAGCGGCACGTTCATGCCCTCCAGACCCGCCGTGACCTCCTCGGCGAGCTTGTAGACGTCGACCTGGGCGCGGCCGCAGGACGGGCAGGAGACGATCTCCAGACCGCGCTGGCGCAGGCCCAGCGACTCCAGGATCTGGTTGCCGACCTTGATCTCCTCGGCCGGCGGGGCGGACAGCGAGACCCGGATGGTGTCGCCGATGCCCTCGGCGAGCAGCGCGCCGAAGGCGACCGCGGACTTGATGGTGCCCTGGAAGGCCGGACCGGCCTCGGTGACACCGAGGTGCAGCGGGTAGTCGCAGGCGGCGGCGAGCTGGCGGTAGGCGTTGATCATCACGACCGGGTCGTTGTGCTTGACCGAGATCTTGATGTCGCGGAAGTCGTGCTCCTCGAAGAGCGAGCACTCCCAGAGCGCGGACTCGACCAGCGCCTCGGGGGTGGCCCGGCCGTACTTCTCCAGCAGGCGCTTGTCGAGCGAGCCGGCGTTGACGCCGATCCGGATCGGCACGCCGGCGTCCTTGGCCGCCTTGGCGATCTCGCCGACCTTGTCGTCGAAGGCCTTGATGTTGCCCGGGTTGACGCGGACCGCGGCGCAGCCGGCGTCGATGGCCGCGAAGACGTACTTCGGCTGGAAGTGGATGTCGGCGATCACCGGGATCTGCGACTTCTTGGCGATGATCGGCAGTGCGTCGGCGTCGTCCTGGGAGGGGACGGCGACCCGCACGATCTGGCAGCCGGACGCGGTGAGCTCCGCGATCTGCTGCAGCGTGGCGTTGATGTCCGAGGTCACCGTGGTCGTCATGGACTGCACCGAGACGGGGGCGTCGCCGCCGACCGGGACGTTGCCGACCATGATCTGACGGGAGACACGGCGCTTGGCGAGCGGCTTGAGCGGCAGAGACGGAATACCGAGCGAGATCGCGGTCATGTGCGCAGGGTTCCCCGGGGTTGAGGTGTGGTCGGTCCGGCCGCTGGGACGGCCGGGCCCGGACGCGCCGACGATCGCACGCCCGGGCTCCAACGGTACGGCACGGCAACGGGCGCCCGCGCACCCACCGGCCCCCGCCCTAGCTGATCTTGACGGGGTTCACCAGGTCGGCCACCAGCACCAGCAGGGTGAAGCCGATGAACACGCTGGCCACGACGTAGGCGAGCGGCATCAGCCGGGCCACGTCGAACGGGCCGGGGTCGGGACGGCGGAAGAGGGCGGCGAAGCGGCGGCGCACCGACTCCCAGACCGCTCCCGCGATGTGGCCGCCGTCCAGCGGCAGCAGCGGCAGCATGTTGAAGAGGAACAGCGAGAGGTTGATCCCGGCGAGCAGGTTGACGAAGTAGGCGACCCGCTGGCTGCCCGGGATGTCCAGCGCGAACACCTCGCCGCTGACCCGGGCGGCACCGACCATGCCGATCGGCGAGTCGGACTCGCGCGGGGTGCCGTCCACCACCGAGTGCCACAGGCCCGGGATCTTGCCGGGCAGCGCGGCGAGCGACTTCACGCCGTTCTGCGCCATGTCGTACATCCGGTCGACGGACTGCCCGAAGCCGAGCTGGACCACGCCGCTGGTCGGGGTGAAGCCGAGGAAGCCGGCCCGCACCGTCTCGCCCTTGACCGGCACGCCGTTGTCGTCGTACTTCTGCACGTCGTTGACGGCGATGGTCGGGGTGAGGGTGAGCTGCTGCCCGCCGCGCTCGACCACCACCTCGACCGTCCTGCCGGCCGACTTGCGGATGTCGCCCTGGAGCTGCTCGTAGGTGGTGATCCGGTCGCCGTCGAAGGAGACCACCTTGTCGCCCGGCTTCAGCCCGGCCTGGAAGGCGGGCGCCACGGGCGCGTCCGCCGGGCAGGTGTCGGTCGGCTGGCCGGCCTTCACCACGCACTCCGAGACGGTGCCGATGGTCGGCACCGACATCGGGACGCCGAAGCCCATCATCACCGTCAGGAAGAGCCCGAAGGAGAGGATCAGGTTCATGAATGGCCCGGCGAACATGACGATCACGCGCTTCCAGGGCTTGCGCGTGTAGAAGAGCCGGTTCTCGTCGCCCTCCTTGACCTCCTCGTAGGAGGCCTCCCTGGCGTCCTCGATCATGGTCCGCCAGGGCGAGGTGGAGCGCTGGGTGATCCGCCCGTCCGCACCGGGCGGGAACATCCCGATCATCCGGATGTACCCGCCCAGCGGAACGGCCTTGAGGCCGTACTCGGTCTCGCCCTTCTTCCGCGACCAGACCGTCGGGCCGAAGCCGACCATGTACTGCGGCACCCGGATGCCGAACAGCTTGGCCGTGGAGAGGTGGCCGAGCTCGTGCCAGGCGATCGAAACGAGCAGTCCCAGTACGAAGACCAGGATGCCGACCACCGTCATCACCGTTGCCACCGCTGCTCCTCCGTCATGCCACTCCGCTCATCCTGTCGTCGTACCGGTCGTCCGGCGGTGCCGTCCGGGCGGTCCCGGATCAGCCCCCGGCCAGCTCGCGGGCCCGGGCGCGCGCCCAGTCCTCCGCGTGCAGGACGTCCTCGACCGTCAGCGAAGTTCCCGCCACCGGCGTGCCGTGCTCCGCCACGACCTTCGCCACAGTGTCCACGATCCCGGTGAAGGCGAGGCGGCCGTTCAGGAAGGCGTCCACGCACTCCTCGTTGGCCGCGTTGAACACCGCCGGGGCGGTGCCGCCCAGCGTGCCGACCTCGCGGGCCAGCTCGACCGCCGGGAAGGCGTCGTCGTCCAGCGGGAAGAACTCCCAGGTCGCCGCCTTGGTCCAGTCGCAGGCCGGGGCCGCGTCCGGCACCCGGTCCGGCCAGCCCAGTCCCAGCGCGATCGGCATCCGCATGTCCGGCGGGCTCGCCTGCGCCAGCGTGGAGCCGTCCGTGAACTCCACCATCGAGTGGACGACCGACTGCGGATGGACCACGACCTCGATCCGGTCGAACGGCACGTCGTACAGCAGGTGCGCCTCGATCACCTCCAGGCCCTTGTTCACCAGGGTGGCCGAGTTGATCGTGACGACCGGGCCCATCGCCCAGGTCGGGTGCGCCAGCGCCTGGGCCGGGGTGACGCCCGCCAGTTCGGCGCGGCCGCGGTTGCGGAACGGGCCGCCGCTCGCCGTCACCACCAGCTTGCGGACCTCCGCCCGGGTGCCGCCGGCCAGCGCCTGGAACAGCGCGGCGTGCTCCGAGTCCACCGGTACGATCTGCCCCGGCTGCGCGGCCGCCTTCACCAGCGGACCGCCGACGATCAGGGACTCCTTGTTGGCCAGCACCAGCACCCGGCCGGCCCGCAGCGCCGCCAGCGTCGGGCGCAGGCCGATCGAGCCGGTGATGCCGTTCAGCACCGAGTGGCACTCCATCGCCGCCAACTCGGTCGCCGCGTCCGGACCGACCAGCACGGCCGGCAGCGCACGGCCCGCCGCCTTCGCCGCCAGCGCCTCGCGCAGCGCCGGCCCGGCCGCCGGATCGGCCACCGCCACGGTGTGCACGCCCAGCCGCAGCGCCTGCTCGGCGAGCAGCTCCACCCGGCCGCCGGCCGCCGACAGGGCCACCACCCGGAACCGGTCCGGGTTGCGCAGGACCACGTCGATGGCCTGGGTGCCGATCGAACCGGTGGAGCCGAGGATCACCAGCTCCCGGGGGCCGGAAGGGGTGTTCACCTCGGGGGTGAACCGCAGCTGCGGGTGGGCGAGCGAAGTCATGCGCCCATTGTGTCCTGCCCGGCCCCCGGCCCGGCACCACGGGACCGTTCCCGGGGCGCCGGACGCGCCCCCGGGCTACCGTCGGAGCCATGCGCATCGTCATCGCCGGGGGCCACGGACAGATCGCCCGCCGCCTGGAACGGCTGCTCACCGACCGCGGCGACCGCCCCGCCGGGATCATCCGCCGCCCCGGACAGGCCGACGACCTCGTCGCGGCCGGGGCCGAACCGCTGCTGCTCGACCTGGAGACGGCCGCCGCGGCCGAACTCGCCCCGCTGCTCGACGGCGCCGACGCCGTGGTGTTCGCAGCCGGGGCCGGACCGGGCAGCGGCGCCGCCCGCAAGCTCACCGTCGACCGGGACGCGGCCGTGCTGCTCGCCGACGCCGCCGTGCTGGCGGGCGTGCGCCGCTACCTCCTGGTCTCCTCGATGGGCGCCGACGCCCGGGCCCGGTACCCGTCCGACGAGGTCTTCGAGACCTATCTGCGGGCCAAGGGCGCCGCCGAGGACGCCGTCCGGGCCCGCGGCGCGCTGGACTGGACGGTGCTGCGCCCCGGGCGCCTCACCGACGGCCCGGGCACCGGGCGGGTCCGGCTCGCGGCGAGCGTGCCGCGCGGCTCCGTCGACCGGCAGGACGTCGCCGCCGTGCTCGCCGCCCTGCTGCACGAGCCCGGCACCGCCGGGCAGACCCTGGAGCTGGTCGGCGGCGACGCCACCGTGGCCGAGGCCGTCGCGGCCGCCGGCGGCCACACCTGACCGCGCCCGGCCCTGTCGCGACCCCGTCCGCCCCGCTGCGGACCCGCGGTGACCCCGCGCATGCGCGAGGGCCCGGCCGCACACGGCGGCCGGGCCCTCGCTCACGTCATCGTCAGAGGGCGAGGCCGGTGAGGACCAGGACCTTCTCGACGGTGTAGTCGTCCATCGCGTAGCGGACGCCCTCGCGGCCGACGCCGGAGTCCTTGACGCCGCCGTACGGCATCTGGTCGGCGCGGTAGGACGGCGCGTCGCCGATGATCACACCGCCGACCTCCAGCTCCTGGTGGGCGCGGAAGGCGGTCTGCAGGTCGTGCGTGAACACGCCCGCCTGCAGGCCGAACAGCGAGTCGTTGACGGCGGCGAAGGCCTCGTCCACGCCGTCCACCTTGTGCAGCGACAGGACCGGGCCGAACACCTCGGAGGTGGCCAGGATCGCGTCGGCCGGCAGCTCGGCCAGCACGGTCGGAGCGTAGGTCGCGCCCTCGCGGGTGCCGCCGGTGAGCAGCTTCGCGCCCTTGGCGACCGCGTCGTCCACCCAGGACTCCACCCGCTTGGCGGCGTTCTCGTCGACCAGCGGGCCGACGTCCGTCGCGTCGTCGTTCGGGTCACCGGTGACCTGGGCCCGCACCTTGGCGACGACCTTCTCGGCCAGCGCGTCGTACACCGACGCGTCGGCGATCACCCGCTGCACCGAGATGCAGGACTGGCCGCCCTGGTAGTTGGCGAACATCGCGATCCGGGTGGCCGCCCACTCCAGGTCCGCCTCGGAGGACCAGTCGGCGAGCACCACGGCCGCCGCGTTGCCGCCCAGCTCCAGGGTGGTGTGCTTGCGCGGCACCGAGTCCATGATCTGGTAGCCGACCTTGTCCGAACCGGTGAAGGAGATCACCGGCAGACGCGGGTCCTGCACCAGGGCCGGCATCCGGTCGTTCGGCACCGGCAGGACGCTCCACGAACCGGCCGGCAGCCCGGTCTCGGCGAGGATCTCGCCCAGCACCATGGCCGACAGCGGGGTGGCCGGGGCCGGCTTGAGGATGATCGGGGCGCCGACCGCGATCGCCGGGGCGATCTTGTGGGCGACCAGGTTCAGCGGGAAGTTGAACGGGGCGATGCCCAGCACCACGCCGCGCGGGAAGCGACGCACCACCGCGAAGCGGCCCGTGCCGCCCGGGTCGGTGTCCAGGCGCATGGTCTCGCCGTTGGTCCGGCGGGCCTCCTCGGCCGCCCAGCGGAACACCGAGACGGCGCGGCCGACCTCACCGCGGGCCCACTTGATCGGCTTGCCGTTCTCGGCGGTGATCAGCTGGGCGATCTCCTCGGTGCGCTCGGTCAGCCGCCGGGCCACGTGGTCCAGGGCGGCGGTGCGCACGTGCGCGGGGGTCGCGGCGAACACCGGCAGCGCGGCGACGGCGGCCTCCAGGGCCTCCTCGACCTGCGCCTCGGTGGGGATGCTCACCTTGCCGACCAGGCGGCCGTCCCAGCTGTTGTGCACCTCGAAGTCGGCGTCGCCGCTCGCCCGGCGGCCGGCCAGCCAGAAATCGTACGTGGTGGTCACCGTGGTACCGGCCCTCTCCTCGTCGTCCTCACGACCCCACGGACGTGGAGCCAGAACCGAGGGTAGGACGGGCGGCGCGCCGACCGGATTGGACACCGAGTAGCGTTCGCCCCCACGGCCACTCCACTGCGTCCAGCCCCGCCCGGCCCCACCGCACGACGCTCACTCCTCGCCGGAGCGCAGCGCCAGCCAGAGCTCCATCCGGACGTCGGTGTCGTCCAGCGACCGTCCCAGCAGCTCCTCCACCCGCCGCATCCGGTACCGCAGGGTGTGCCGGTGCACCCCGAGGTCGGCCGCCGCCGCGTCCCACTGCCCGTGCCGCGACAGCCACGCCCGCAGCGAGGCCACCAGATCACCGCGCGCCGTACGGTCGTGCTCCCGCAACGGCCGCAGCAGGCCCTCCGCGAAGGCCGTCACGGCGTCCTCGCCGAGCAGCGGCAACAGCGAGCCCGCGCCGACCTCCTCGTGGTCCACCGAACGACGCCCGCCGCGCAGCGCCACCGCCAGTGCCCGCTCGGCCTGCGCGTGCGCCGTCCCGGCGTCCTCCAGCGCGGCCGGCGCCGACACGCCCAGCGACAGGCCCTCGTGCTCCTCCACCGCGCCCAGGCACGCCCGGTGCACCGCGCCGTTGTCCAGCGCCAGCACCATCAGCCGCGCCCCGTGCGCGCCGTCCTCCCGCGCCACCAGCAGCTTCTCGCCGACCCGCGACCCGGCCTGCTCGGCGCGGTCGCCCAGCTCGCCCAGCGCCTCCCCGGCGTCCGCCCCCTGCGGCGCCCCGGCCACCAGCACCCGGACGGTCCCCTCCGGCAGCCCCCCGAACAGACCCGCCGCCACCTGCCGCGCCGTCGCCACCTCACCGGCCAGCACCATCCGCAGCAGCGCGGCGCCCATCTTCTCCTCGGCCTGCCGCAGCTCCCGCGACCGCTCCAGGGTCAGCGTCAGCAGCGCCACCGCCGCGTTCAGCACGTACCGCTCGGTCGGCGTGATCCGGTCCTCGGTGCCCACCGCCAGGAACCCCCGGGCCCGCCGGTCCGCCCCCAGCGACTGGACCACCACGTAGTCCTCGTCCGCCGTGTCTATCCCCGGCGCGCGGCCCTGCAGCGCCGCGCTCGACGGCGCCGGCCGCCGCCGCAGCCGGTCCACCTCCGCCGCCAGCCGCCCGGCCCGGCGCGCCGCCCAGTCCGGCGCCACCACCGACAGCGCGCCCGACCCGTCGTACAGCGCCGCCCAGCCGCCCAGCCGGGCCGCCAGCCGCCGCACCACCGCCGTCGTGCCGTCCTTGCCCAGCGCGGCCCGGGTCAGCTCCTCCTGCGCCTCGAAGCTGGTCGTCACCGCCTCGTACTGCTCGGCGGCCAGCGCCGCCGACACCACCTTGCTGATCGCGATGAACGGCGTCGGCTCCGGCACCCGCAGCAGCGGCAGCCCGCGCTGCGCCGCGGCGTCCACCAGCGGCTGCGGCACCTCGGTGTGCGACAGGCCCACCCCCAGCCCGAGCCCGACCACCCCCGCGTCGGCCAGCCGGTGCACGTACGCCTGCAACCGGGCGGCGGTACGGCCGAGCTTGATCCCGGTGGTGAGCAGCAGCTCACCACCCTCCAGGAACGGCGTCGGGTCGTCCAGCTCGCTGGTGTGCACCCAGCGGACCGGCCGCTCCAGGTGGTCCGCACCGGCGAGGACCGTCAGATGGAGCGAGGTGTTGCGGACGACGGAGGCAAGTGTGGGGGGCATGGCACCTTCGAGGGAACGACCCGACCGCGCCGTTGCGGCCGGGCGAGAGAGGGCTGGGGGTCCTGGGGGGAATCCCACCTCTCATTATGGACGCCCCGGACAACCCGCACTGCTGAATCCACCTCGAAGGCGAGCTTTAACGGCGAGTTCCGCCCGAGGCCCTCAACCCCGCAGGTCCACCAGCAGCGGCGGCACCTGCTCCCCCGACACCGCCGTCAGCGACAGCACCGCATGCCCGGCCGGCAGCGCGTGCGCCAGGTCCGAGGGGGACCACCGCAGCCGCTCCACCTCCCGCGTGGTCACCGACTCCGTCTGCGCGGTCGTCCCCGACAGCGCCTTGCGGCCCAGCCGCCCGGCCCGCCGCACGATCCCGCCCGAGGTGTCCGGCGCCAGCGTCACCGCCGTCTCCCGCACCAGGTGCGTGCCCCAGGCCTCCGAGAACAGCCGGCCGTCCCACGGCGCGATGCCCGGGAACGCCGCCCGGCAGCCCACCGCGCCGAACAGCGGCGCCCGCAGCGCCTCCGGCAGGTCCACCAGCGTACGCAGCAGCAGCACCACCCCGGCGTTCGCCCCGCGCAGCCGCTGCAGCCCGCGCACGATCCCGGCGTCCAGGGCCGCCGAGGCGTCGTCCACCACCAGCCCGGCGAACAGCGACCGGTCCCCCCGGGCCCCCGCGGCCTGCACGAACTGGCCCACCAGCAGCCGCGACAGCATCCGCGCCGCCTCCGGGTGACTACGCTCGGGCAGCTTCACCCGCACCCGCAGCGGGTGGTCCAGCACCCGCATCGCGAACGGCGGCCGGCCCGTGCCGTCGGTCGCGAACACCCCCTCGAAGGCCGGCCGGTCCAGCAGCGCCAGCCGGTCCGCCAGCAGCGCCCCCGGATCGTCCGCCCGGCCGCGCTGGCGCTCCCGGTGCTCCAGGTCCCGCTCGTACGAGCCCAGCCGGCCCGCCGCGCGCAACCCCTTCACCAGCGACTCCAGCGCCTCCGGCTCCCCGGCGAGCAGCACCCGCAGCTCGCGCACCCCCGGGTAGCGGCCGAACGCGGCGTGGAACGGGCCCACCATCTGCTGCAGCGCCGTGCGCGCCGTCTCGGCGCGCGCCGTCAGCTCGTCCGGCAGCAGCGCCTCCGCCAGCCGGGCCGCCGCCTCGTCCGGGTCCTGCGCCGCGCCGTACAGGTCCAGCCCGTAGCGGGACCCGGCGTGCCCCGGGGCGATCACCACGTCGTACCAGTCGTCCGGCCCCAGATCCGCCTCCGCCGACCCGATCACCACCGCGCACGCCGTCCCGGCCAGCGCCTGCAGGCAGAGCGCCTCCGCCACCGGACGGGCCAGCCGCGCCGTCTTCCCCGTCCCGGCCGGGCCCACCGCCAGCAGCGAGGTGCCCAGCACCGCCGGGTCCAGCGCGAAGCCCGCCGCCCGGTGGGTCAACGGGTTCTTCGGCACGTCCTGCGCGGTACCGAGCCGCACCTGAGCCAGCAGCAGGTCGTGCCGCTCCGCCCGCCCCGGCAGCTCGCGCGCCTCCGACGGGTGCGCGAACGCGGCCGCGCCGCGCAGCGACACCTGCTCGGCGAAGGCCGGCAGGAAGGCCCGGTCCGCCTGGGCCGACTCCCACGCCCGCTGGATCCGCACGTAGTCGACGTCCCCGACCGCCTCGCCGTCCAGCCGCCCGGCCGCGACCGCCGCCCCGCCCTGCCGCAGCACCGCCCACGGATCCCGCTGCCGCACCGCCTCCGCCCGCTCCTCCACGGACGCGGGCTCCTCCTCCGTCACCGTCCGCGACAGCAGCGGCACCGCATACCGCCGCCACACCTCCACCCACCGGCCCATCCGCCCGAAGACCTTGATGACGATGCCCGCGACCAGCACGTTGAGTGTGAGGACGACCGAGACCGCGACGAATGCCGAACGGGTCGGCAGGACGCCGATGAGCGTCGTCCCGTACTTGGCGAACTCGACCCCGTAGACGTACGCCAGCCACCCCACCACCGCGTTCAGGCCCGCGCGCAGCAGGAGGGGCCAGGTAGGCACCTTGGCCGCCTCCGCCCGGTCGGGGTCGAGCTGCCGGTACCCCTCGCGGAAAACCCCGGGGGCGGCCTCCGGCCGCGGGGCGGCGACCCAGGCGGCGAGGTCGAAGGCCGCGCCGGCCGGGGAGCGTGGGTGGGGCATCGCGGTGGGCGGTGGGCTGTGGGGGGTGGCGGTGGTCCGCTCGCTGTGGCTCCGTGCCCCGTCCAGTCCCATGTACGGCCCCGCTCCCTCGCCCGACGGCCCGACCACCGTCGGTGCCGCCCATACCCATGCCGCCGCCCCGGCGACACGCCCGCGCTCAATGTAGTGGAGCGAAGGCGGCCGGTCGTGGCGTCGGCCGCGCTGGCCGCCCCGGACAAGTCGGACGGCCCAGTGCTACCGAGTGGCGCATGCCCGCCCGGAGAGCGCCCCCGTAGCCTGCGAACTACCGAGCCGAGAAGTCTGGAGAAACCCATGAGCGCCGCAACGCCGCTCCCGCAGGAGCGCCGCCTGGTCACCGCGATCCCCGGTCCGAAGTCGCAGGAGCTGCACGCCCGCAAGCTGGGTGCGGTGGCGGCCGGCGTCGGCACCACCCTGCCGGTGTACGTGTCCCGTGCCAACGGCGGTGTGCTGGAGGACGTGGACGGCAACTCGCTGATCGACTTCGGCTCCGGCATCGCCGTGACCAACGTCGGCAACAGCGCCGAGGCCGTGGTGGCGAAGACGACCGAGCAGCTGGCCGCCTTCACCCACACCTGCTTCATGGTGACCCCGTACGAGGGCTACGTCGCCGTGGCCGAGCAGCTCAACGAGCTGACCCCGGGCGACCACGAGAAGCGCACCGCGCTGTTCAACTCGGGCTCCGAGGCCGTCGAGAACGCGGTGAAGATCGCTCGCGCCTACACCAAGCGCCAGGCCGTCGTGGTGTTCGACCACGGCTACCACGGCCGTACGAACCTCACCCTGGCGCTGACGGCGAAGAACATGCCGTACAAGCAGGGCTTCGGTCCGTTCGCCCCCGAGGTCTACCGGGTGCCGGTCGCCTACCCCTACCGCTGGCTGACCGGTGCGGAGAACTGCGCCGCCGAGGCCGCCGCCCAGGCGATCGACACCATCAACAAGCAGATCGGCGCCGAGAACGTCGCCGCGATCATCATCGAGCCGATCCAGGGCGAGGGCGGCTTCATCGAGCCGGCCAAGGGCTTCCTGCCGGCGATCGTGGAGTTCGCGAAGGCGAACGGGATCGTGTTCGTCGCGGACGAGATCCAGACCGGCTTCTGCCGCACCGGCCAGTGGTTCGCTTGCGAGGACGAGGGCATCGTCCCGGACCTGATCACCACCGCCAAGGGCATCGCCGGCGGTCTGCCGCTGTCCGCGCTGACCGGCCGCGCCGAGATCATGGACGCCGCGCAGACCGGCGGCCTGGGCGGCACCTACGGTGGCAACCCGGTGGCCTGCGCCGCCGCGCTGGGCGCCATCGAGACCATGAAGGAGCAGGACCTCGTCGGCAAGGCGCAGCGGATCGGCGAGATCATGCTGGGCCGTCTGCGGGCGATGCAGGAGAAGTACGAGATCATCGGTGAGGTCCGCGGCCGCGGCGCGATGATCGCCGTCGAGCTGGTGAAGCCGGGCGGCAAGGAGCCGAACACCGAGGCCACCGCGGCCATCGCCAAGGCCTGCCACGCCGAGGGCCTGGTCGTGCTGACCGCCGGCACCTACGGCAACGTGCTGCGCTTCCTGCCGCCGCTGGTGATGCCGGAGCACCTGCTGAACGAGGGCCTGGACATCCTCGAGGGCGCGTTCGCCGCCCTCTGAGCCGGCCCGCGGCCGCGGTAGCGACCGGCGCCGCACCGAAGACCCGCCGGAGGGATGTCCGGACAGCGCTGAACGGCCCGTGGGGACCTCGTCCTCACGGGCCGTTCGGTTCGAACCCGGCGTGACGCCACCGGCGCGGACGGTGAAGATGGTGTGCGGAATCGCTGAAGCTCCACTACCCCGTACGGACCTTGACGTAGTGTCATCACAGATGGACAGCGAGCCCCAGCCATGGGCGGATCCGTCCGCGGCACCGTCCTCCGGGACGGCTCCGCGCGTGGGCCGCGAGGACAACCAGGCCGTCCCGCCAGGGGCGGCACACACCGAAAGCCGATCGACCGGCCGTCCGACCCACACCCCCCGGGGCGCACGGAACGGCGATCATCAGGGCCGCCCCGGAGCTCTCCCCCCTGCTCCGGGGCGGCTGCCTCGCGTTCTCGCCCATCCGGCGGTGCCGGTGGTCCTCGGGGTGGTCCTGGTGCTGGTGTCCTGGCAGGTCGCGGTGGACGGGCCGCTGCTGGGCCTGGACCGCTGGACCCGGCACACCGTCCGGGACGTGCGGCACACCCTGCACAGCACCCTGCTCAACCACCTCGGCAAGGCGTTCTCCGACCTGGGCGGGGGCTCGGTGGCGGTGCCGGTGCTGCTCCTCGGCGGGGCGGTGGCGGCCTGGCGGGAGTGGCGGGCGGGCTTCGCGCGCTGGTGGCTGCCGGTCCCGGTGGCGGTGCTGACGGCCGGGCTGATCCCGCTGCTGGTGGTGCCGGCGAAGGCGTGGTTCGCGCGGCCCGGCCCGTTCGGGCTGCCGCTGGCGGCGGACCAGTGGGGCTGGTACCCGTCCGGCCACACCGTGACCGCCACCCTCGGGTTCGGGGTGGCGGCGCTGCTGCTGGCCCGGGCGGCCGGCCCCCGGGCGCGCCGGGGGCTCGGCGCCGGCGCGGCGCTGCTGGCGGCGGGTGTCGGACTCGGGCTGGTGTGGAGCGACTACCACTGGCTGCTGGACGTGGTGGCCGGCTGGTGCCTGGGCGGTCTGGTCATGTGGGCCCTCGCCCGGTGGCCGTTCACCGGCCGCCCGGGCAAGGATCCGGGGGACAGGTCCTAACCCTCGGCCGGGGCCTCGTCGTTGCGGTGGACGAGGCCGGGCTCGCCGTTGTCACGCCGCCACTCGACGACCAGTTCGTCGCGGGCGCCGAAGCGGACCAGGTGGCGGCCGACGACGTCCTCCAGGCCGGGCAGGTTCTCGCGCTCGCCCTCGACCGTGAGCAGCAGGGCGTCGGGGGCGGCCTCCAGGGTGGCGGTGCCGGCGCCGAAGACGAGGGTGCCGCGGCCGGTCTCCTCGGACCAGTCGGCCTGGATCTTGCGGCCCATGTGGGCGGCGAGCTGCTTGGCGTAGCGGGCGGAACGGTCGGTGGCGACGCGGGCTTCGGAGCGGGGCACGGGCCCTCCAGGGTCGGGGGAGGGAACTTAGGGTGCCCTCACTCACGACCTACGCTAACGCAGATGCTGAGCCTTGCTCAACATTTTTCCGAGCGCCTGCGGACCGGCCGATACCCTTGGTCGAACGCCTGCCGAGGAGAGCCGCCCATGACCACCACGCCGACCGACGACGGCGCGAGCTCCTCCCCCGCCGCGGACCCGGCGGCCGCCCCGGACAGCACCGCCGCCCCGGGCAGCACCACGGCCCCGGACACCGCGGCCGAGCTGGCCGACGCGATGACCCGGGCGATCAAGCGGATCCGCCGCCGCACCAGCGAGCGGCTGGAGCCCTACGGCATCACCCCCGGCCAGGGCCGCGCCCTGCGGGCCCTCGCGCACGCCCCCGGCTGCGAGCTCCCCGACCGCGCGATGCGGCTGAGCGACCTGGCCGACCGGCTGCACATCGCCCCGCGCTCGGCCACCACGGTGGTCGACGCCCTGGAGGAGGCCGGCCTGGTCGAACGGGCCCCGGACCCGGCCGACCGCCGCGCTGTGCGGATCCTGCTGACGGCGGCCGGCCGGTCGGCGGTGGAGCGGATCGGCCAGGTCCGGCACGAGGTGGCCCAGGAGTACTTCGGCCCGGTCAGCCCCGCCGAGCAGGAGGCGCTGCTGCAGGCGTTGCGGACCGCCGAGTCCGGGTACGCGGCGACAAGCGCGCCCACCGCCACGCCGCGCCGGACAGCGTCCCCGGGCGCAGCGCCGTGATCCCGATGCCGACGACCACCAGCACCGCGGCGCCGACGGCGAGCGGGCCGACGGACTCGCCGAGCAGCAGCCACGCCGAGGACATCCCGAACACCGGCACCAGCAGCGAGTAGGGCGCGACGGCGGTGGCGTCGTAGCTCCGCAGCAGGTAGCTCCAGGCGACGAAGCCGAACAGGGTGGAGACCAGCCCGACGTAGCCGATCGCGCCGAGTCCGGCGAGGCCGATCCCGCGCAGCGCCCGCAGGTCGGCGTCCGGGCCCTCGACCAGCAGCGAGAGGCCGAGCAGCGGCAGCGGCGGGACGGCGCTGACCCAGACCATCCAGCGCAGCGCGTCCGGCGGGGCGGCCTTGCGGGTCAGCACGTTGGACAGGCCCCAGGCCGCGGCGGCGAGCACCAGCAGGGCGAAGGCGCCGAGCGGCCCGTCGAGGCCGCGGTCGACGGCGCTCAGGCCGATCCCGGCGAAGGCGACGGCCAGGCCGAGCAGCCGCTGCCCGCCGGGCCGCTCGCCCAGCAGGACTCCGGCGAACAGCGCGGTGAAGACGGCCTGCCCCTGGAGCACCAGGGAGGAGAGGCCGGCCGGCATCCCGGCGTGCATGCCGAGGAAGAGCAGGCCGAACTTGACCACCCCGAGCACCACGCCGACCGCGAGCACCCACCGCCAGGCGACCTTGGGCGGGCCGACCAGGAAGACCGCCGGGACCGCGACCACCGCGAACCGCAGGGCGCAGAAGAGCAGCGGGGGGAAGTTCTCCAGGCCGACGTGGATGAGGACGAAGTTGAGCCCCCAGACGGCGGCCACCAGGACGGCCAGGGCGATGTGACGCGGACTCATGCCGCCTCCCGGGGCGGCCTGCGGGGGTGTGCTCATGGGACGAGGATGGCCGCCGCCCACCGTGTAGCACCAGCGATGAATACTGAAGGCCACGCTTTAGCATGGCTTCATGATGGATCTGGCGCGCCTGCGGGCGCTGCACGCGGTGGCGGTGCACGGCTCGGTCGGCGGGGCGGCCGCCGCCCTCGGCTTCACGCCCTCCGCCGTCTCCCAGCAGATCGCCAAGCTGGAGCGGGAGACCAGGACGGTGCTGCTGGAGCGCCAGGGCCGCGGGGTGGTGCTGACCGACGCGGCGCGCGAACTGGCCGCCACCGCGCAGGCGGTGCTGGGACTGGTGGAGCGGGCCGAGGTACGGCTGGAGGAGCAGCGCGGCCAGGCGGTCGGACGGCTGCTGGTGGCCGCCTTCGCGACCGCCGCGCGCGGGCTGCTGCCGGGCGTGCTGACCGACCTGCGCGAACGCTGCCCTGACCTGGACGTGCGGCTGCTGGAGAGCGACCCGTACCCGGCGGCCGAACTGGTGGCGCGCGGGGAGGTCGACCTGGCGCTCGTCCAGGACTGGCCGACGGTCCCGCTGCCGCTCCAGGAAGGCCTGTCCCGGATGGAGCTCGGTGCGGACCCGGTGGACCTGCTGGTGCCCGCCGGCCACCCGCTGGCCGGGCTCGCGGTGGTGCCGGTGGAGCGGCTGCCGGGGCAGCGGTGGACCAGTGTGCCGTCGGGCAACATCTGCCACGACTGGCTGGTCCGGACGCTGCGCGAGGCCGGCGAGGAGCCGGACGTGCACTACCAGGTCGGCGAGTTCGAGACGCAGATCGCGCTGATCGCGGCGGGGCTGGGCGTCGGGCTGGTGCCGCGGCTGGGGCGGGCCGCGCTGCCGCCGGGGGTGGTCGCCCGCCCGGTGGTGCCCGAGCCGGCCCGGCGGGTGTTCGCGCTCTGGCGCTCCCAGGCCTCGCGACGCCCGGCGATCACCGAGGCGCTGGCCGCGATGCGGGCCCGGTGGGACGCCCTGGACAACTGACGTCCTGGCCGGCGGACGGCCGGCACCGCGTCAGCCGGCGAGGCCGATCACCAGCCACATGAAGCCCACCCCGCCGAGGGTGCAGAGCAGTGTGGTCCGCGAGGGGTGCGGACTGTGCGCCTCGGGCAGGATGTCGGAGGTCGCCAGGTAGAGCAGGAACCCGGCGAAGAAGCCCAGGTAGAGGCCGAGCAGGTGCTCGGGGATGGTGAACAGCAGGGTGATCGCGGCACCGGTGACCGGCGCCAGCGCGTCCGCCGCGAGCAGGGTCAGCGCCCGCCGCCTGTTGTTCCCGTAGAGCCGGGTGATCGTGTAGGTGTTGAAGCCGTCGGCGAAGTCGTGCGCGACCACGGCGACCGCCACCACCGTCCCGACCGTCGTCCCGGCCTGGAAGGCCGCGCCGATCGCGAAGCCGTCCATGACGCTGTGCCCGACCAGGGCGAAGGCCGCGGTCAGGCCGATGCCCTGGCGCCCGTCGCCGCCGGCCCGGGCGCGACCGTGGGCATGCCCGTGGGCGTGGCCGTCGACCTGCGCGGGCCGCTGGCCGTGAGTGTGCTCGGCGTACTCCCCCTCGTGGCCCCGGTGGATGGCCACCGCCCGCTCGACGATGTGGATGGCCAGGAAGCCGGCCGCGAACATCAGCAGCGCCTGCGGCACCCCGTGGATCTCCTCGGGTGCCTGGTGCAGCGCCTCCGGGAGAAGGTCGAAGGCGACCACTCCGAGCATCAGCCCGGCGGCGAAGCCGAGCACCAGGTGGCGGCGGTCGCCGGTGCGCTGCGCGACCCAGCCGCCGATCAGCGTCATCAGGAAGGCCCCTGCGGCGACCAGGACCGCGGTCACCGCGCCTCCGCCCTGACGGGCCGTCCGTCCACTCGTCTCCCCCGTGTTCCGCCGTCCCCGGGCCTGCCGCCGACCGTGGCCGGACGGCCGTGTCCCCCAGCGTCGTGCAGCCCGCGCGGCGGCGCCCGCCGGACGGTCCGTCGGGGTGAGCCAGCCGCACACCGACCGACCCGCGCCGACCGGCGGCCGGCTCAGCGCCCGGCGGCGAGCGGCAGGCCGAGGTGGGTGCGCGCCAGCTCGCGCACGCCGTCCCCGTCCACCAGGTGGATGTGGCGGTGCCCGTCCTCGCCGGTGAGGTCGAGCGCCCCGTCGGTGAAGTGGCCGGTGGTCAGCCGCAGGCCGCGCTCGGCCGACTCCTCGCGGACCGCGTCCGCCAGCGTGCGGATCTCCTCCTCCCCCACCGGCCCGGCGGTCCGCGAGGCCCAGACCACCCAGCGGCCGGGCAGCGCGCTGCCGGTCGGTCCCTCGCCGGTGGCGACCAGCCCGGCCGGGCCGCGCAGCCGCACGCTCCACTGGCCGAGCCCGCCCCGGGTGAGCAGTTCCCGGACCAGCTGGGCGAACTCGTTCGCCGACAGGTCGGGCGCGGCGGGGACGGTGGCCGCCGCCTGCGCGGCCGGCTCCACGCCCACCCACCCGTACGGGTCGGGGCTGACGGCGGCGCCGAGCTGGCGCAGCCGGACCAGGGCCTCGTCCTGCTCGGCGTCGGCGTAGACGCCCTCGCCGTCGGGCTCCTCCTCGGGGTCGGCGGGCGGCAGCAGCCTGGTGCGGGCCAGCGCGTCGCGGTCCGCGTCCACGCTCACCAGGCAGAGCGGCTCGGCCGCGCCGGGCTCGCGCAGCCAGCCGTTGAGGACGACCCCGGCGAGGATCTCGTCGGTGTCGACGGCGTCGGCGGCCTGCAGGGCGCGCAGGGCGAGCCGGGCGACCAGCCGCAGGTAGTCGGCGGCCCGGTCCGCCGGCGGGCGCGGCACCGGGAGTGCCTCGCCGTCCGGGCCGAGCCGGTAGCCGGTCAGCGAGGGCACCACGTCGAGGGCCGGCAGGTCCAGGTCGAGCACGGCGGTGCGGGTCAGCGGCCGGTAGACGGCGCGGCAGGGCGCCGGCAGGTCCTGGGTGTGGGTCTCGGCGGCGGCGAGGGCGCGCTCCAGCAGCGACTCGACGGCGGCCGGCTCGGCCTCTCGGTAGGCACGGCGGCACTCCTCCAGGGACTCGTTGTACTCGCGCACCGCCCGCGCCCGGGCCTGTTCGGCCTCGTCGTGGGCGCGCCGGTACTCGTCGACGACCGGGTCTCCGGCCTCGGTCTGCCGGGTGCGCCACTCGCGCAGGGCGCGCTGGTGGTCGAGCCGGGCCTGCGCCAGCCCGCGCTGGTAGCCGGAGTCGAGCAGTCGGCGGGACGGGGCCTCGTCGGGGTCGGCGGCGGGCGGCTCGGCGGGCGCGAAGTCCTCCCAGCGCGGCTCCGGGTCCTCACCGGCCTCCGCGGCCGGACCGTCGGCCGCGTAGGGGCGCGGCTCGTAGCGGCGCAGCTGGCTCTCGAAGTCCATGGCCGAAACGGGCAGCGCGGCCCGCCGGAGCAGGTCGGTCAGCCGCTCCTGCTCGGCCTGGACGGTGAGCGTGCGGTGGTGGGTGAGCGCGGCGGCCCGGGCGTGGGGGGGGGGGGCCCCCGGGCCCGGGGGGGGGGGGGGGGGG
>NZ_JBHVRK010000033.1:0-9167 GCF_042885845.1 Kitasatospora sp. NPDC058032 | reverse complement strand
CCCCCCCCCCCCCCCCCCGCCCGGCGGCCCGTCGGGCGACGGGCCGGTCGGGGCGCCGGGGGGACGGCCCGACGGGCCGTCGTCCTCCGGCTCCACCCCGAGGTCACGGAAGACCGAGGCCAGGAAGCCCGGCTGGGGGGCCGTGACAGCACCGTCGGACTGGCCGTCTGCTGAGTACTGCATCGGTGGTCGTTCCCCCATGCTCGTCCGGCGCCTGCCCGGGGCGGTCGGCAGCCCGTCGGCCACCCCGAGGCCCGCCCCCTCCCGGACATTGTCCACCGAACGGGCGCACCGGTCAGCCAAGCCTCTCAGTTGGTCCGGGTGTTGGTCAGGTGCAGTCCGATGTAGCCGACATAGATCCGGCCACTGCCCGAACAGTCGTCGAGGTAGTGCAACCGGGGCGCGGTACGGCCGCCGCCGATCCGCAGGTGCGCGCCCATGAACGCGCGCCTGGACGCGTCCACGCACTCCGGGACCGGGAGCATCCGCTCGCGTTTCCACTTGGCGTGGCTGTGCACCGTCCGGGACTCGCCGCGCACCGCCTTGCGGGGCGGGAAGCGGTGGCAGCCGGCCGGGGTCCGCTCGCACCACTGCTTGAAGTCGCCGCCCGCCTGGCCGCGCACGGCCGCCTCGGCGTACTCCTGGAGCGCGGTGAGGCCGTCCCAGGTGAGCCGGGCCCAGCCGCCGCCGGCGCAGCCCAGTTCGTCGAGGGCGAGCGCGGCCTTCTGGTCGCCGGTGAAGGTGAGCAGCGGGAACTCGCCGAGCCGGGCCATCAGTTCGGTGAAGCTGAGCGGGACGCCGCCGCGGACGCCGGGCGGTCCGGCGCGTCGCCGGCCGGACCGGCGGGCGGGCCCGGCCGGCACGGTGGGGGCACCCGCACCGCCCGTCGTGGCGCAGAGCCGGCCGACCGACACGCACCCCTGGCCGGGCCCGGCCGCCCGCCCGGTGGCCGCTCCGCCCGGCAGGACCTTGGGCTTCGGCCGCTCGTGGTGGCGCTCCCGGCGGCCCTCGTACCGACCGGGGTGGCCGATCCGCTCGCGTTCCTCCCGCCCGTGGGCGGGTACCGGGGCCCCGGGTCCGGGTGGTGTGCGGTCCGATTCCGCGGCGGGCCGGGGCACCCGCAGGACCGGCACGGACGCCAGCACCGGCGGCAGCGGCCGTTCGGCGGCGAGCCGGCGCGGCTCGCGGGAGAGCAGGGCGGCCGCGCGCCGCGGGTCCTCCTCGATCCGGTTGCGCGCCAGCACCGGGTGCCGGCGGCCGTCCCGCCGCGAGGCCGGGTCGACCTCGGGCAGGTAGGTGCGCACCGCGCCGCCGTAGACGGCGTGGTACTCCAGTGCGACGTTGAACCTGGTCCGGGCGTCCGCGTCGAGCACGTAGAGGCCGGCGAGGCCCGGCAGCTGGTCACAGAGCGGAGCGACCACCTCCGCGAGCCACGGCCCGGTGCCGAGGCCGGCCGGGACGCTGGCCACCACGGTGGGCATCCGGCGGTCGGGGTCGCACAGCTCGTCGACGAGCCGGTCGACCCCGGCGGCGGTGAGCACCCGGGGCGCGGCCGGCACCGCGGCCGGGCCGTCGGCGGCGTCCAGCAGGGGCAGCAGGGTGCGGACCACCTCGGGCACCGGCACCCGGCCCGGTGCACGCACACCGCCGGAGGCGGTGTGCGCCGCGGCCTCCAGCCGGAGCCAGGTCGGGCCGACGGGCCCGGTGGCCACGGTGACGGTGAGCCGGTCGGCGCCGTGCGGCGCGGGGGTGCGCACCCGGCGGCGGTCGTAGCGGCCTCCGGACCACGGGCCGTCGAGCGGGCCGCCGTCACGGTCCAGCAGGACGCGCTCGCCGAGCCGGAACCGTTCGACGGGGGACGCGCCCGTGCGGGGGGTGGGGGCGGATTGTTCGGGGGGCGGGGGTTCCTCGCACCATTCCTGTTTCAGCCAGGTGGCGAGGCACTGGTCGGCCAGGGCGAGGGCATCGGCGTGCGGGAGGGCGGTGGTGACGGTCATCCGATAGGGCGTCGCGGGGTTGCCGAGGCCGGACGGGCCGGCGTGGACGGGCGACGACGAGGAGCGTTCCCAGGTCATGCACATACCTCCGGGTTCGGTGGTGGGGTCCCGTGTCCTCCATCGATGGGTCTTTGGTCCGGTTCGCCGGACCTGTGCCCAGGAAACGCCATGGCCCGGAGCGGAAGTTCCAACTCCGGGCCACGTCACTACATTCGGGTGAATCTGCTCAAGCCGCCCAGCGCGGCCGACGAGGATCTGCTGAACCGACGGCCGGTTCCGGCGAGACCTGTGACCGCGTCAGTCGGCGCTGTGCCCGGCGCCGCTGCGGCTCCACGCGGGCACCGGCACGGGCACCGCGAGCGGACGGCCCGCCGGTGCCTCGTAGTGGGCGACCAGGACCACCGGCACGGTCCCTCGGTTGTGGCCGACGTGGATGTGCACCGGCCCGGCATGCTCGACCAGACAGTCCCCGGCGCGGCTGACCTCCACCCGGCCGTCGTGCAGGGTCCGGGTGAGCGTTCCGGCGAGCACCACGACGTCGACCCGGCCCGGGTGGTAGTGCCAGCCGGTGCTGTCCCCCGGGTCCAGGGTGATCGTCCGGACGACGGGCATCACGGTCTTCGGCTCCCTGGTCGGCGGAATCCGACCAGGCTAGGCAGGGCGTCATGCCCCCGGGGCCGGGCGGCCGGAAAGCGGCCGAAAAGCTGTCCGGAACCGCGCACCGGTCCGGCACCGACCGTTCGGACCACCCCGCTCGGCCCCCGTTCGGGGTCCGGCTCAGGCCGCCCGGATCAGACCGGCACCTCGACGTACGTACGGCCCGCCGCCACCGCGACCGCCGTCCCGCCGGTCGCCTCGGCCAGCCAGGTGTGGAACGCGGCGACCTCCGGCTCCGGCACCCCGACCTCGATCCGCACCCCTGCCGCCCCGTACGCCAGGTCGCTCACGGTGAACCCGGCCGCCCGCAGATCGTTCTCCACCCGCCCGGCCCGGGTGTGGTCCGCCGTCACGGCGAGCAGCGCGACCGGCCGCCGCTCCAGCAGCCCGACCTCGTCCAGCGCCTCCGACACCGCGCTCCCGTACGCGCGCACCAGGCCGCCCGCGCCGAGCTTGATCCCGCCGAAGTACCGGGTCACCACCGCCACCGTGTCGGTGACGCCGCGTCGGCGCAGCACCTCCAGCATCGGCACGCCCGCCGTCCCGCCGGGCTCGCCGTCGTCGCTGGAGCGCTCGCGGCGCTGGTCGTCGCCGACCACGAAGGCGGTGCAGTTGTGCCGGGCGTCCCAGTACTGCTTGCGGATGCCGGCGATGAACGCCTGGGCCTCCTCCTCGTCGGCGACCCGGGCGAGGTGGCAGATGAACCGGGACTTCTTGATCTCCAGCTCGTGCGTGCCCGCGCTCCGGATGGTCAGGTACGGCCTGGGGGTCGGCTCCGGTGTGGCGGGCATGGCGCGGCGGTTCTCCCGGACGGCGACGAGGGGGCGGGTGGTACGGCCCGCGCCGGACGACAGTTCACCCGGGGACCGCTCCGCCAGCCTAACCCCCGACCGCCGCCCGGCCGGTCGGGTCCCGTCCGGCGGCTCCGGCGGCGGCCCCGGCGACGGTCTCGGCACCCGCCTCGGTGCCGGTCGCTCAGCGGCGGCCCGCGAGCGCCTCCAGCCCCGCGCGGTCCAGGCCGGTCGCGTCGCCGACCTCGGCGAGGTCCACCGCCCCGCAGTCCAGCCCGCGCAGCAGGTACCCGCCGAGCGCCCGGACCGTCGCCGGCTCGTCCATGACCTCCCCGCCGGCCCCCGCCAGGTACGCCGACAGCCGGGCGGCGGCCGGGCCGAGACCCTCCCGGTAGAAGGAGTAGACCGCGGCGTACCGGGCCGGCAGGTGCGCCGGGTGCAGGTCCCAGCCCTGGTAGTAGGCACGGGCGAGCGAGCGGCGGACGAGGTCGTGGTGGAGCTTCCAGGCGGCGTGCACCTGGGCGGTGGTCCCGGCCGGGACCACGTTGGTGGAGCCGTCGGACAGCCGGACCCCGGTCCCGGCGGCAGCCACCTGCATCACCGCCTTGGCGTGGTCGGCGACCGGGTGGTCCAGGCTCTGGTGGGCGGCGGCGACCCCGCACGCGGCGCTGTAGTCGAAGGTGCCGTAGTGCAGGCCGATGACCCGCCCCTCGGCCGCCCCGATCATCCGGGCCACGGTGGCCCGCCCGTCCGGCCCCAGCACCGCCTGGGTGGTCTCGATCTGGATCTCGAAGCGGAGCCGGCCGGCCGGCAGCCCGGCGGCGCGCTCGAAGTCCGCCAGCAGCCCGACCAGGGCGGTGACCTGCTCGGCGTAGGTCACCTTGGGCAGGGTCAGCACCAGTCCCACGGGCAGTCCGCCGTGGGCCGACAGGGTGGTGAGGAAGAGCTCCAGGGTGCGGATGCCCCGCTCCCGGACGGCCGCCTCCAGGCATTTGATCCGGACGCCGACGTACGGCGGGGCGACGCCGTCGGCGACCGCGGCGGCGACCAGTCCGGCGGCGCGGACGGCGGCCGCGTCCTCCTCGGGGTCGGGCCTCGGGCCGTAGCCGTCCTCGAAGTCGATCCGCAGGTCCTCGACCGGCTCGCGTTCCAGCTTGGCCCGCACCCTGCGGTGCACCTCGGCGAGCAGCGCGTCGTCCGGCACGCCGATCGCACGGGCCAGCTCGGCCGGAGTCCCGGCATGGGTGTCCAAGGCCTCCAGCGCCTGCCGGCCCCAGCTGCGCACGGTGTCGGCGACGAAGGCGTCGGCCGGTACGTAGACGGTGTGGACCGGCTGGCGGCCGCCCGGATCGCCCGGGTAGCGACGCGCGAGCTCGGCATCGACCGGTGCCAGTAGCGCGTCCACGGAGGCCCGGGCGGCGGCGGAGAACCCCGCCGTGCCCGTCTCCCCGGTCCCGCCCGTCCCGACCCGCGGCATCCGTCACTCCTCACGCGGGCAGACGCGCGGGGCCCGTGCCCGGCCAACGCCTCAACGGATTGTCGATGCGACGGTAGGCGGGCCGCACCCGGGCGTCAACGGCCCGGGGCGAACAGCGGACCAGCGGACCAGCGAACTGCGGGACGGCTCAGTCCCGTCCGGAAGCGGCGTACCGGCCGCGCAGCTCCGGAAGGAGCGCCTCGATGTCCTTCGGGTGGACCGAACCGTCTGCACGGCTGCCGGTCACCTCGTAGTTCTCGGTCAGCCAGGCGGCCAGCCGCTGCGGATCCGGCTCGTGCCCGAAGGTCTCCAGGTAGCTCACCAGCGCATCGAACACCTGCTCGGTGTCCAACCGGGACGAGCCCGGACGCGGCCCGGGACCGAGCGGCCGCTGCAGGCGCTCCACGGCCTCCGGCGCCTCCTGGACAGCCTCGGGCTCGCCGTACTCCCCTTCCGCGAACCCGGCCTCCGGTGGGAAGCCCGGCTCGTCCGCGTAGTCGGCGTACGGCTCGGCAGGAGCACCGTGGTCGGCCGCGCCCTGCTGCCGCGGGTCCTCCGGCTGCTCGCCGGGCCCGGTCGGCCGCGGCGCCTTGAACCACGGCGAGACCTGACCGGGCACCCGGCCGCCCGGCGCCCCGTCGCTCGGGTGACCGGTGGTCCGCACGGCGCGCTCGGTCCACACGTTCAGATCCTCCTGCGGCTGCGGCGGGAGCTGCGGCTCCTCGCCCGCCGGCTCCTGCGCGTCACGCAGCCGCACGGCGGCCAGCCTGGCGAGCACCTCGGCGGGCGCCGGCTCGGCCTGGGCCTGCGGCGGCTGCTGCGGCTGGGGCCCTGCCTGCGGACCGGCCTGCTGCGGCAGACCGGGCTGCGCCTGCTGCGGCGGAGCGGTCGGAGCCGCAACCGGAACCCGCGCCCGGCCGCCGCCCTGCGGCTGGGCCGGCGCCGCGGCCGGCTCCGCCTGCCCGGCCGGCACCAGGGCTGCCGCACGGCTCTCCGCCGGGACCCCGGCCTCCCGGGCGGCCGACGCCTCCGCACGGGCCGCGGCCGCGATCTCCCGGGCCTCCTTCGCCTCGCGCGCCGCCTGCGTCTCCTCGTCCATCCGCTCGAACACCGCCGGGTCCAGCGGCACCCCGTACTTGGCCAGCTTGAGCGGCAGCAGCGCCTGGATCGGCGCCGAGCGCCGCCAGCCCCGCCCGTACCGGAACCGCAACTGCGCCCGGTAGACCAGCCGGTTCTGCTCCAGCCGCACGACCTCGTCGTACGAGCGCAGCTCCCACAGCTTCATCCGCCGCCACAGCCGGAAGGTCGGCACCGGGGACAGCACCCAGCGCATCATCCGGACCGACTCCATGTGCCGGTCCGCCGTGATCGCCGCGATCCGCCCGACCGCGTGCCGCGAGGCCTCGACCACCACGACGAACAGCAGCGGGATGACGGCGTGCATGCCCATCCCGAGCGGGTCGCCCCAGGAGGCCGCGGCGTTGAAGGCGATCGTCGCGACGGTCAGCAGCCAGGCGGTCTGCCGCAGCAGCGGGAAGGGTATGCGCAGCCAGGTCAGCACCAGGTCCAGCGCGAGCAGCACCACGATGCCCGCGTCCACACCGATCGGGAAGGCGTAGGAGAAGGCGCCGAAGCCCTTCTCCTCGGCCAGTTCCTTGACCGCGCTGTACGAGCCGGCGAAGCCGATACCCGAGATGACACAGGCCCCGGCCGCGACCAGGCCGAGCAGGCCCCGGTGGGCCTTGGTGAGCGATGGGCGTGCCATTACGTCTATCAACCCCTGGATGTCGGCTGCGGCCGTACGCTGCCCCGGCTGCCGGTCCCCCGTGTCGGGGAGCCGGACGGCTGAGGCACCTCCGGGCTCGGCCCACCGGAGTTTACTCGTACACCTGTCTCAGCGTTCTCGCAGCCCGGACCGTCACTCCCGCCGGAACGGGTGGCCGGTCAGACCACCCGTCCCGCCGTTCCGTTGAGGTACGCGAGCACCGCCATCACCCGGCGGTTGGCGTCCTCCGCCGGGGCCAGTTCGAGCTTGGTGAAGATGTTGGCGATGTGCTTGGCCACCGCGCCGTCGCTCACCGTCAGCCGGGCGGCGATCGCCGAGTTCGAGCAGCCCTCCGCCATCAGCTCCAGCACCTCCCGCTCGCGGGGCGACAACCGCTGCAACGGGCCCGGACGGCGGGCCGTGCTCTGCATCAGCTTGGCGATGACGTCCGGGTCCATCGCGGTTCCGCCGGCCGCCACCCGGCGGACGGCGTCGATGAACTGGTCGGCGGCGAACACCCGGTCCTTCAGCAGGTAACCGATCCCGCCCGTGCCGTCGGCCAGCAACTCCCGCGCGTAGAGCTGCTGGACGTGCTGCGACAGCACCAGCACCGGCAGTCCGGGAATCTCCCGGCGTGCCTTGAGGGCCGCCTGCAGACCCTCGTCGGTCAGCGTCGGCGGCAGCCGGACGTCGACCACCGCGACGTCGGGACGGTGCGTCAGCAGGGCGTCCAGCAGTTCGGGACCAGTCTCGACCGCGGCGGCGATCGTGAAGCCGTGCGCTTCCAGCAGGCGGATCAGACCTTCTCGAAGGAGGTAGAGGTCCTCGGCGAGGACAACTCGCACGGCAGCTCCAAGGTGATGGTGGTCGGACCGCCCGACGTGCTGTCGATGGCGAGGACACCGTCGAAGGTACCCAATCGGCGTTCGATCCCGCGCAGCCCGGTCCCCCGGGTGGGATCCGCCACCCCGACCCCGTCGTCCGTCACCGTGACCCGCAGCCGGCCGGCCCGGTAGAGGATGTCCACCCAGACCTGCTCGGCGCCCGAGTGCTTGGCCGCGTTCGCCAACAGCTCGCAGATGCTGAAGTAGGCCGTCGCCTCCACCGGCGCCGGCGGCCGGTCCGGCAGGCTCACGCACACCTCGGTCGGCAGCGCGCTGTCCAGCGCCAGCGCCCGCACCGCGTCACCCAGGCCGCGCTCGGCCAGGACCGGGGGATGGATGCCGCGAACCAGATCACGCAGCTCCTGGAGCGCCCGCGCCGAGGACTGCCGGGCCTCGGAGAGCAGTTCCCGCGCCGCCGCCGGATCCGTCTCCATGAGGTGCTCGATCGTGCCCAGCGTCATCCCGATCGCGACCAGCCGCGCCTGCGCGCCGTCGTGCAGGTCCCGTTCGATCCGCCGCAGCTCCGCCGCCTGGTCGCCGACCGCATCGGCGCGGGTCTCCGTCAGTTCGGCCACCCGCCGGGTCAGCTGGGCGTGCGTGGCCCGGCCGTCCTGGTCCAGCACCCGCCGGCCCGCCTCCGCGTACAAGCGCACCGCGTTCGGCGCGAGCAGCAGGCCCAGGGCGATCAGCGCGAACCCCAGCAGGATCGAGCCCACCAGCGTCACCACGCTCGTGGAGGACGGACCGTAGGACTTGTAGCTCACCGCCCCCACGATCAGGCTCACCACCCCACCGGCCAGCAGGCCCGCCACCACCACCCCGAGCGCGAGCACCAGCGGCGGGCTGACCACCAGCCAGAGCATCTCGGACCGGGTCGCCCGGTCCCGCACCGCCCAGTGCAGCAGCTGCGCGAGCCGGGCGACGTTGTGGGAGCGGTGGTAGGAGTAGCCCGTCCACCAGTGACCGCGCGCGTCCGTCTCCAGGGCCGGCCGCGGGCTGTACGAGACCGGCAGCCGTATCCCGTACCAGCCACCGAGCTGCGCCCGGGTCCGTCGCGCCGAGGAACGCACGAACGCTCCGGCCGACGCCAGCCCCGCGACCGCGGCGGCGACCAGCGCGAACAACGCCGCCGGATAGTACGCGTCGAGCATCCACGCGACGGTGGCACCGGCGAACACCGTGCAGAAGGCCGGCACCACTACGGTCGGGACCATGACCAGCACCAGCAGCGCCAGCCGGGTCAGCGCGAGCCCGCCCGCCGTGAGCGCCGCCTCGGTCCGCACGCGCACGCCGGCGCCCCCGCTGATCCGACTCTCCGTTGCTGCCACGAGCACTCCCGCTTGCCGATGCCGCTGATGATGCCGATGCCGCAGACCGGCTCCGATCGTCCTGACCCAGTTTTCCCCCGCACCCGGACGGACGCACTGGCCGTCCCACCCGACTTCAGGGTGGTGTTAGGTCCACCCCCGGCCCCGGCGCCCGCTGCGGATTCGGAGCCGCAGAAATGCGAAAAGCCCCTGCCGGTATCCCCGGCAGGGGCTTCTCAGAAGAATTGTTCGGCGGCGTCCTACTCTCCCACAGGGTCCCCCCTGCAGT
>NZ_JBHVRK010000032.1:0-73684 GCF_042885845.1 Kitasatospora sp. NPDC058032 | reverse complement strand
GGCCGGCTCTGCGGCGGCCGGGCGCGGCACCCGGGGGCGCGGCGGCGCCACGGCGGGCGCGGGCGCGGGCGCGGCGGGCTCCGCCGCCGGCTCCGGCTCGACGACGGCCGGCATCGGCGCCGTCGCATACGCCTGCGGCTGCTCGTACGGCTGCGGCTGCTGGTAGCCCTGCTGCCCCTGCTGGTACTGGTCCTGGTAGCCGTATCCGCCCTGCTGCTGGTACCCCTGCGGCACCTGCTGCCCGTACGGTCCCGGCTGCTCGTACGAGGGCTCGTACGCGGGCTCGTAGGAGGTCTGGTACCCCTGCTGCTGGTACTGGTCCTGGTAGCCGTACTGCCCCTGGCCGTGGGGTGCGGACTGCACCGGCCGGCCGTACTGGTCGTACTGCTCGTACTGGCCCGGCTGCTCGTACTGGCCGGGCTGCCCGGGCTGGCCGGGCTGCCCGGGCTGCTGCTCGTAGCCGTCCTGCTGCTGGTAGGGCTGGTACTGCTGGTACTGCCCGGTCGACCAGTCGTCCGGCTGTCCGGGCTGCTGCCCCTGAGGTCCCCTGCGCTCGCTCATCCGTCGGTCGGCCCCTCCGGGATCAGGTCCGGTGCGGCGCGTACAGCGCCCGCTTGTCGATGTAGCGGACCACGCCGTCCGGGACGAGGTACCAGACCGGCTCGCCCTTGGCGACCCGGTTGCGGCAGTCCGTGGAGGAGATGGCCAGCGCCGGGACCTCCACCAGGGAGACCCCGCCCACCGGAAGCCCGGCGTCCGACAGAGTGTGCCCCGGCCGGGTGCACCCGATGAAGTGGGCGAGCGAGAAGAGCTCGTCGGAGTCCCGCCAGGAGAGGATCTGGGCCAGCGCGTCGGCGCCGGTGATGAAGAAGAGGTCGGCGTCCGGGTGCAGCGCGTGCAGGTCGCGCAGGGTGTCGACGGTGTACGTCGGGCCCTCGCGGTCGATGTCGATCCGGCTGACCGAGAACTGCGGGTTCTCCGCGGTGGCGATGACCGTCATCAGGTAGCGGTCCTCGGCCGCGCTGACCTGCCGGTCGGTCTTCTGCCACGGCTGCCCGGTGGGGACGAAGATCACCTCGTCCAGGTGGAACGCGCTGGCGACCTCACTGGCGGCGACCAGGTGTCCGTGGTGGATCGGGTCGAAGGTACCGCCCATCACGCCGAGACGGCGCTTCTCCGGCACCGGTACACCGGGGTTCCCGGTCTGCTCTCCCATGGCGCCACACCTTACGCGACGCGCGTTGCGGTGCGGGAACGGCCGGGTGACGGGCGTCCCGGGGGCGGTGCCGCACCCCGGGCCACCGTCGGCCGGGTCAGCGGTCCCGGTTGAAGCGGGTGGTCACGAAGAGCAGCACCAGCAGGACGAACAGCGCGGCGCCACCCGTCAGGTACGGGTTGAGGCTGTCGTGGTTGCCCCCCTCGCCCTCGTTCGCGAGGAGGTTCAGGACGGGGAGTGCGGCGGCAGTGCTCATGGTCGGCGGGACCTTCTCGACTCGGATGGCGGGCAGGGGGTTCGTGCGGGCCGGTGAGGGCCCACCCGTCATCGTACGGGGGGTTACACGGCAACCGCTCGGCGGCCCACCACGGCTGAACCGCCGTGAGCCGGGGCCCCGGAACGCCTGGCCCCGGGGCCGCGGCGACGCCGGGCCGCCGGGCCGCCGGGCCGGGTCAGTTGTTGCGGCCGGCCCGCAGCAGGATCCACGCCAGCAGGCCCACGCCGACGAACGAGGCGATCACGATGATCCGCAGGAAGAGCCCGGGGCCGTTCTCCGAGGAGATCGGGGCGGCCAGGCTGGCAAGGGCGGCGGTGGACATCTGCGGGCTCCTCGGACTGCTCGGTGCCGCGGCCTGAGGTGGCCCGGCTCTCCCGGGCATTCAGGGTAAACCGCCCTCACACCGGCGGCGCCCACCGCCCCCGCGGGCGCCGCCCGCGCCGCCCCGGACGGCTCTCGCGCCACTCGGGGCACGCCGCCGGGGACGAGTACGCAACCGCGGACGTTGTCCGGACAGTCGTTGCAGGCGAAGACCAGCGGGGGCCGGCCGGGGACCGGGGCCGCCGTCGACAGGGAGGTACCCACACATGACCGACACGACCGAGAAGACCCCGAGCCGGCGCCGCCAGCGCTTCCCGGAGATCTCCACCCGCGCCTGGGAGCACCCGGCGGACCGTTCCGCGCTCGTCGCGCTGCGCAAGCTGACCGGCTTCGACGACGTGCTGAAGCGGCTCGCCGGCCTCGTCTCCGAGCGCTCGATCCGGCTGATGTTCCTGGCCACCGCCGTGAAGACCTCCGAGCGGCAGTTCCCGGAGCTGCACGACATGGTCCGCGACGCCGCCTACGTGCTCGACCTCGACCAGGTGCCGGACCTGTACGTCACCCAGGACCCGACGGTCAACGCGTTCTGCATCGGCATCGACACGCCGGTGATCGTGGTGACCAGCGGCCTGGTGGAGCTGCTGGACGAGGAGGAGCTCCGCTCGGTGATCGGCCACGAGGTCGGCCACGCGATGTCCGGGCACGCCGTCTACCGGACGATGCTGATGATCCTCACCAACATCGCCACCCGGATCGCCTGGGTGCCGCTCGGCAACCTGGCGATCATGGCGATCGTCACCGCGCTCAAGGAGTGGTTCCGCAAGGCCGAGCTCTCCAGCGACCGGGCCGGCCTGCTGGCCGGGCAGGACCTGCAGGCCTCGATGCGGGCGCTGATGAAGCTGGCCGGCGGCCACAACCTGGCCGAGATGAACGTGGACGCCTTCCTGGAGCAGGCCGCGGAGTACGAGAAGGCCGGCGACCTGCGCGACGGCGTGCTCAAGCTGCTGCAGGTGCTGCCGCAGAGCCACCCGTTCGCGGTGGTCCGGGTCGCCCAGCTGAAGAAGTGGGCCGAGAGCGAGGAGTACCGCTCCATCCTGGCCGGCGCCTACCCGCGGCGCACCGACGACCCGGACACCTCGGTCGGTGAGCAGTGGCGGGCCGCCGCCGAGCACTACACGACCTCGGTGAAGGAGAGCAAGGACCCGCTGATGGGGCTCATCCGCGACGTCGCGGGCGGCGCGGCCTCGGTCGGCGGCAAGCTCCGCGACACCTTCACCGGCGCCGGGCGCAGCAGCGGCAATGGCAGCAGCAACGGCAGCGGCAGCTCCACCGGCAACGGGGCCAACGGCAGCGGCAAGGACGGCGGCTCCGGCGAGAACGGCTGAGGCCCAGCCCGCAGGAACGTTTCGACGGCTCCCGGCCACCCGGCCGGGAGCCGTCGGCGTGGTCGCGTGCCGCCGTGCCGCCCCGCCACCGGCCTCGAGAACCACCGGCCTCGAACCACCGGCCTCAGCTGCCCGCCAGTACCCCGCACACCTGCCAGGCCGGCTTCGCGTGGTTCCCCGGGTCCACCGCCTGCGGCCCGGCCGGCGGCGCCGTGGCGTCCGTGCCCGCCAGCACCGGCTGCACCACCCCCGCCAGCGAGCCGTCGCAGGGCACCGGCCCGGCCTGGAGCACCGAGTCCACCAGCCGCAGTTGCGCCGCCGCCAGGTCGATCCGGTCGAACTCGAAGGTGAGCTGCCGCCGCACGGTCTCCAGGGTGACCGGCGCCCCGCTCTGCGCACCGGCCGGTTTCAGCGCGTAGACGAAGGTGTGGTCGGTGGTGATCCGCAGCGTGCTGCTGTCCGACTCGTCGATCCGCATCGCGCCGGCCACCTTGACGGTGTCCGCGGCCAGCGAGACCTGCGCCGGGTCGAAGCGGACCAGCCAGCCGGTCAGCGCGTGGTGCCGGTCGTCGACCGGCTGGACCACGCTCGCGTCGAACTCGGCCTGCTCACCGGGGGTGACGAAGGACCTCACCTCCGCGGTCGCCCCCTGCACCAGCACGGCGGGCGACAGCGAGGACGCCACCAGGTAGCGCTGCACGGTGTCCAGCGCCTTGGTCACCTCGACCCGGGAGAAGTGCCCGCTGGCCGCCCCGGTCGGCGTCCCCAGCCCGACCGCGCCGTCGCTGTAGCCGGGCGGCAGGCCGGCGAACGGGTTGGCCGGGTCGGCGACCGCGTGGACCGTCGAGGCCGGGCTGAGCGCCACCAGGCTCACGGTCAGCTGGCTGCCCTGGGGGCGGGCGGTGGGCCGGACCGGCGAGCTGACGCCGAAGTACACGGCGGCCCCGAACGCCAGCAGGATCACCAGCAGCAGCGCCAGCGCCTGCCGGGGCACGGTGCCGAGCGGCCCCAGCCGGACCTTCGGCCGGGTGGGCCGGCCGAACGCGCCGGACAGCCGCTCGCGCGCCGACAACTCCTGGATCCGGGCAGCCCGGACGAACGATTCGTCGAAGACGACGGACCGGTACTCGTCATCGTTTCCGGAACCACCCTCGGGCGCACCCTCCGGGGGTTCGCGCGGGTCACCCATGAGACCAGGGTAAGGCGCATCCGCGCCCCGCCACGAGGGTCCTGCCGCAGTTCACCGCTACCCCTCCGTGACCGGTCACGGCCGCCCCGGGGACGCGCCGTCGCGTCGCCCCGCCGCCCCGTCGACGCCGGTCGGCCCAGGACCGCCCAGGACCGCCGGACCGCCGCCGGTCAGCCCGTCGGCGCGGTGACCACGAGCGACGGCTCGACCGGCGCCGGCAGCGGGTCGATCCCGGGGCTGCTGCTGCCGGTCTCGGGTCTGCGCGGCGCACCGCCGGCCCCGCCCACGCCCTGGTAGATCGCCGCGACCGCCACCGCGACCAGGCTCACGCCCATGATCACGGCGAGCACCCAGGCCACCGGCCGGTGCCAGCGCTGCTGGGCGACGTACCGGCCGCGGTCGGCGCCGATCGGGTCGAAGCCGCCCGGGCGCCGGCGTCGCGAGCGGCGTCCGGCGGTCCGGCCCGGGCCGGACCACGGGTCGGGATAGTGGTGGTCGTCGTCGAGCCGGCTCGGGTACGGGCGCAGCTCCAGCGGCAGCCCGTCCCCGGCCGGGGCGTCGTAGCCCCAGCCCGGCCCGGCCGTGTCCGGCTCGAACCGTGCCTCGGCGGCGGCGAGCTGCCGCTCCTTGGCGGTCGGCTCGTGCACGGCGGCGGACCGCACGAAGGCCTCGTCGAAGACCACGGTGGCGAACTCGTCGTCCGCACCACCGTGGTCGGCATCGTCGGGGTACGGCAAGCCCCCCACATCGTCAGCCACGGATTCAGCGTATTACCGGGCGGGCGATTTGTCTGGGCCTCGGGGCAGTTGGTCCGTCCCCCGTGTGACGGCGGACCGGCGGCGGCCGGTCCGGCCGGGTTCAGCCGGCGTCGGCGGCGCCGCCGACGGTCGGCGTCGCCTCACCGCGGACGTGGCCGTCACCAGTGACGATGTACTTGGTGCTGGTCAGCTCGGGCAGGCCCATCGGGCCGCGGGCGTGCAGCTTCTGGGTGGAGATGCCGATCTCGGCGCCGAAGCCGAACTCACCGCCGTCGGTGAACCGGGTCGAGGCGTTGACGGCCACCGTGGTCGAGTCGACGAGCTGGGTGAAGCGGCGGGCGGCGGCCTGCGAGGTGGTGACGATGGCCTCGGTGTGGCCGGAGGTCCAGCGGCGGATGTGGGCGACGGCGGCGTCCAGCGAGGGGACGACGGCGGCCGCGATGTCGTACGACAGGTACTCGGCCGCCCAGTCCTCCTCGGTGGCGGGCAGCACGGTGGCGGCGGAGCCCTCGGCGGCCTTGAGCACCGCCTCGTCGCCGTGCACGGTGACCCCGGCCTCGGCGAGCGCGGCCAGCGCGAGCGGCAGGAAGGCGTCGGCGACGTCCTGGTGGACGAGCAGGGTCTCGGCCGCGTTGCAGACGCTGACCCGCTGGGCCTTGGAGTTGAGCAGGATGCCCACCGCCATCGCGAGGTCGGTCTCGGCGTCCACGTAGACGTGGCAGTTGCCGGTGCCGGTCTCGATGACGGGCACGGTGGAGCCCTCGACGACGGTGCGGATCAGCGAGGCGCCGCCGCGCGGGATGAGCACGTCGACCAGGCCGCGGGCGCGCATCAGCTCCTGGACGGAGTCCCGGCTCTCGCCCGGGACGAGCTGGACCGCGTCGGCCGGCAGCCCGGCAGCAGCGACGGCGTCGCGCACCACGGCGACCAGCGCGGTGTTGGAGCGGTAGGCGGAGGCGGAGCCGCGCAGCAGCACGGCGTTGCCGGACTTCAGGCAGAGCGCGGCGGCGTCGGCGGTGACGTTGGGCCGGGCCTCGTAGATGATGCCCACGACACCGAGCGGGACCCGCACCTGCCGCACGTCCAGGCCGTTGGGCAGGGTGTAGCCGCGCACGACCTCGCCGACCGGGTCGGGCAGGCCGGCCACGTCGCGGACGTCGGCGGCGATGGCGGCGATCCGCTCCTCGGTGAGGGTGAGCCGGTCGATCACCGACTCGGCAGTGCCGGCCGCGCGGGCGCGCTCGACGTCCTCGGCGTTGGCGGCGGTGATCTCGGCGGCGCGGGCGACCAGCGCGTCGGCGACCGCCCGCAGCGCCGCGTCCTTCGCGCCGCGCGGCAGCGGGGCGAGTGCGGCGGCGGCCTCCCGGGCTCGGCGCGCTACGGCGAGGACGGGGCTGTCGGCGGTGGCGAGGTCGCTGCTCATGCACCCAGGGTAGTGGAGGGCCCTGGCCCTCCCCCGCCCGTTTCGCCCGGTGAGACGGGCCTTCACCGCTCCCCCGTCCCAGCCCCGCACGCCCCCGCCGTCAGTAGGGGTAGACCCCGCCCAGCTGCGGGGGCGGGCCGGCGAAGCCCTCGGCGACGCGCTTGTGGTACGTCGCCCGGTCCACCACCTCCAGGCCGACGATCTCCCACGGCGGCAGTTTCGCCGTCACCTTGTGCTCGCCCCACAGCCGCAGCGCGATCGCCGCCGCGTCGTGCAGGTCGCGGGCCTGCTCCCAGTAGCGGATCTCGGCGTGGTCGGCGGCGTAGCGGGCGGTCAGGAAGAACGAGTGGTCGTAGGCCAGCCGCTCCAGACCGGCCCGCAGTTCGGTCAGCGGGGTGACCGGCCCGGCGACGCTGAGCACCACGTGCCAGAGCCGGGCCTGCTCGGGTGCGCCGGGCGGTTCGGCGGCGGGGCGCCGCTCGGTCCGGAGCCGGTGCACCGTGCCGGGTCCCTGCGGCGGCGCACCGGCCGGCCCGGCGGCTCCGTCGTCCGCGCCGCCGTCGATGCTGGTCAGCCGTCGGCCCGCGGTCCCTCCGGTCAGCGCTGCCTCGCGCCTGCGTTCCACCGGCGGCCTCCTGTTCGGCGATGTCGTGTCGTCGTACCCGCCGGCCCCGGCCGGCGCGCGTACGACCGCGCCCCTGCTCGCCCGTGGCCGGGCGTGCTCCCCGTGCGGAGCCGCCCGCGCTTCCGGCGGTCCGGCGGCGGGTCAGCCGCGCAGGACGACCAGGTCGTCGCGGTGGACGACCTCCCGCTCGTAGGCGGCGCCGAACTCCTGGGCCAGGTCCCGGGTGGACCGGCCGAGCAGGCGGGGCAACTCCCTCGCATCAAAGTTGACCAGTCCGCGCGCCACGATGTGGCCGTTTTCGGCAAGAAGGTCCACGGGATCACCCGCGGTGAACTCGCCGTCCACCTTGGTGACCCCGGCGGGGAGCAGCGAGGCGCCGCCGGAGACGACGGCCGTGACGGCGCCGGCGTCCAGGTGCAGGGCGCCGCGCGGGCTGCTGGCGTGGGCGAGCCAGAGCATCCGGTCGGAGGAGCGGCTGCCGGTGCGCAGGAACAGGGTGCCGGTGGGGCGGCCGGCGAGCGCGTCGGCGGCGTGGCTGGCGGCGGTGAGGACGACGGGGATGCCGGCGCCGGTGGCGATCCGGGCGGCCTCGACCTTGGTGACCATGCCGCCGGTGCCGACGCCGGCCTTGCCGGCGCTGCCGATCTCGATGCCGTCGAGGTCGTGCGGTCCGGCGACCCGGGCGATCCGGCTGGTGCCGGGGCGGGAGGGGTCGCCGTCGTAGAGGCCGTCGACGTCGGAGAGCAGGACGAGCAGGTCGGCGCGGACGAGGTGGGCGACGAGGGCGGCCAGCCGGTCGTTGTCGCCGAACTTGATTTCGGCGGTGGCGACGGTGTCGTTCTCGTTGACGACCGGCATGGCGCCCATCGCGAGCAGCTGGTCGAGGGTGCGGTAGGCGTTGCGGTAGTGGGCGCGGCGGCTGGCGTCCTCGGCGGTGAGCAGGACCTGGCCGACGCGCAGTCCGTAGCGGGCGAAGGAGGCGGTGTAGCGGGCGATCAGCAGGCCCTGGCCGACGCTGGCGGCGGCCTGCTGGCGGGCGAGGTCCTTGGGCCGCTTCTCCAGGCCGAGCGGGGAGAGGCCGGCGGCGATGGCGCCGGAGGAGACGAGCACGATCTCGGGGGCGTCGGGGCGGGTGCGGACCTTGGCGAGGGCGTCGACGAGGGCGTCGACCCGGTCGGCGTCGATGCCGCCGGCGGCCGTGGTGAGTGAGGAGGAGCCGACCTTGACGACGATGCGCCGCGCGGCCAGCACCTCCGACCGCAGTTCGTCCTCGCTCATCTCGGCTTCGCCCTTCCGGTGGGTGCACTGGCGGCGGGCCCCGGCCCGGCCGTTTCCCCCGCAATCTACGCGATCGGCACGGCCGGACCGCACCGCGTTCCAGCGGCCGGACGGCGGCCCGACGGCGCCCACGGCGGCCGTCGGGCGCCGGACGCCGCGTCAACGCGCGGGCCCCCGCCACCCGTTGGAACGGATGGCGGGGGCCCGCCCGGTGGCACGGGGCCGGTCAGTCCTCGTCGTCGCCCTCGACGGCGGCCTGACGGCCGCTGGAGAGCGCCTCGAAGGCGAGGTACTCGGCCTCAGCGGCGTCCCGGCCCTTCTGCTTCTCGCGGCGGCGGTCGACGGCCGGGCGCGGGGACTCGAAGCGGTGGTCCTCGCCGCGGCGGCCGAGCATCTCGGCGCCGGCGGCCATGGTCGGCTCCCAGTCGAAGACGACGGCGTTCTCGTCGGGACCGATGATGACGGTGTCACCCTCCTGCGCGCCGACCTTCCACAGCTTCTCCTCGACGCCGAGGCGGGCCAGCCGGTCGGCGAGGTAGCCGACGGCCTCGTCGTTGGAGAAGTCGGTCTGCCGGACCCAGCGCTCGGGCTTGATGCCGCGGATGCGGTAGGCGCCGTCCTCCTCGGTGATGGTGAAGCCGGCGTCGTCGACGGCCGCAGGGCGCAGCACGATCCGCGTGGACTCCTCGACCGGCTTGGCGGCGCGGGCCTCGGCGACGATCTGGGCCAGGGCGAAGCTGAGTTCGCGCAGGCCCTTGCGGGAGGCGGCGGACACCTCGAAGACGCGGTAGCCGCGCTCCTCCAGGGAGGCTCGGGTGAGGTCGGCGATGTCCTGGCCGTCCGGTACGTCGACCTTGTTGAGGGCGACCAGGCGCGGGCGGTCCTCGAGGCCGCCGTACTGCGCGAGTTCGGCCTCGATGGTCTCCAGGTCGGTCAGCGGGTCGCGGCCGGGCTCCAGGGTGGCGCAGTCCAGGACGTGCACGAGGACGGAGCAGCGCTCGACGTGCCGCAGGAACTCCAGGCCGAGGCCCTTGCCCTGGCTGGCGCCGGGGATGAGGCCGGGGACGTCCGCGATGGTGTAGACGGTGTCGCCGGCGGTGACCACCCCGAGGTTGGGGATCAGGGTGGTGAACGGGTAGTCGGCGATCTTCGGCTTGGCGGCGGAGAGCACCGAGATCAGCGAGGACTTGCCGGCGCTCGGGTAGCCGACGAGGGCGACGTCGGCGACGGACTTGAGCTCCATGACGATGTCGCGAGCCTCGCCGGGCTCGCCGAGCAGCGCGAAGCCGGGGGCCTTGCGGCGGGCGGAGGCGAGGGCGGCGTTGCCGAGGCCGCCGCGGCCGCCCTGGGAGGCGACGAAGCTGGTGCCGTGGCCGACGAGGTCGGCGAGCACGTTGCCGTTCCGGTCGAGGACGACGGTGCCGTCCGGCACGGCGAGGACGAGGTCCTGGCCGTCGGCGCCGGTGCGGTGGCCGCCCGCGCCGGGCTTGCCGTTGGTGGCCTTGCGCTTGGGCGAGTGGTGGTACTCCAGCAGGGTGGTGACCTGCGCGTCGACGGTGAGGATGACGCTGCCGCCCTCACCGCCGTTGCCGCCGTCCGGGCCGCCGAGCGGCTTGAACTTCTCGCGGTGCACGGAGGCGCAGCCGTGGCCCCCGCTGCCCGCGGCGACGTGGAGTTCGACGCGGTCCACGAAGGTGGTCATGGAAGTGCCTCCGATACGAAGAAAGTGGTTCTGCCTGCGGTAAAGCGCGAAGGGTGGACCGGATCATTCCGGCCCACCCTTCAGTGTGAGTCAGGTGACTCAGGCCTCGACGGCCACGACGTTCACGACCTTGCGGCCGCGGCGGGTGCCGAACTGCACGGCACCGGCGGTCAGCGCGAACAGGGTGTCGTCGCCACCGCGGCCGACACCGGCACCCGGGTGGAAGTGGGTGCCGCGCTGGCGGACGATGATCTCGCCGGCGGAGACGACCTGGCCGCCGAAGCGCTTGACGCCGAGGCGCTGGGCGTTCGAGTCACGGCCGTTGCGGGTAGAGCTTGCGCCCTTCTTGTGTGCCATCTGGCTATCCCCTTACTTGACCGAGTCGATGCTGGTGATGCGCACCGCGGTGTGCTGCTGGCGGTGACCCTGGCGACGGCGGTAGCCCGTCTTGTTCTTGTAGCGCAGGATGACGATCTTGTCACCCTTGGTCTGGTCGACGACCTCGGCGTGGGCCTTGACGCCGGCCAGCACCCACGGGTCGGAGGTGACGGCCTCGCCGTCGACCACCAGGATGGTGGAGAGCTCCACCGAGTCACCCGGCTTGGCCTCGATACGGTCGATCTCCAGCACGTCGCCGACGGCGACCTTGTGCTGGCGGCCGCCTGCGCGAACGATCGCGTACATGCGGTACCTACTTTCCCAACTCGGTCGGAGCTCCTGATGCCAGCCACCTGGGTACGGACACAGGGGACCTCTCCCGCAGGACTCTTGCGAGCCCCGGGAGGTGATGTGCTCGGGAGCATGGCGTAGACACGCCAGTGGTCAAGAATACGGACCGGCCGCCGTGGGGGCAAACCGGCCCGTACGGGTCCGGGGCGGAGGGGGTCCGCCCCGGACCGGGCACTACTCGGCCGCCGTATCACCCTCGGCGGCCGCCGCCTTCTTGGCCGCCGCGCTCGTCCGCTTGGTGGCGGTCTTGCGGGCGGTGGTCTTCTTCGCCGCCGCCGTCGTCTTCTTGGCGGCGGTGGTCTTCTTCGCGGCGGTCTTGCGGGCCGCCCGCTTCTTGGGAGCCGGAGCCTCCTCGGCGGGCTCCTCGGCCGCGGCCGGCTCGGCGGCGGTCTCGGCGGCCGGCTCGCTGACGGCCTCGGCCTCGGTGACGACCTCGGCGACGACCGGCTCGGCCACCGCCTCGGCGACGACCGGCTCGGCCGGGGCCTGCGCGGCGGCGTCGGCGGCCGCGAGGGCCGACTCCAGCGCCGCCTCGGCCTTGGCCTGCAGCACCACGATCTCCGCCTCGCCCGGCGCACCGGCCGGGGCCGTGGCCTTGCGCACCGCCCGGCGGCGGGGCCGCCCACTGGGCGTGGTGGCGGGAGCCGGGGCGACCGGAGCCTCGACGACCGCGGCCTCGACCTCGGCCGGCGCCTCCTCGACGCCCGGCACCTCGATCGCCAGCTGGCCCTCGATCTCCTCGCGGACCGGCGCCTCGGGGGCGGTCTCGACGACCTCCACCGGCTCGACGGCCTCCACGGTCTCCACGGCCTCGACGACCTGCGGCTCCTCGTGCGCCGCGCCGCCCTTGCCCCGGCGCCGGCGCTTGCCGCCGCCCGAGCCCGCCTCGACGGCGGCCGCGCCGCCACCGGCGTGCACGTGGGCGCTCGGCTGCTCCATGTGGACGATCACACCGCGGCCGTTGCAGTGCACGCAGGGCTCGGAGAAGGACTCCAGCAGCCCCTGGCCGACCCGCTTGCGGGTCATCTGCACCAGGCCCAGCGAGGTGACCTCGGCCACCTGGTGCTTGGTCCGGTCCCGGCCCAGGCACTCCAGCAGGCGGCGCAGCACCAGGTCGCGGTTGGACTCCAGGACCATGTCGATGAAGTCGATCACGATGATGCCGCCGAGGTCGCGCAGCCGCAGCTGGCGCACGATCTCCTCGGCCGCCTCGATGTTGTTCCGGGTGACCGTCTCCTCCAGGTTGCCGCCCTGGCCGACGAACTTCCCGGTGTTGACGTCGATGACGACCATCGCCTCGGTGCGGTCGATCACCAGCGAACCGCCGCTGGGCAGCCAGACCTTGCGGTCCAGCGCCTTCATCAGCTGCTCGTCGATCCGGTAGGTGGCGAACACGTCCACCTCGGAGGTCCACCGCTGGAGCCGCTCGGCGAGGTCCGGGGCCACGTTGGAGACGTAGTCGTGGATGGTGTTCCACGCCTCGTTGCCGGAGACGATGACCTTGGTGAAGTCCTCGTTGAAGATGTCGCGCACGACCCGGACGGTCATGTCCGGCTCGCCGTAGAGCAGCGCCGGGGCGTTGCCGGACGCGGCCTTCTTCTGGATGTCCTCCCACTGCTGCTGCAGCCGCTGGACGTCGCGGGTCAGCTCGTCCTCGGAGGCGCCCTCGGCGGCGGTGCGCACGATGACGCCCGCGTCGTCCGGGACGATCTTCTTGAGGATCTGCTTCAGGCGGGCGCGCTCGTTCTCCGGCAGCTTGCGGGAGATGCCGGTCATCGAGCCCTCGGGCACGTAGACCAGGTAGCGGCCGGGCAGCGAGATCTGGCTGGTCAGCCGGGCGCCCTTGTGGCCGATCGGGTCCTTGGAGACCTGCACCAGCACGGACTGGCCGGACTTCAGCACCGACTCGATCCGGCGCGGGCCGCCGTGGCCGCCGAGCGCGCCGAAGTTGACCTCGCCGGCGTACAGCACCGCGTTGCGGCCCTTGCCGATGTCGACGAAGGCGGCCTCCATGGACGGCAGCACGTTCTGGACCTTGCCCAGGTAGACGTTGCCGACGTACGAGGTGGCCTGCTCCTTGTTGACGTAGTGCTCGACGAGCACGCCGTCCTCCAGGACGCCGATCTGGGTCCGCTGGCCGTTCTGGCGCACCACCATGACACGCTCGACCGACTCGCGGCGGGCCAGGAACTCGGCCTCGGTGATGATCGGCACGCGGCGGCGGCCCAGCTCGCGGCCCTCGCGGCGGCGCTGCTTCTTGGCCTCCAGGCGGGTGGAGCCCTTGATGGACTGCACCTCGTCCGGGTCGAAGGACGGCTCGGTGGAGCGGCGGCGCGGCTCGCGCACCTTCACCACCGTGCGGACGCCGTCCTCGGTGGTCTCGGCGGTCTCGACGGCGCCGGCCTCACCGCTGCGGCGGCGACGGCGGCGACGGCGGCGCGAGGAGGACAGGCCGGCGGCCAGGTCGTCGTCCTCGTCGTCCTCGTCGGCCGGCTCCTCGGCGGTGGGCTGCTCCGTCTCGGGCGCCTCGGCCTCGATCTCCTCGGCCTCGCCACGACGGCGGCGGCGGCCGCCCCGGCGACGGCGGCGCGACGGGCGGCCGTCCTCCCACTCGTCCTCGGCCTCGGGGCCGGTGACGGGGGCCTCGACGGCGGCGGGCGCCTCGACGGGCGGCTCCTCGACCACGGGCTTCTCGACGACCGGCTTCTCGACGACCGGCTTCGCGGCGGCGGGCTTCGCGGCACCCCTGGCGGCCTTCGAGCGCGCCGGGGTCTGCACCCGCACCGAGGTGCGGACGCGGCGGCGGCGGCCGACGCCGCTGTACTCGAACTCGTCCTCCTCCGCGCGCTCCTCGCGCTCCTCGCGCTCCACCGGCGCGGCGGGCGCCTCGGCGGCGGCCGGCTGCGGGGCGGCCGGCGCGGACGGGGCGACGTAGGGGGCGGGCTCCTGGAAGACCGGTGCCTGGAAGATCGCGGTGGACGGGCGGACGGCGCGGCGGCGCACCCGCTGCGGCGGCTCGGCCTCGGCGGCCGGCGCGGGCGCGGGCTGCTCGACGGCGGGCGTCTCGACGACCGGCTCCTCGGCCGGGGCCTCCTCGGCCTCGGGCTCCTCGGCCACCGGTTCCTCGACGACGGGGGCGGGCTCGACCACCGGGGCGGCCTCGACCACCCGACGGCGGCGGGCACGGCGCGCGGGAGCGGCCGGAGCCTCCTCGACGGGCGCCTCGACGGCCACCGGCTCGGCGGCGACCGGCTCGACGACCGGCTCGGGCTCGGCAACGGCCTGCACCGGCTCCTCGACCGGCACGGCCTCGGCCTTCTTGCGGGTCCGGCGGGCCCGCACGGGCTTCTCGGCCTTCTCGGCCTTCTCCGTCTTGTCGGCCTTCTCCGCCTTCTGCGGCGCCTCGGGCTCGGCCACGGCCGGCGTCCCGTCGGCGTCCGGCGCGGTGACCACGATGGCGGTGGCCTCGGGCGCACCGGCGGGCGCCTCGGCCCGCTTGCGGGTGCGGCGGGCGCGCACCGGCTTCTCCACGACCGGCTCGGCGGCGGCGGTCTCGGGCTCGGCGGCGGCCGGCACCGGCTCCTCGGCGGCGATGACCGTCTCGGCGGTCTCCGCGGCCGCGCCCTGCGGCGCACCGGCCGGGCGGGACACCGCGCGGCGGCGCCGGCGCGGAGGCGCGGCGGACGCGCCCTCGCCGCCGGACGCGGCGGTGTCGTTCTGTTCCGTTGCCGCAGACTGCTGCGGATCGGTGTTCTCGAGCATGCGGGTGGATCTCCCGTCAGGCCCCCGGGCTCCGCATCCGGGCACGGCGCGGCACCGGTGGCCGGCCGGCATCGCGACGATGCTCGGGCCGGACCCTTTCACGGTGCCGCCGCGCGGACGCGAGGCCGCACAGGGGCTCGTAGTCTCGCTCGGCGCCCCGCACTCGGCGGGGTGTCGAAAGTCTTCTGGTCTGACCAGTCTTCTGAGGTTTTCCCAAGCTGCGCCGTTCCCCAACCCCGGGTGGCTCCCGGACGGGGTCCTCGGGCCCACCGACCCTCGGGGTCGGCGGGCCGCAAGAGGCCGGCCTGTGCTTCGACGACGCTCGCTCCCCTGGGGAGCCGCGGGGGCCTGGAGGACCAGCGGGCCCAGTGGGGAACTGGACCCGGCCTCCGCCCGCTAGGCGGACGCGGTTGCGCGCGGCTCGCCGGTGGCCACAGGGCCGGCCGGGGCCGCGGCGCGGTCGAGCGCCAACGGGTCGGTCACCGTGCCGGTCCCCTCGTCGAGCGGCCCCTGCGCCAGCCTGGTCACCTCTGCGGGGACCGGCGGCGCCAGGTCGGCCGTCGCACGGAGACCGGACAACACGTCGTCGGGTCGTACGGCGGGTGTGGCGTGTCGTACTACCAGGCGCAGTATCGCACAGGGACGCCCGGTCCGAACATCGCGGGCCTCTTCACCCGCCGTGGCCGCACCGTCGACGACCTGCGGCGGGAGGAGTTCGAGAGCCGCCACCGCGCCGCGCGCGTCGAAGACCCGGACACCGTTCTTGGTGAGGCGTTCGACCTCGACCCGCTCCTCGGCGAGGAACAGCGCGATCGCGCGGCCCGCCTCCTGCGGCTCGACGCCGTCGAGCCGGACCTGCCATTCGGAGGCCTCCAGGCGCTCCACGAAGTTGGGCGTGCGCACCTCGACCGCGTCGATCACGTCGAGGCCCCCGGGCAGCGACTCGTCCAGTTGGACGCGCAGCTCCTCCGGGTCGCGGGGGGCGGCGAGCCCGATCTCCAGGTACTCCGCCTCGCTGGCCACGCCGGTCGGCGCGGCGTTGGCGTAGGACACCTTGGGATGCGGGGTGAAGCCGGCCGAGTAGGCCATCGGCACCGCCGACCGGCGCAGGGCACGCTCGAAGGCGCGCTGGAAGTCGCGGTGGCTGGTGAAGCGGAGCCGGCCGCGCTTGGTGTAGCGGAGACGGATCCGCTGCACCGTCGGCGCGGGCGGCGGACCGTCGGGCGTACGGCGTGCCAGGTCGCTCAGTCCTTCGTCAGTTGTCCCCGTCCACAGCGGCGGCGTTTTCCCGCCACTGTCCGGACGCTGTCACCTCAAAGGGTACGCGCCCCGGCCCACCCCTCGCCCCGCCCCCGCCCGCACCGACCCGGAGCGCCCCCGCCGGACGGATCCGACGGGGGCGCTCCGGTGCCTTCTGCGGCTACTTGTTCACCACGGTGAGCGGGAGCATCTTCTTGCCCGTGGGGCCGATTTGTATGGCCGTGTCCATCTGGGGGCAGACGCCGCAGTCGAAGCACGGGGTCCAGCGGCAGTCGTCGACCTCGACCTCCTCCAGAGCGTCCTGCCAGTCCTCCCAGAGCCAGTCCTTGTCGAGGCCGCTGTCCAGGTGGTCCCAGGGCAGGACCTCCTCGTAGCCGCGCTCGCGGGTGGTGTACCAGTCGACGTCGACGCCGGTGCCGGCCAGACCCTTCTCGGCGCTCGCCATCCAGCGGTCGTACGAGAAGTGCTCGCGCCAGCCGTCGAAGCGGCCGCCGTCCTCGTAGACCGCGCGGATGATCGCGCCGACCCGGCGGTCGCCGCGGGAGAGCAGGCCCTCCACGATGCCGGGCTTGCCGTCGTGGTAGCGGTAGCCGATGTTCTTGCCGTACTTGCGGTCGCCGCGGATCGAGTCGCGCAGCTTGGCCAGGCGGGCGTCGGTGGCCTCGGCGGACAGCTGCGGGGCCCACTGGAACGGGGTGTGCGGCTTGGGCACGAACCCGCCGATGGAGACGGTGCAGCGGATGTCGTTCTGGCCGGTGACCTCCCGGCCCTTCTGGATGACGTTCTTCGCCATCTCGCCGATCTGGAGCACGTCCTCGTCGGTCTCGGTGGGCAGGCCGCACATGAAGTACAGCTTCACCTGGCGCCAGCCGTTGCCGTAGGCGGTGGCGACGGTGCGGATGAGGTCCTCCTCCGACACCATCTTGTTGATCACCTTGCGCAGGCGCTCGCTGCCGCCCTCGGGGGCGAAGGTGAGGCCGGAGCGGCGGCCGTTGCGGCTGAGCTCGTTGGCGAGGTCGATGTTGAAGGCGTCGACGCGGGTGGACGGCAGCGACAGGCCGATCTTGTCCTCGGCGTAGCGGTCGGCCAGGCCCTTGGCGACGTCGGCGATCTCGGTGTGGTCCGCGGAGGACAGCGACAGCAGGCCGACCTCCTCGAAGCCGGTCGCCTTGAGCCCGCGCTCGACCATCTCGCCGATGCCGGTGATGCTTCGCTCCCGCACGGGGCGCGTGATCATGCCGGCCTGGCAGAAGCGGCAGCCGCGGGTGCAGCCGCGGAAGATCTCCACGGACATCCGCTCGTGGACGGTCTCGGCGAGCGGGACGAGCGGCTGCTTCGGGTAGGGCCACTCGTCGAGGTCCATCACGGTGTGCTTGGAGACCCGCCACGGCACACCGGGGGCGTTCGGCACGACGCGCCCGATCCGGCCGTCGGCCAGGTACTCGACGTCGTAGAACTTCGGCACGTACACGCCGCCGGTGCGGGCCAGCCGCAGCAGCAGCTCGTCGCGCCCGCCCGGGCGGCCCTCGGCCTTCCACTGCCGGACGATCTTGGTGATGTCGAGCACGGCCTGCTCGCCGTCGCCGATCACCGCGCAGTCGATGAAGTCCGCGATCGGCTCGGGGTTGAACGCGGCGTGGCCGCCCGCCAGCACGACCGGGTCCTCGTCGGTCCGGTCGGCGGCGGCCAGCGGGATGCCGGCCAGTTCGAGCGCGGCCAGCATGTTGGTGTAGCCGAGCTCGGTGGAGAAGGAGAGCCCGAACACGTCGAAGGCGCGCACCGGCCGGTGGGCGTCCACGGTGAACTGGGGGACGCCGTGCTCGCGCATCAGCGCCTCGAGGTCCGGCCAGACGCTGTAGGTGCGCTCGGCGAGGACGCCCTCCTGCTCGTTGAGCACCTCGTAGAGGATCATGACGCCCTGGTTAGGCAGGCCCACCTCGTAGGCGTCGGGGTACATCAGCGCCCAGCGGACGTCGCAGGCGTCCCAGTCCTTGACGGTCGAGTTCAGCTCGCCGCCGACGTACTGGATCGGCTTCTGGACGTGCGGGAGGAGGGCCTCCAGGCGTGGGAAGACCGATTCGACAGTCATGAGTACTAGGAACCCTTACGACGTTCGGGACCGCCGCGCACTCCGCGGGGGCGACGGCTGGGAGGGGTGACCCTCAAGGGTAGCCGAACCGCCGCGGCCCCAGGCCCGGCCGAGCGCGGTGGTCCGGGCCCCGGACCGGGCCCGGCCGGGGATCCCGGCACGTGAACGCGGCCCCACCGGCGTCCGACCGCGGGCCCACCGCGGCCCCACCGCGGGTGCCCGACGACTGTTGACACGTTCCGCGGGCACGTGCGGTACTGGCAAGGCTCCACCGGAAGGTCCTGTGCGCCCCGGGACGAGGGAGTTGGCCGCGCGCGCACCGGCCGCGCCGGCAGGCCCGGTGCGACCTCGCGCCGCGCTCCCGGCCGAGGCCCCCGACCCCGCGCCGGGCGCCCGACCGTGCCGCCCCGCCCGCCCCCGAGGACAGGAGAGCCATGACCGACACGGGCCGGCGGACGCGCCGGATCCAAGCCCCGCACCTCGGCACCGGGACCTATCCGACGGTGGCGCGCGCGATCGCCGCCGCCCGCCGGCTGGCCCGCCGCCACCCGGGGCGCTGCCGGGTCCGCGAGGTGGGCCGCTCCCGGGCGGGGCGCCCGCTGGTGCTGCTCTCGGTGGACGGCGGCGAGCACACGGTGCTGGCCGTCGGCGGGCCGCACCCCAACGAGCCGGTGGGCCTGGCCGCCGCCGTCGGGCTGGCCGAGCGGGTGCTGGAGCTGCCGCCGCGCCCGGGGGTCGGCTGGCACGTCCTGCTCTGCCTGGACCCGGACGGCGCCGCACTCAACGAGGGCTGGCTGCACGGCCCGCTGACCGCGGCCCGGCACTACGAGCACTTCTTCCGCCCGGCCTTCCACGAGCAGCCGGAGCTGCTGCCGCACCCGGACGGCCCGCTGGCGCCGATGCCGGAGAGCCGGGTGCTGACCGGGCTGATCGACGAGCTGCGCCCGGTGCTCCAGTGCTCGCTGCACGGCGTGGACTTCGGCGGCGCGTTCGTGCAGCTCACCCGGCCGCTGCCGGCCCTGGCCGACCGCTTCGCCCGCTCGGTGGCGCGCGGCGGCATCCCGCTGGACGTCGACTCCTACGACGCGGTCGGCTGGGACAGTCCGGCCCCCGGCACCTATGTGATGCCGGCGCCCGGCCGGCGCCGGCAGCCGCTGCCGGACCGCCCGGAGCTGTCCACCTGGTCGTACGCGGGCCGGTACGGCGGCATCACGGCGGTGCTGGAGGCCCCGATGTGGGCGATCGACGCGGTCGGCGACGCCCGCCCGGCGCCGGACGTGCGCGCCGCCGTCGGGGCCTGCGCCGACCGGCTGGCCGGCCGGGTCGCGGAGCTGACCGCCCTGCTGCCGCTGGTGCCGCCGCACGCGGGGGTGGCGTACGGGCCGCTGCTGCGCGCCGTGGAGTTCAACCTGGCGGTCTGCCGGCCGGTGGTGGACGACTGGATCGCCCACTGGTCGTCGGCGCCGCTGTCGGTGTCCCGGGTGACCGCGGCGCGGATCGCGGCCGAGCGGGTGCCGCTGCGGATCGCCTCGATGCTGCTGCGGCTGCTCGCGGACTGCGGCGGCCCGGCGGCGGACGCGGCCCGGGCGCGCGCCCGGGGCATCGTCTCGGCGAGCCTGGAGGGCCTGCACCGGCTGGGCGCCCGCTGGGTGCCGGTGGAGACCCAGGTCGCCCACCAGACCCGGGCGGTGCTCGCCGCCGCCGACCTCCTGCTGCCGCCCGGCTGACGTCCCCGGCTGGCTGACGTCCCCGGCCGGCTGACCTCCCCGCCCCGCGCTCCCCGGCCGGCCCTCCCCGCCCGGCGCTCCCCCTTCAGGCGCCGAGCAGCGGCAGCAGGAACGGCTCGACCAGTCCGGCCAGCCGGTGCTCGCCGGCCGGCGTCGGGTGCAGGCCGTCGGCGTACAGCCCGTCCGCCTCCGCGAGCGGCAGTACGTCGCGGCCGTCCACCAGGTGCAGCCGCCGGTCGCCGAGCCGTTGCAGCACCCGCACGGCCGCGCCGGTCAGCTCGCGCACGTCGGCCAGCGTCAACCCGGCGGCGTTGCGGGCGTGTTCGCGCGGCGCCGACGGCAGGGCCGCGATCACGGCGATCGGGGTGTCCGGGTGCCCGTCCCGGACGGTCTCGACGAAGCCGCCCACCGCCGGACCCCAACTGCGTGCGGTGAAGGCCGACTTGAGATAGGCGTTGGTGCCGATCTCCAAGGTGATCAGCTCGGCGGGGGTGTCCCGCAGGACCCGGGCGACCAGCGGGTCCAGATAGGCCTGCCCGGCGAACCCGAGGTTGCGCAGCCGCCAGCCGCGGCGGCGCGCGAGCAGCGCGGTCCAGCTCTCGGAGGGCCCGTGCGGGAACATCGCGTGCGTCAGCGAGCTGCCGTAGGCCACCCAGCGCGGGCCGGTGCGCCGGACCGGCGCCAGCAGCCGGTGGCCGGACAGGCCGACCGCGGCCAGGCGGGTGCGGGACAGGTGCGGCAGCCACACCTCGACCTCGGCCGGGACGCCGGGCAGGGCGATGTCGATCCGCTCCCGGCCGGGCCCGGGGCGGCGGCGGTGGACGAGCGCGCCGTCGGCGAGCACGTCCAGCGGCGCCCCGCCCGCCTCCGCGTCCACGTCCAGGAGCAGCCGGGCCGCGTCGGTGCGCACGGCGAAGCGGGCGCCGGCCGGGAGCGCGGCGAGCCGGCCGAAGTCCTCGCTGAGCGTGGTGGCGATCCGCTCCTGCGGCATCCGCAGCGGCAGCACCGTCCCGCCGGCCCGCTCGAAGCCGCAGACGCCGTCCCAGCCGAGCCGTTCGTCCGCCGGGTCGAACCACCGCACCCGCGGCTCCCCCGCGGCTCCGGTCCCGGTCATCGCCCACCCCCGTCCCTCCGCCGGCGGACCCCTCCGCCGGCAAATCCGTCTGCCGGTCAACAATCTGACCTTCAATCACGTATGCTCACCGAAACGTATCGGCAGAAATCATCTACCGTCAAACAATCTCCGGGGAGCGTTATGCTGGCCGTCCACCACCGAAGGAGCCCCGATGGCCACCGCCCCCCGGCCCGCCCGCCTCGCCTCGCCCAGCCGGGCGGACGACGGCGGCGAGCGGCGGCGCTACTTCGCCGCGCTCACCCTGGACCGCCCGGACGTCGCGCTCTGCCGGGCCACCACCGCGGTCGCCCGCGCCATCGACGAGCAGTTCTCCGGCGGTCCCCTGACGGTCCCCCAGCACCTGGTGCTCAAGATGCTCGCCGCCGTCGGCAGCTGCTCCCAGCAGGAGCTGAGCGAGCAGCTGCGGATCGACCGCAGCGTCATGGTCGGCTGCGTCGACGCCCTGGAGGGCGCCGGCCTGGTCCGCCGCGAGCGCCACCCCCGCGACCGCCGCGCCTACGCCGTCACCCTCACCCCGGACGGCAGCGCCGCCCTGGCCGCGGCCGACCGCGCCATGGCGCCCGTCCTGGACCACGCCTTCGCCGCCCTCACCCCGGACGAGCGCGCGACGCTGGTCCGCCTCACCCGCAAGCTCCTCGACGTCCCGCCGGCCGACTGAGGCCCCGCCCCGCGGCCGGCCCACCGATCCCGGAGGCCACCGGCCGTGCCACAGCTCGATCTGACCGCCGACCAGCTCCTCACCACCACCCGGGCGGTGCGCCGCCGCCTCGACCTCACCCGCCCGGTCGACCGGGCCCTGGTCGAGGAGTGCCTGGCCCTCGCCACCCAGGCCCCCACCGGCCGCAACCGCCAGCGCTGGGACTTCGTGGTGGTCACCGACCCGGCCCGGCGGGCCGCCCTGGCCGGCCTCTACCGGCTCGGCCTGACCCACCCCCGCGACCGCGTCGCCCGCACCGGCCTGGACCGCACCACCGAGGACGCCGCCCGCCGGCTGCGGCTGGCGGTGAGCGCCCAGCACCTCTTCGACCACCTGCACGAGGTCCCGGTCCTGGTGGTGCCGTGCGTCCGGATCGAGGGCCGGCACGAACTGGCCGGCCACATCGGCCAGGCCAACGCCTGGGGATCGATCCTCCCGGCCGTCTGGCAGTTCATGCTCGCCGCCCGCTCCCGCGGCCTCGGCACCGCCTGGACCACCCCGCACCTGCACTACGAGCGCGAGGCCGCCGAGCTGCTCGGCATCCCCTACGAGACGGTCGCCCAGACCGCGCTGGTCCCGCTCGCCCACACCCTGGGCACCGACTTCCGCCCCGGCCCGCGGGTGGACACCGCCCGGATCACCCACTGGGACACCTGGTAGCCCCCGGACGACAGAAAGGGCCGGCCCGGGGGAACACCCCGGACCGGCCCCGCCGCGCGAACCGCTCAGGCCGCTATCGGCCGCTGGCTCTGCACCGCCTGCAGCAACCCGATCGCCACCCAGGTCGAGAACATCGACGAGCCTCCGTAGGAGACGAACGGCAGCGGGATGCCGGCCACCGGCATGATGCCCAGGCACATCCCTATGTTCTCGAAGCCCTGGAAGGCGAACCAGGCGACCACCCCGGCCGCCACGATGGTGCCGTACAGGTCGGTGGCGTGCCGGGCGATCCGGCAGGCCCGCCACAGCACCACGCCGAGCAGCACGATGATCGCCATCGCACCGAGGAAGCCCAGCTCCTCGCCGGCCACCGTGAACACGAAGTCGGTCTGCTGCTCCGGCACGAACTGCCCGGTGGTCTGCGTCCCGTGGAACAGGCCCTTGCCCCACAGCCCGCCGGAGCCGATCGCGATCCGGGCCTGCGCGGTGTTGTAGCCGACGCCGGACGGGTCGAGCGCCGGGTTGGCGAAGGCGGCGAAGCGGTCGATCTGGTACTTGCTCAGCACCCCGAGCTTCCAGATCGCCACACATCCGCCGACACCGGCCAGCATCAGCCCGAGCACCCAGCGGTTGGCCGCGCCGGAGGCCAGCAGGATGCCCAGCACGATGACGGCCATCACCATCACCGAGCCGGCGTCCGGCATCAGCATCACTATGGCCATCGGCAGCGTCGCCCAGACCAGCGCGCGGAACACCGCCTTGTCGGCCGGGAACTCCCGCTCCCCCGCGTCCACCTGGTCGGACATCACGATCGCCATCGACAGCACGATCGCCAGCTTGGCGAACTCGGCCGGCTGCACCGAGAAGCCGCCGCCCAGTTGGATCCAGGAGTGCTGGCCGTTGATGGTCGAGCCGAGCGGGCTGAGCGTGGCCAGCAGCAGCAGGATCACGCCGGCGTACAGGAACGGCACGAGCGTGCGGAACCGCCGGCTCCCTATCGCTATCACCACCGCGCACAGCACCGCCCCGATCAGGACGTTGGTCAGGTGCCGGAACAGGAAGTACTGCGGGTCGCCGTGGGTCAGCGAGTCGCGCCCCCGGGTCGCCGACCAGACCAACAGCGAGCTGCCCAGCGAGAGGACGACCGCGGCCAGCAGCAGTATCCAGTCGATCCGCCACAGCGGGGAGTCCTTGGCCAGCGACTTGGGCACCCCGCCGCGCCGCGGGGCGAACCGCAGCTGGCGGTACGAGCCGTAGGAGGTCATGCCCGGCCCCTTCCGGTGGAGCGGGTGGGTTCGACGGCGGCCTCGGCCGCGACGAGCACCGGGGCGGTGCCGCCGGACTGCGCCGGGTCCAGGAAGACCCGCGGCGAGTCGCCGCTCACCCCGGGGTCGCCGGGCGCGGCGCCGTCCGCGCCGAACGAGGCGGGCTTGACGATCGCGGTGCCGTCCGGGTTGAACTTCGGCAGCTCGGCCTGCGGCGTGGGCAGCAGCGCCTTGCCCTGGTCGATGTTGCCCTTGTCGTCGACGCCGTACAGCGACTGGTAGATCCGCCGGATCGCGTCGCCGGAGCCGCCGGAGCCGGTGCCGCCCTGGCTTATCGTCATCACGACCGCGTAGTCGCGGCTGTAGGTGGTCAGCCAGGAGGTGGTCTGCTTGCCCTCGACCTCGGCGGTGCCGGTCTTGGCGTGCAGCTCGATCTTCCCCTGCGGCCAGCCCGCGCCGGTGAACTTCCAGGCGGCGGTGCCGTTGGTGATGACGCCCGCGGTGGCCTGGTCGATGTAGCCGAGCAGCTTCTGGTCACCGGGCAGCCGGCCGTCCTCGTGCGGGGCGATCTCGCGGACGAGCTCCCCGCTCGGGCTTATCACGGCCTTGGCGACCGTCGGCCGGTAGAAGGTGCCGCCGTTGGCGAGCGCCGCGTAGATCCGGGCCATCTGGATCGGGGTGACCAGGGTGTCGCCCTGGCCGATCGCGAAGTTGACGGCGTCACCCGCGCGCATCTGGTAGCCGTCGACGCAGTTCTCCCGGGCGATCTGGTCGGAGAAGCTGTTGCCGCCCTTCTCCGCCTGCTTGCACCAGGCGTCCTTGTTGTTGTCGTAGAAGGACTGCTTCCACTGCCGGTCCGGCACCCGGCCGGTGACCTCGCTCGGCAGGTCGATGCCGGTCTTGGCGCCGAGGCCGAACTCGTGGGCGGTCTTGAAGAACCAGTCGCCCGGGTCCTTCTTCGGCTTGATGCCGCCGTCCTTCATCCACTGGTCGTACGCCAGGCCGTAGAAGACGGTGTCGCAGGAGACCTCCAGGGCCCGCTCCAGGGAGATCGGACCGAAGTTCTCGCTCTCGAAGTTCTTGAACTCGCGCCCGCCGATGGTCAGGCTCTTCGGGCAGTCGTAGCGGCCGTCGAGCGAGTAGCCGGCCTGGACGGCGGCGGTGGTGGAGATGACCTTGAACGTCGAGCCGGGGGCCGACTGACCCTGTATGGCCCGGTTGAGCAGCGGGAAGTTGGACTCCTTGCTGGTCAGCGCCTGGTAGTCCTTGCCGCTGATGCCGCCCTGCCACAGGTTGGGGTCGTAGGTGGGGGCGCTGGCCATCGCGACGATCCGCCCGGTGTGCACGTCCATCACGACGGCGGCGCCGGAGTCGGCCTCGTAGTTGCGGTTGGTGACCTTGTCGAAGGTCTTGCGGGCGTCGGCCATGGCCTGCGCCAGGTTGTCCTCGACGACCTTCTGCACCCGGGCGTCGATGCTGGTCACCAGGTTGTTGCCGGTCTGCGGGGCGGCCTGGTCGGCGGTGCCGATCACCCGGCCGAGGTTGTCCACCTCCAGCTTGGTGATGCCGGCGGTGCCGCGCAGGTCGCGGTCGTAGACGGACTCCAGCCCGGCGCGGCCGATCTGGTCGGCCGGCAGGTAGCGGTCCAGGCCGGCCTGGTCGGCGGTCTTCGACACCTCCTCGTCGGTGACCGGCGAGAGGTAGCCGAGCACCTGGGCGAGGTTGGCGCCCTCGGCGCCGGTGTAGTGGCGCACGGCGGTGGGCTGGGCGGTGACCCCGGGGAAGTCCTCCCGGCGCTCCATTATCTGCATCGCCTGCTGGGTGGTCGCCTCCTTGGTGACCGGGATCGGCTGGTAGGGCGAGCCGTTCCAGCAGGGCTGCGGGGTCTTGGCGTCGCAGAGCCGGACCTTCTCCTGGACGTCCTTGGCGGGCATCCCGAGCACCTCGGCGAGCCGGGTCAGCACCGCCTTGCCGGCGTCCTTCTGCTGGAGCAGCGAGGTGCGGCTGACCGAGACGACCAGCTTCGTCTCGTTGCCGGCGAGGATCCGCCCGGAGGCGTCCAGGATCTCGCCGCGCACGGCCGGTTCGACGACCTCGCGGATGTGGTTGCCGGTCGCCTTGGCGGTGTAGACGTCGGCGTTGCGGATCTGCAGGTACCACAGCCGTCCGCCGAGGGTGGCGAGCAGCGAGAGCACCAGGATCTGCAGCACCACCAGACGGATCGTCACCCGCCGGGTACGGCCGGTCTCGGGGATGTTGCTCACGTCTCGTGCGCTCCAAAAACAGAACGGGGGCGGGCGGGCTGGTCGGGCCGGGGCGGCGCCGTGGCTACGGGCGCTTTCCCGCGCCCAGCAGGCGCTTCTTCTTGAAGGACGCGCCGCCCGTGGTGTCGCGGGTGGTGCGGTAGCGGGTCAGGCTGCCGAGGCCGGGGCCGCCCTCGTCGTCGTCGGCGACGGCCAGCGGGCCCTTGCCGAACCGGCGGGCGATCAGCATCACGGCGGGCACCACGAAGGGGGCGAGCAGCAGGTCGTAGATCAGCGCGGTGACCACCAGCTGGCCGAGCCCGACGTGCCGGGCGGCGGTGTCGCCGACCAGCGCGCCGACCATCGCGTACAGCAGGGTGGAGGCGATCGCGGCGCCACCCACCACCAGCAGCGCGCTGAGCACCGAGCGCTGGCGGCCGTGCTCGGGGCGCAGCAGCCCGGCGGCGTAGCCCATCAGGCACAGCACCAGCGCGTAGCGGCCGATGGCGTGGTCGGAGGGCGGGGCGAGGTCGGCGAGCAGGCCGGCCGCGAAGCCGACCAGGCAGCCGCCGGTCGGCCCGTAGACGAGGGCGAGGCCGACCACGACGAGCAGCAGCACGTCGGGGGTGGCCCCGGGCAGTTGCAGCCGGCCGAGGACGCTGACCTGGAGCAGCAGGCCGAGCAGGATCAGGACGGCGGAGACGGGGATGCGGGCGAGGCGCATGGCTCAGTTCCCCCCAGTGGGCTTGGCGGGCGGGAGGGCGGCCGGGGCGGCGGGCACGACGGGCACGGCCGGGCCGGCGGGCGCCGCCGGGGCGGCCTGGCCCTGGGCGGCCGGCGCGGGGGCGGGCGGCAGGACCGCGTCGCGCGGGTCGGTGCGCGGCGGGACGACGACCACGCCGACCAGGTCGAGCCGGGTGAACTGGACGAAGGGCTCGACCAGGACGGTCTTGGTGAGCTGTCCGGGGTTGGCCTCGACCTGGACCACCTTGCCGACCGGGACGCCGGGCACGAACGGGCGGCCGCTCTGCGAGCCGAAGGTGACCAGCCGGTCGCCCTCCTTGACCTGGGCCTTGCCGTTGAGCAGCGAGACCTTCATGGCGCTGGTGCCGCCGCCGGCGGCGAAGCCGATCTCGCCGCTGCCCTCCAGCCGGGTGCCGGCGGTGAAGCCGGGGTCGGAGGCGAGCAGCACGGTGGAGGTGGTCGGGGCGACGGTGGTGATCCGGCCGACCAGGCCCTGTCCGTTGATGACGGTCATGTCGCGGGTGAGGCCGTCGTCGCTGCCGGCGTCGATGGTGATGGTCCAGGAGAAGCCCTGGGCCGGGCCGATCGCGATGGTCTGGGCGGCCTTGACGGTGTATCCGCCGGCGCCCGCGGTGCGCAGCAGGTCGTCGAGCTGCTTGGTGCGCCCGCCGGCCATGTCGGAGGAGGCGAGCTTCTGCCGCAGGTCGGTGTTCTCGCGGGCGAGCTGGTCGGTGCGGCCGCTGTGCGAGGCGGCGTCGCGGAAGGCCCGGACGGTGTCGGCGACCGGGTCGACGGCGGTGGCGGCGCCGCGTTCGACCGGGCCGAGGACGGCGGCCGCCGCGCGCCGGGCGCCGCCGAGCGGGGAGCTCTCACCGCCCTTGATGTCGACGGTGATCAGTGCGAAGGCGACGGCCACCAGCAGGATCAGCAGCAGCCGGCTCTCTCGTGTGTCCCTCACGGTGCTGGTACTGCCCCTTCGTGCCCCTGGCCGCCGGACCGGGCTGTGGACCCGGGCGGGGCCCGTCAGTTCGGCTGTGGTGTCGGTTCTGCTAGCGGCGCGGCGCGGCGTCGAGTACCTGCTGGAGCGCCTCGAACTCCTCGACGCACTTGCCGGAGCCGAGTGCGACGGAGTCCAGCGGGTTCTCCGCGATGTGGATCGGCATGCCGGTCTCCCGGCGCAGCCGCTCGTCCATGCCGCGGAGCAGGGCGCCACCGCCGGTGAGCACGATGCCCCGGTCCATGACGTCGCCGGCCAGTTCCGGCGGGCACTGGTCGAGGGTGGTCTTGACCGCGTCGATGATCGAGTTGACCGGCTCGTCGATGGCCTCGCGGACCTCGGCGGCGGAGATGACGACGGTCTTGGGCAGGCCGCTGACCAGGTCGCGGCCGCGGATCTCGGCGTGCTCGTCCTTCTCGCCCTCCAGGCCGAAGGCGGAGCCGATGCTCATCTTGATCTGTTCGGCGCTGCGCTCGCCGAGGAGCAGCGAGTACTCCTTCTTGATGTGCTGGACGATGGCGTTGTCCAGCTCGTCGCCGGCGACCCGGATGGACTGCGCGGTGACGATGCCGCCGAGCGAGATGACGGCGACCTCGGTGGTGCCGCCGCCGATGTCGACGACCATGTTGCCGGTGGGCTCGTGGACGGGCAGCCCGGCGCCGATGGCTGCGGCCATCGGCTCCTCGATGATGTGCACCTGGCGGCAGCCGGCCTGCAGGGAGGCCTCGATGACGGCGCGGCGCTCGACGCCGGTGATGCCGGAGGGGACGCAGACGACGACCCGGGGGCGGGCGAGGAAGCGGCGGCGGTGCACCTTGAGGATGAAGTAGCGCAGCATCCGCTCGGTGATCTCGAAGTCGGCGATGACGCCGTCCTTGAGCGGGCGGATGGCGACGATGTTGCCGGGGGTGCGGCCGATCATCTTCTTGGCCTCGGAGCCGACGGCGAGGATGCCCCCGGTGTTGGTGTTGACCGCGACCACCGACGGCTCGTTGAGGACGATGCCCTTGCCCCTGACGTACACCAGCGTGTTGGCAGTTCCGAGGTCGATCGCCAAGTCGCGGCCGATGAACGACAGGTTGCTCGCCATGGGGTGGGGTGCCTTTCCCGGGCTCGGAGTCTTGTGGGGTGGACGGTGTGCGCGCCCACGCGTGGGCGGCGACCAGCTGAGCTGCCTTACCGGGCCCTTGAGTCGCGTCCATCGTAGTCACGCCGGTCGGCACTGACGTCGACGTGGGGCATACCGTCCATTGTCCGGGGCGTGATCGCTTCTCCGGGCATTGGGACGCCGTGTCGGAGGGCCTGGTTCCCTATTTCCCGATAAGAATGCCCCGGCCGGGCCAATAGTCCCGACCGGGGCCTTCCGAAGGTCCCGAATGATCGCCGCCGCCCGGTCGGGTCAGGCGTGGGCGGGGAAGAAGATCTTGATCTCGCGCTCGGCGGACTCGACCGAGTCGGAGGCGTGGATGAGGTTCTCGCGGGTGATCGTCGCGTAGTCGCCGCGGATGGTGCCGGCCCCGGCCTCCAGCGGGTTGGTGGCGCCGGCCAGCATGCGGATGCCGGGGACGACCTCCTCGCCCTCGACGATCAGGGCGATGGACGGGCCGGAGGTCATGAACTCCAGCAGCGGCTCGTAGAACGGGCGGCCGACGTGCTCCGCGTAGTGGTGCTCCAGCGTCGCCCGGTCGAAGGTGCGCAGCTCGACGGCGGCGAGCCGCCAGCCGGCCTTGCGCTCGATGCGGCTGATGATCTCGCCGGCCAGGCCGCGCTTGACGGCGTCGGGCTTGAGCAGGACGAGAGTGCGCTGGGACACGGGGCGTCTCCTGGAGGAAGGGGTTCGGCACGTACGCGGTTCGGCACGCACGCGCCGATCCGCGTGCGCCGTGCGACTACCGCAGAGGTTACCTTGCGTGAGCGAACGCCCCGGACCCGGTCCGGGGCCGCCTCAGACGGCCGCGGCGGCGGCCCGGGCGGCCTTGATCTCGTCGATCTTGCGGCCGTAGTGCACCGAGCACCACCACAGTCCGGCGAAGACCACGCCGAGCCCGAACATGGTCGGCACGACGAAGCCGCTGGCGATCAGCGCGAGCTGCAGGGCCCAGCCGACGGCGACCGCGCCGGGGCGGTTGATCATGCCGCAGAGCAGCAGGCAGAGCGCCATGGCGATGCCGCTGACGGTCCACAGCGCCCCGGTGGAGACGTCGGAGAGCTGCATCGCGACCAGCGCCGCGAACAGCACCACGAGGGCCTCGCCGATCAGCGTCGAGGAGCAGAGCGTCCTCATCGTCACTTCCTCCCGAGCAGCAGGCGGGCCTCGCCCACCGTGATGACCGAACCGGTGACCAGCACCCCGGCGCCGCCGAGGTCGCCCTCCTCCTCGGCCAGGGTGACGGCGGCGGCGATGGCGTCGTCGAGCCGGGGCTCGACCTGGACGCGGTCCTCGCCGAAGATCTCGACCGCGAGCGCGGCCAGCTCGTCCACGTCCATCGCGCGGTGGGTGGAGTTGCGGGTGACGACGACCTCGGCGAGCAGCGGCTCGAAGGCCTCCAGGAGGCCGGCCACGTCCTTGTCGCCGCTGGTGCCGATGACGCCGACCAGGCGGGTGAAGCCGAAGGACTCGGTGAGCGCGGCGACGGTGGCGCGGGCGCCGTGCGGGTTGTGGGCGGCGTCCAGGACGATGGTGGGGCTGCGCCGGACGACCTCCAGGCGGCCCGGGGAGCTGACGCCGGAGAACGCCTGGCGGACCTTGTCGGTGTCGAGCTTGCCGCCGCGGGCGCCGCCGACGCCGAAGAACGCCTCGACGGCGGCCAGGGCGAGGGCCGCGTTGTGCGCCTGGTACTCGCCGTGCAGCGGCAGGAAGACCTCCTCGTACTCCTCGCCGCCGAGCCCGCGCAGGGTCACCAGCTGGCCGCCGACCGCGAGTTCGCGGCGGATGACGCCGAACTCCATGCCCTCGCGGGCGACCGTGGCGTCGACCTCCACGGCGCGCCGCAGGATGGTCTGGGCGGCGTCGAGCTGCTGCTGGGCGACGACGGCGACGGAGCCGGGCTTGATGATCCCGGACTTCTCGACGGCGATCTCGCCGGTGGTCTCCCCCAGCTTGTCGGTGTGGTCCAGGCCGATCGGGGTGATCACCGCGACGGTCGCGTCGATGACGTTGGTGGCGTCCCAGGAGCCGCCCATGCCGACCTCGACCACGGCCACGTCCACCGGCGCGTCGGCGAAGGCCGCGTAGGCCATGCCGGTGAGCACCTCGAAGAAGGACATGGCGACCGGCTCACGCTCGTCGACCATCCGCACGTAGGGCTCGATGTCGCGGTAGACCTCGACGAACCGCTCGGGGGTGATCGGGGCGCCGTCCAGGGTGATCCGCTCGGTGACGCTCTCCACGTGCGGGCTGGTGTAGCGGCCGGTGCGCAGCTCGAAGGCGCCGAGCAGCTGCTCGATCATCCGGGCGGTGGAGGTCTTGCCGTTGGTACCGGTGACGTGGATGGAGGGGAAGGACCGCTGGGGCTGGCCCAGGATGTCCATCAGTGCCTCGATCCGGTCGAGCGAGGGCTCCAGCTTGTTCTCCGGCCAGCGCTCGGAGAGTTCCACCTCGACGTCGCGCAGGGCGTCGCCGGTACCGCCGTCGGCGGGGCGGAGGGTGTACGGGTTCGGGTCGGCCTTGTCGCTCACGACCACAGTCTACGGAGCGGGGACCGGCGCTCCTCACGGGGTGAGAACCGCCACTTTGCCCGAGTTGGGCGATTTCCCGTGCCTACTATCGATTTAGCGACATCAGACCGCAATGAAGCATTGATTCGCACCTCAAGGAGACAAAACACCTTCGATCACGAGGAGCAGCTCGCCATGCCCGACGCCCTGCGCCAGTTCGTCGAGATGCGCCGCGAGGGGTTCCTCCAGCTCGGCGGGCTGATCTCGCTGGCCCTGCTCTGCTACATGGTCCTGGTCTTCGGCCGCTTCCTCGTCTACTGGGCCGGCTCCCGCCACGCCTTCCGGCACAGCAGCCCGGCCGAGCCCGGCGACCCCGCCGCCTTCCGGTGGCACCTGATGATCCCCTGCCGGGACGAGGAGGCGGTGATCACCCGGACCCTCGCCGGTCTGCGGGCCGTCGCCCCCGCCGCCCACCTGTGGGTGATCGACGACGACAGCGACGACGGCACCCGCGCCCTGGTGCTCGCCGCCGCCGAACGCGACCCGCGCGTCCACCTGGTGCAGCGCCGCCGCCCGCACGCCCGGATCGGCAAGGGCGCCGCGCTGAACGCCGCCTACCGGGAGATCTCCGCCCGGCTGCCGCCCGGCACCGACCGCTCCCGGGTGGTCCTCGGCGTGGTCGACGCCGACGGGCGGCTCGACCCCGGCACCCTCGAACAGGTCTGCAACGACCGCGCGATGGGCCGCCCCGACACCGGCGCCGTGCAGATCGGCGTGCGGATGCGCAACGCCGACGACGAGCGGCCGCTGCCCGGCCGCGGCCGGACCGCCAACGCGCTGGCCCGCGCCCTGGTGCGGATGCAGGACGTCGAGTTCCAGGCCAACAACGCCGGCATGCAACTGCTGCGCCGCCGCACCGGCAGCGTCGGCCTCGGCGGCAACGGCCAGTTCGTCCGGCTCACCGCCCTGGACTCGCTGACCGCCGAGGAGGGCCGCGCCGGCCGGCCCTGGCCCGAGCGCGCCCTGCTGGAGGACTACGAGTCCGGCCTCGACCTGCGCCTGGCCGGCTGGCGGCTCACCCATGTCACCGAGGCCAACGTCTCCCAGGAGGCCCTGGTCTCCTGGCGGCGCTTCCTCACCCAGCGCACCCGCTGGGCCCAGGGCAACATGCAGTGCCTGCGCTACACCGGCCGGGTGCTGCGCTCGCGGCACTACCGGCCCGCCGGCAAGGCCGAGGTGCTCTACACCTTCCTCCAGCCGGTGGTCTGCGTCCTGCTGGTCGTCCTCACCCCGCTCTCGCTGGCCATCACCGGGGCGGGGCTGGCGCTCTTCCCCGAGGAGACCGCCGACTTCCAGCTGCGGTACGGCCCGTGGATGGTGCTCGCCTTCGTGCTCGCCACCCTGCCGATGGTCCTCTGGGGCCCGGCCTACCGCCGGCTCGTCCACCCCGACCGCCGCCGGCTCACCGGCCTGCTCTGGGGCGCCCTGGTCTGGCTCTACGCCTACCACCTGTTCGTGGTCGCCACCCGGGCCGCCGTGCGCCTGCTGCTCGGCCGCAACGGCTGGGCCAAGACCCGGCGCAACGCCGAGAAGGTCGCCCTCGGCGCCCCCACCGCGCTCGAGTCCTGAGCCCCCGTCCTTTTCGCTTCCCGACCGCCCCGACCCCCGGAGCCGTTCCGCCATGACCGCGTGCCCGACCCCGAAGCCCGCCGCCCGCCGTCCGCTCGCCCCCGGCAGCGTCGCCGTCGTCCTCGGCACCCGCCCCGAACTGGTCAAGCTCGCCCCGCTGATCCACGAGCTCGGCCCGGCCACCCGCCTGGTCCACACCGGCCAGCACTGGGACGAGGCGATGTCCGGCCGCTTCCTGCGCGACCTCGGCCTGCCCAGCCCCGAACTGCTCACCGGCGTCGGAGGCCGCCCCCGGGCCGGCCAGATCGCCCAGTCGCTCGGCCAGCTCGACGCCTCCTTCGCCGAGCACCGCCCGGCCGCCGTCGTCGTCCAGGGCGACACCAACGCCACCCTGGCCGGCGCGCTCGCCGCCAACGCCCGGGACATCCCGCTGGTGCACGTCGAGGCGGGACTGCGCAGCTTCGACCGGGCGATGCCCGAGGAGCACAACCGGGTGATGGTCGACCACGTCGCCGACCTGCTGTGCGCCGCCACCCCCGACAACGCCGCCAACCTGCGCGCCGAGTCCCTCGCCGAGGAGCGGATCGCGCTCACCGGCAACACCGTCGTCGAGGTGGTCCGCGGCTCGCTGCCGGACGCCGCCGCCCGGGCCGCGCTGCTCGCCCGGCACGGCCTCACCGCGGACGGCTACGTGCTGGCCACCGTGCACCGGCCGGAGAACACCGACACCGCCGAGGCGCTCGGCGCCGTCCTCGCCGAACTCGACCGGATCGCCCGGGCCGGTACCCCGGTGCTGTTCCCGATGCACCCGCGCACCCGGGCCGCCGTCGAGCGGTTCGGCCTGGAGGGCCTGCTGGAGCGGCTCGCGGTGACCGGGCCGGTCGGCTACGCCGACTTCCTGGGCCTGGCCCGGCACGCCGCACTGCTGGTCTCCGACTCCGGCGGGGTGCAGGAGGAGTGCACCGTGCTCGGCCGCCCGCTGCTGGTGGTGCGCCGCTCCACCGAGCGGCCCGAGGCCGTCGAGGCCGGCTTCGCCGCGCTGGTGGCGCCCGGCGCCGGGCTCGGCGAGCACGCCCGGACCTGGCTGGCCGACACCCCCGAGCGGCTCGCCCGGCTCGCGGCCACCCCGAGCCCCTACGGCGACGGCCTGGCCTCCGCCCGGATCGCCGGCCTGACCGCCGACCTGACCGCCGGGCAGGTCGGGACGCCCGCCGGCGCGCTGCCGACGGCCGCCTGAACGGCCCCCGGACAGGGGCCCTCTTGACAGCAGAATTGGTCTACTCCACCTTGTGAGGGCAAGTCTCCTATCCCGACAGGGACTTGAATTGTCGGTAGCTCCCGCACGCGTACCCATCGACACCCGGACGGCTCTCCCCCACGGGAGCCGCCGGCCTCCCCCACAGGAGATGGAGTCATGCCACCTGCACGACAGCGGCGCCCGCGCGCCGTCCACTCGATGCTCGCCGGCGCCAGTGCCGTCGCGATCGGCCTGAGCGGTCTGGTCCTCGCCGGCGGCACCGGCGCCCACGCCGCCACCGACGTCGAACTGATCACCAACGGCGGCTTCGAGGACGCCAACCGCCTCAACGGCTGGACCTGTACGGCCGGCACGCCGGAGACCGGCACGGTCCACTCCGGCACCGGCGCGCTGCGCTCCACCCCGGCCGGCGGCGACACCGGCGAATGCACCCAGACGGTCGCCGTCAAGCCGTCCTCGACCTACACCCTGAGCAGCTGGGTCCAGGGCTCGTACGTCTACCTCGGCGCCCGCGGCACCGGCGGCACCGACCCGAGCACCTGGACGCCCGGCGGCAGCGCCTGGTCCAAGCTCAGCACCACCTTCACCACCGGGGCGAGCACCACCAGCGTCACCGTCTACCTGCACGGCTGGTACGGGCAGCCGGCCTTCCTGGCCGACGACGTCTCGCTGCTCGGCCCGGGCGACCCCAAGCCCTCCCCGACCGCGACCACGCCGACCCCGACCGACCCCGGCAGCCCGTCGCCCACCGACACCACCACGCCCTCCCCCACCGCCACCACGCCCCGGCCGCCGTCCAAGCACCTGCTGACCGGCTACTGGCAGAACTTCGACAACGGCGCGACCGTGCAGCGGATCAGCGACGTCCCGGCCGCGTACGACATCATCGCGGTCTCCTTCGCCGACGCCACCTCCACGCCCGGGGGCCTGAGCTTCACCCTGGACCCGACGCTCTCCTCCCGGCTCGGCGGCTACACCGACGCCCAGTTCAAGGCCGACATCGCGGCCAAGAAGGCGGCCGGCAAGAAGGTGATCCTCTCGGTCGGCGGCGAGAAGGGCTCCGTCTCGGTCAGCAGCGCCTCCGCGGCCACCACCTTCGCCAACAGCGCCTGGTCCCTGATGCAGACCTACGGCTTCGACGGCGTCGACATCGACCTGGAGAACGGCATCAACTCCACCTACATGGGCCAGGCGCTGCACACCCTGGCGGCCAGGGCGGGCTCCGGCTTCACGCTCACCATGGCGCCGCAGACCATCGACATGCAGTCCACCGGCATGGAGTACTTCAAGCTGGCGCTGAACGTGAAGGACATCCTCACCATCGTCAACATGCAGTACTACAACTCCGGCGCCATGCTGGGCTGCGACGGCCAGGTCTACTCCCAGGGCACCGTCAACTTCCTCACCGGGCTGGCCTGCATCCAGCTCAAGGGCGGGCTGCGGCCCGACCAGGTGGGCCTCGGTGTCCCGGCCTCCACCAGTGCGGCCGGCGGCGGCTACGTCAGCCCGAGCGTGGTCAACAACGCGCTGGACTGCCTGGCCGCCGGCACCAACTGCGGCAGCTTCAAGCCCGACACCAAGTGGCCCGGGATCGGCGGGGCGATGACCTGGTCGACCAACTGGGACGCCAAGGCGGGCGGCGGCATCGCCTCCACCGTCGGCTCCCACCTGCACGCGATGCCGTAACCGGCGAACGCGGGGCCGTGGGCCCGGGCGGGGGTCAGACCCCCGCCCGGGCCTCCGGCACGGCCGCCGGCGCGCCGCCGTGCCGGCGGCGCAGCTCGGCGGTGATCTCCGCGAGCTCGCCCTCCGGCAGCAGCGGCAGCATCATCGCCACGCCCTGCAGCAGACCGCCGAGCAGGAAGGTGGTGTCGGGGGTGGTGGCGACCAGGCCGCGGACCTCGGCCACCTCGCCGGCCGCGACCGCCTCGATCAGCCGGGCCGCGTCCATGCCCTCCTCGTCGACGTGGACGGCGCCGGTGTCGCGCGGGGCGCGCCGGGCCATCGCCCGCAGCACCCGGTCGCCGACCTCGGGGGCGTAGGCCTTGCGGACCGCCTCGGCGGCGATCCAGGTGAGCAGCGTGGTCACCTCGCGCTCGACGTGCTCCTCGAACAGCCGGTCCAACGCGTGGTCGAACGCGAGCTGGTTGCCGTGCCGGAAGGCGAGCAGCAGCGTCGCCGCCCGCCCCTTGGCCTCCTCGACCACCTCGGCAGGCAGTTCGTCGGCCAGCTCCTCGGTCACCATCACGCCCATGCCCTCCCGTCGCTCCTCGCCGTCCGAAACTCGAAGCACACCGTACACAGTCGACCTGGAAACTTCCGCGAGCGCGCGCGGGCAAGACCGGAATGAATTCGGGCGGAATAGGTCCTCACCCGGTCCGGGATGAATATTCGCCGGAAGGGAGCAACGGATTGGGCTATTGGGCCGCACGATTTTCCGACCTTCAGGAAAAACGGCGGAGCCGCACCCCGCGTCGGCGGGATGCGGCTCCGGGGAACCGTCGGCGCGTCAGCCCTGCGGCAGCGCCGCGAGCTGGGCGGTGATCCGGGCGATGTCGGCCTCGGCGGCCTCCTGACGGGTCCGGATCTTGGCGACCACGTCGTCCGGCGCCTTGGCCAGGAAGGCCTCGTTGCCGAGCTTGGCGCCGCACTGCGTCTTCTCCTTCTCGGCCGCCGCGAGGTCCTTGGCGAGGCGCTTGCGCTCCGCCGCGACGTCGATGGTGCCGGACAGGTCCAGCGCCACGGTGGCGCCGGCGACCGGCAGCGAGGCGGTGGCCGCGAAGCCCTCCTCGGGCACGGTCAGCCGCAGCAGCGAGCGGATCGCGTCCTCGTGGACGGCGAGCACGGTGCCCGCCAGCTCCAGGCGCGCCGGGACCTTCTGGGCCGGCTGCAGGCCCTGGTCCGAGCGGAACCGGCGGACCTCGGTGACCACCTGCTGCAGCGTGGCGACCTCGGCCTCGGCCTCGGCGTCCCGGAAGCCGGCGTCCTTCGGCCAGTCGGCGACGACCACCGACTCGGCACCGGTCAGCGTCGTCCAGAGCGCCTCGGTGACGAACGGCACGACCGGGTGGAGCAGGCGCAGGGTGACGTCCAGGACCTCGCCCAGCACCCGGCGGGAGGCCTCGGCCGGCGCGCCGCCCTTGGCCAGGGTGGTCTTGGAGAGCTCGACGTACCAGTCGAACACCTCGTCCCACGCGAAGTGGTAGAGGGCGTCCGAGGCCTTGGCGAACTCGTAGTCCTCGTACAGCGCGTCGACCTCGGCCACGGTCGCGTTCAGCCGCGACAGGATCCAGCGGTCCACCGCGGTCAGCTGCTCCGGGCCGGGCAGCGGGCCGTCCACGGTCGCGCCGTTCATCAGCGCGAACCGGGTGGCGTTCCAGATCTTGTTGCAGAAGTTCCGCGCGCCCTTGACCCAGTCCTCGCCGATCGGCACGTCGGCGCCCGGGTTGGCGCCGCGGGCCAGGGTGAAGCGGACGGCGTCGGCGCCGTAGGCGTCCATCCAGTCCAGCGGGTCGACGGCGGTGCCGGAGGACTTCGACATCTTCTTGCCGAACTCGTCACGGACCAGGCCGGTCAGGGCGACCGTCTTGAACGGCACCTGACCGTCCATCGCGTACAGGCCGAACATCATCATCCGGGCGACCCAGAAGAAGATGATGTCGTGGCCGGTGACCAGGACGTCGGTCGGGTAGAACTTCTCCAGGTCCGGGGTCTTCTCCGGCCAGCCCAGCGTGGAGAACGGCCACAGGCCGGAGGAGAACCAGGTGTCCAGGACGTCCGGGTCCTGGTGCCAGCCCTCGCCCGTCGGCGGCTGCTCGTCCGGTCCGACGCAGACGACCTCGCCGTCCGGGCCGTACCAGACCGGGATCCGGTGGCCCCACCACAGCTGGCGCGAGATGCACCAGTCGTACATGTTGTCGACCCAGTCGAAGTAGCGGCGCTCCAGCTCCTTCGGGTGGATCTCCACCTTGCCGTCGCGGACCGCGTCGCCGGCCGCCTTGGCCAGCGGCTCGACCTTGACCCACCACTGCAGCGACAGCCGCGGCTCGACCACCGTGTGGCAGCGCGAGCAGTGGCCGACGGCGTGCATGTACGGGCGCTTCTCGGCGACGATCCGGCCCTGCTCGCGCAGCGCGCCGACGACGGCCGAGCGGGCCTCCAGCCGGTCCAGGCCCAGGAACGGGCCGTGCACGGTGATCGCGCCGCGCTCGTCCATGACGCTCAGGTTCGGCAGGTCGTGGCGCTGGCCGATGGCGAAGTCGTTGGGGTCGTGCGCCGGGGTCACCTTGACGGCGCCGGTGCCGAACTCCGGGTCGACGTGCTCGTCCGCGACGACCGGGATCTCGCGGTCGGTCAGCGGCAGCTTGATGGTCCGGCCGACCAGGTGCCGGTAGCGCTCGTCCTCCGGGTGGACGGCCACCGCGGTGTCGCCCAGCATCGTCTCGGCCCGGGTGGTGGCGACGACGATCGAGTCCTCGCCGTCCCCGTAGCGGATCGAGACCAGCTCACCGGGGACGTCCTCGTGCTCCACCTCGATGTCGGACAGCGCGGTGAGGCAGCGCGGACACCAGTTGATGATGCGCTCGGCGCGGTAGATCAGGCCGTCGTCGAAGAGCCGCTTGAAGATCGTCTGGACGGCCTGCGACAGGCCCTCGTCCATGGTGAAGCGCTCGCGCGACCAGTCGACGCCGTCGCCGAGGCGGCGCATCTGACCCAGGATCTTGCCGCCGTAGTTCGCCTTCCACTCCCAGACCTTCTCGACGAAGGCCTCGCGGCCCAGGTCGTGGCGGGACAGGCCGGACTCGGCGAGCTGCTGCTCGACCTTGTTCTGGGTGGCGATGCCGGCGTGGTCCATGCCGGGCAGCCAGAGCGCCTCGAAGCCCTGCATGCGCTTGCGGCGGGTCAGCGCGTCCATCAGCGTGTGCTGGAAGGCGTGGCCCAGGTGCAGCGCACCGGTGACGTTCGGCGGCGGGATGACGATGGTGTACGGGGGCTTGTCGCTCTTGGCGTCGGCGGTGAAGTAACCGCGCTCTACCCAGCGCTCGTACAGCTCGCCCTCTACCTCCGCCGGGGCGAAGGTCGTCGGGAGGGTGGCTGCGTCGTCCCCGGCGTGCGTGCTCACGGGGCGCTGGTTCGTGGTGTCGGTCACGACGGACAGTTTACGTAACCCGGGAACCGGGTCACGAACGGCTTTCACCCCCCGGACACCGGAGCCCGGCACCGGAGCCGACCGGCACCGCCCCCGGGGGGTATTCCCCGACCGGGTGACGGACCGGTGCGATAACGTGCCGGACATTCGTCCGAGCCTTCGTACAAGCCCGGCACCACCGTCCCAGGAAGGGCCTCCGTGACCGAGCAGAACCCCTACGGCGCCCCGCCGCCGCCCGGCGGCCAGCCCCCGTACGGCGGGCAGCCCTATGGCGGGCAGCCCTACCCCGGCCCGCCCGCGCCGCCGCAGACCCCGCCGCCCTACGGCGCCGTCCCGCCGCAGCCCGGCCCGCCCGGTGCGCCGGGCCAGCCGCTGCCGCCCGGCTACGCCCCGTACGGCGCGTTCCCCGCGCCGGCTCCGCCGCGCCGCTCCCGGCGCACCCTCGGCATCCTCGTCGGCGTCTTCGTGCTCGTGCTGGCCCTCATCGGCGGCGCGGTCGCGTACTTCGTCTTCGACGTCACCTCCAACGCCGGGACCCAGAAGATCGTCCTGCCGGCCGCCTTCAACGGCCTCACCAAGGACGAGAACAACGCGGTCGCCCGGCAGATGGAGGAGGGCATCACCACCGAGCTCGGCAAGGGCGACGGCTCCTGGAACCCGACCGGCGTCAGCGCCGTCTACCAGGACTCCGCCGAGGACCCCAAGCTCGTGGTGCTCGGCGCCTACGGCAAGGTGCTCGCCCCGAAGACCGAGCTCAACGCCATGTTCAAGGGTCTCCAGTCGGACGGCACCACGGTCAGCGACCGGCACGCCGTCGACCCGGGCCCCAAGGGCGGCAGCATGGACTGCGGCGTGGCCTCCCAGGACGGCACCGACCTGGGCGTCTGCGCCTGGGCCGACTCCAGCAGCCTGGTCCTGGCGATGGCCCCGCCGTCGGAGGAGGGCGGCCGCCCCGACCTCGACAAGCTCGCCGCGGACACCCGCGCCCTGCGCGCCGCCGCCGAGGTCCCGAAGTAGGCCCGCACACGCCCGAGGGCCCCGGTACCGCCCGTGGAGGCGGTACCGGGGCCCTCGTCGTTTCCGGGCGGGACCCGTCGGGCGTCAGGCGCTCTTCTCGCGCCGCTCCCGCTTGATCATGTCGCGCGGCACCAGGGTCGGGATGGCGTGCTTGGAGACGACGTCCCCGGTCACCACCACGCGGGCGACGTCCTGGCGCGAGGGCACCTCGTACATCACGGACATCAGCACCTCCTCCATGATGGCCCGCAAGCCGCGCGCGCCGGTGCCGCGCAGGATCGCCTGGTCGGCGATCGCCTCCAGCGCGTCCCGGGAGAACTCCAGCTCCACACCGTCCAGTTCGAAGAGCTTGCGGTACTGCTTGACCAGCGCGTTCTTCGGCTCGGTGAGGATCTGCAGCAGCGCCTCGCGGTCCAGGTTGTGCACGCTGGTGATCACCGGGAGGCGGCCGATGAACTCCGGGATCATGCCGAACTTGACCAGGTCCTCCGGCATCACCTGACGGAAGTGGTCGCTGGCGTCCAGCTCCCGCTTGGAACGGATGTTCGCGCCGAAGCCGATGCCCTTGGCACCCGCCCGGCCCTCGATGATCCGCTCCAGGCCGGCGAAGGCGCCGCCCACGATGAACAGCACGTTGGTGGTGTCGATCTGGATGAACTCCTGGTGCGGGTGCTTGCGCCCGCCCTGCGGCGGCACCGAGGCGGTGGTGCCCTCCAGGATCTTCAGCAGCGCCTGCTGCACGCCCTCGCCGGAGACATCGCGGGTGATCGACGGGTTCTCGCTCTTGCGCGCGACCTTGTCGATCTCGTCGATGTAGATGATCCCGGTCTCGGCCTTCTTGACGTCGTAGTCGGCCGCCTGGATCAGCTTGAGCAGGATGTTCTCGACGTCCTCGCCGACGTAGCCGGCCTCGGTGAGCGCGGTGGCGTCGGCGATCGCGAACGGCACGTTCAGCATCCGGGCCAGGGTCTGCGCCAGCAGCGTCTTGCCGGAGCCGGTCGGGCCGAGCAGCAGGATGTTGGACTTCGCCAGCTCGATGGCGTCCTCGCGGCCGTTGCCGCCGCTGCGGCCGGCCTCACCGGCCTGGACCCGCTTGTAGTGGTTGTAGACGGCCACCGACAGGGCCTTCTTGGCGAGGTCCTGGCCGACCACGTACTGGTCCAGGAACTCGTAGATCTCGCGGGGCTTCGGGAGCTCCTCGAAGCGCACCTCGGAGGTCTCGGCGAGCTCCTCCTCGATGATCTCGTTGCACAGGTCGATGCACTCGTCGCAGATGTACACGCCTGGGCCGGCGATCAGCTTCTTCACCTGCTTCTGCGACTTGCCGCAGAACGAGCACTTGAGCAGGTCGCCACCGTCTCCGATGCGTGCCACGAGGTGCTTCCCCTTCGCCAGGGGCCCCGCGGGAGTTCCGGGGCCTGGTGCTGTGGACCGTCGACGCCGACGGCGATCGGTCTCGCTATCCGACGGTACTCTGCCGAGCCGCCGATTCCGCCCTCTTCGCCGGGTCTGCCCTACGCCCTGGGCGAATTGATACCGAACAGATGCCGTCGGAGCAGCCCCCGGCCCCCTCCCGCCCGCGAGGACGGGCCGGGAGGGAGTGCCGGCCTCAGGAGGTCAGCGAGGCCTTGCGGGTCGAGATCACCAGGTCGACCAGACCGTACTCGACGGCCTCCTCGGCCGTGAGGATCTTGTCGCGCTCGATGTCGTCGCGGACCTGCTCGACCGACTTGTTGGAGTGCTTGGACAGCATCTCCTCCAGCTGCTCGCGCATCCGGAAGATCTCCTTGGCCTGGATCTCCAGGTCGGAGACCTGGCCGCGGCCGGTCTCGGTGTACGGCTGGTGGATCAGGATGCGGGCGTTCGGCAGCGCCATCCGCTTGCCGGGGGTGCCGGCCGCCAGCAGCACGGCCGCCGCCGAGGCCGCCTGGCCCATGCAGACGGTGGTGATGTCCGGCTTGACGTACTGCATGGTGTCGTAGATGGCCGTCAGGGCCGTGAACGAGCCGCCGGGCGAGTTGATGTACATCTGGATCTCGCGGTCCGGGTCCATCGACTCCAGGCACAGCAGCTGCGCCATGATGTCGTTCGCGGAGACGTCGTCCACCTGCGAGCCGAGGAAGATGATGCGCTCCTCGAACAGCTTGGCGTACGGGTCGTACTCACGGATGCCCTGCGAGGTGCGCTCGACGAAGCGCGGGACGATGTAGCGGCCCTCGGCCCGCATGTCCTCGACGCGGGCCTTGGCGGCCGACAGGCTGGGGATGTTCATGGGTGTTCTGGTCCTCCGGAGCGTTGTGGCTGTGGTCTCGTGGGCCCGGGCCGGGGCTCAGGCGCCGGTGCCGCCGCCGCCGGGGACGTCCGCGGCGCTGTGCATGATCGCGTCGATCAGGCCGTAGTCCAGGGCCTCCTCCGGCGTGAACCAGCGGTCGCGGTCGGAGTCCTGGGTGATCTGCTCGAAGGACTGGCCGCTGTGGAACGCGATCAGCTCGGACATCCGCTTCTTGGTGCGCAGCAGCTGCTCGGCCTGGATCCGGATGTCGGTGGCCGAGCCGCCGAGGCCGGCGGAGGGCTGGTGCATGAGGATGTTGGCGTTCGGGAGCGAGAAGCGCTTGCCCTTGGCACCGGCGGTCAGCAGGAACTGGCCCATCGAGGCCGCCATGCCCATCGCGATCGTGACGACGTCGTTCTTGATGTACTGCATGGTGTCGTAGATCGCCATGCCGGCCGAGATCGAGCCGCCCGGGGAGTTGATGTAGAGGAAGATGTCCTTGTCCGGGTCCGCGGCCAGCAGCAGCAGCTGGGCGGTGATCTTGTTCGCGATGTCGTCGTCGACCTGCTGGCCGAGGAAGATGATCCGCTCGTTGAGCAGCCGGTTGTAGACCTGGTCGCCGAGGCCGCCCAGCACGTCACCAGCGGCGGCGTGCGGCGCCATCGGGCCGGGCATCTGCATCTGCGGGTACGTCACTTAGCCACCTGCTCAGTCGATTTGGACGGTCGCTCCACGGCCGTCACGATGTCGCACAGCTTCCGGGTATCACGTCGTGATTGTTGCTGTCCATGGACCCTAACGCGCAGGCCCGGCCGCTGAATCCCTCACGCAGAACTGTTCGCTGTGAGCGCAGGGTTCGCGGCCCCGGCGGGCCGGGCCCCGGGAACGGCGCGGGCCCGGACGCCGTACGGCGTCCGGGCCCGCGCTCACGCCTCGGGCGAGCGAGGCGACCGCGGCGGTCAGGCCTCGGTCTTCTCCTCGGCCTCGGCCTCGGCGGCCGGGGCCTTGACGGTCTCGGCCGACTCGTCGGCCTCGTCGTCGTCGAAGTTGATCTCGTTGCCCTCGGTGTCGACGACCTTGGCGGCCTCGACCACGGTGGCCAGCGCCTTGCCGCGGGCGACCTCGCCGACCAGCAGCGGCACCTGGCCACCCTGGACGACCTGCTGGGCGAACTGGTCCGGGGTCAGGCCCGAACCGGCGGCACGGCGGATGAGGTGCTCGGTCAGCTCCTCCTGGGAGACGTTGAGCTCCTCGTCGGCGACGATCTGGTCCAGGACGAACTGGGTCTTGATGCCCTTCTTCGCCTGCTCCTCGGTCTCCGCGAGGTACTCCTCCTCCGACTTGCCCTGGGTCTCCAGGTAGCTCGCCAGGTTGAGGCCCATCGGCTCCAGCTGGTGGTGCTCGAGGTTGTGCTTGCGGGTCTCGATCTCGTCCTTGAGGAGCTTCTCCGGGAACTCGATCTCGACCAGGCCGAGCAGCGCGTCCAGCACCTTCTCCTGGGCCTGGGTGGCCTGGTCGTACTCCTTCATGCGCTCCAGGCGCTTGCGGGAGTCGGCCTTCAGGTCCTCCAGGGTGTCGAACTCGCTGGCCAGCTGGGCGAACTCGTCGTCCAGCTCGGGCAGCTCCTTCTCCTGGACGGCGGTGACCTTGACGGTGACCTCGGAGGACTTGCCGGCCTGGGTGCCACCCTTGAGCTCGGTGGTGAAGGTGGCGGTGCCACCGGCCTCCAGGCCGACGACGGCCTCGTCGATGCCGTCGATCAGACGGCCCGAGCCGATCTCGTAGCTGACGCCGGCGGCGGTGCCGTCCTCCGGCACCTCGCCGTCGACCTTGGCCTCGAGGTCGACGACCACGATGTCGCCGGCGGCGGCGGCGCGCTCGACGTCCTTGACCGAGGAGAAGCGCTCGCGCAGCTGCTCCAGGGACTTGGCGATGTCCTCGTCGGAGACCGCGATCGGGTCGACGGTGACCTCGATGGTCGAGAAGTCCGGAAGGGTGATCTCCGGGCGGACGTCGACCTCGGCGGTGAACTTCAGGTCACCGCCGTCGGCGATCTTCTCGACACCCTCGATGTTGGTGATGTCGGGCTGGCCGAGGACCTCGATCTTGCCCTCGTCGACGGCCTGCGTGTAGAAGCGCGGCAGGGCGTCGTTGACGGCCTCCTCCAGCACGGCACCACGGCCGAAGCGCTGGTCGATGACCCGGTTCGGGATCTTGCCCTTGCGGAAGCCCGGGACCGAGACCTGCTGGTTGATCTTCTTGTACGCCGCGTCGAGGCTGGGCTTGAGCTCCTCGAAGGGCACCTCGACGGTGAGTCGAACCCGGGTCGGGTTCAGAGTCTCGACGGCGCTCTTCACGGTTAGGTCTCCTATGGGCTTGCGGTCAGGTTGCCTGCGCCCTCCCCGGACGCCGGCCTGGGCCGGTTTCCAGCGGGTCGGGCGAGACGGGCGATGGGCGGTTGGAGCTGCATCTCCCGTGGGGGGTGGACGGTGAGCGTGACTCCTCGCCCTCGTGCGGTTGACCTGGGTGGACGCCACAGGGACTACCGCCAGCGCCCCATCCTACCGGTACCACGAAAGGCGGACGCCAGGACGCCGCCGTCCGGGCCCGTTCAGGCCCTCCCGGCGGCCTTCCGGGCCGGTCCGGACGGACCCTCGGCGGCGGAGCCGGACGGCACCGCGCCCTCCGTCCCGGCCGCGGCGTCCCCGGCCCCGGTACCCCCGGAAACCGGGCCCGGGCGCATGGTCGCGGCGGCGTCGGCATCCCGCACCCGCAGCGCGATCACGGCCGCGAGCAGTGCCAGCCCGGCCGCGGTCAGGAAGGCGGCGCGGTAGGCCGTGAGGTTCGCCACGGGCGTACCCGAGGCGTCCGCGGCGAACGGTCCGACGGCGGTCAGCACGGTGCCCAGCACGGCCACGCCGAGCGCCGAGCCGAGCTGGCGCTGGGCGTTGTAGAGGGTGGAGGCGGCGCCGGTGGAGGCCACCGGGATCGTCGCGAAGGCCGCGGTCTGGCTCGGCATGAAGACGTGCGCCATGGCGAACCCGCAGACGAAGAGCAGCGCGCGCACCGCCCACAGGTTGCTGTCCGGCCCGATCGTGGCCATCACCGCCAGTGCGGCGGCCACCACGGTGGCGCCCGCGGCGAGCAGCCGGCGCGGGCCGAACCTCGGGTAGAGCCGGCCCGCGATCTGCGAGGCGAGCATCACGCCGAGCGCCTCGGGGAAGATCATCAGACCGCTGTGCAGGGCGTCCATGCCGAGGGCGTCCTGCATCAGCAGCGGGAACAGGTAGAGCATGCCGAGGAAGGCCGCGCCGGAGAAGAGCGAGAGCAGATTGGTGGTGCGGAAGATCCGGTCCCGGAAGAGCCGCAGGTCGAGCATCGGCTCGGGGCGGCGCAGCTCGACGGCGACCAGCGCGGCGAGGGCGAGCACGCCGCCGAGCGCCGCGGCGAGGATCCGCGCGCTCCCCCATCCCTCGGACGCGCCCTCGGAGAGCGCGTACATCGCCGCGCCGAAGCCCGCCGCGGAGAGCAGGAAGCCGGCCGCGTCGAAGCGCCCGGCGCGCTCGGCGCGGTAGTCCGGCAGGAAGAGCAGGCCGAAGACCAGCGCGGCGAGGCCGACCGGCAGGTTGACGATGAAGACCCAGTGCCAGGACCAGCCGTCCACCAGCCAGCCGCCGAGCACCGGCCCGGCGGCCGGGGCGACCGCGGTGGGCAGCATCAGCACCCGGGTCGCCCGCATCCGCTCCTCCTGCGGGAAGGCGTGGAAGAGCATGGTCATCCCGACCGGGGTGAGCAGACCGCCGGCCGCGCCCTGGAGGATCCGGGCGAGGGTGAGGGCGGTCAGCGAGCCGGCCACCCCGCACAGCAGCGAGGCGAGGGTGAACAGGGCGAGCGAGGCCAGGAACACCCGGCGGGTGCCGAGGCGGTCGCCGAGCCAGCCGGAGAGCGGCACGAAGACCGCCAGGCTGACCAGGTAGCCGACGTTGATCACGCCGACCCCGGCGGGGTCGGTGCCGAAGTCGCGGCCGATCGCGGGCAGCGCCACGTTGACGATCGTGGTGTCCATGATCGACATGAACAGCGCGGCGACGAAGACGACGCCGACCGCGGCCTTGGGGTTCATCCGCGGCCGACGCGGTGCTCGCGCCGGGCTCGTCGCACTCATCGGGGCTCCAGGTTCGGTGAAAAATCAACTACCCACCATGCCGGACCGGCCCCGGAAACGACAACAGGGCCCCGCCCTGGGCGAGACCCTGCGCACGGTCGGGGTGACCGGATTCGAACCGACGGCCTTCCGCTCCCAAAGCGGACGCGCTACCAAACTGCGCCACACCCCGTGGTGCCGAGAGGAAGCGTACACGCCGGGCCCTGCCGGATCGGCGAGATATTCCGAGGCCCTCACCGGGAACGGGTGTGCACGCAGCCGACCGGACCAGGTACGCTGTTCCCGACCTTCCGTCCGGTGACGGCCGGGGGATCGCGCGGGCGTAGCTCAATGGTAGAGCCCTAGTCTTCCAAACTAGTCACGCGAGTTCGATTCTCGTCGCCCGCTCCGCAGGACGAACGGCCCCGGAGGATGCATCGCATCCCCGGGGCCGTTCGCGTTCCCGACGGCGGGTCAGCCGGCCCCGCGGCCACAGGTCCCGCGGTCACAGGCCCCGCAGTCACAGACCCAGCCGGGCGGCCCGGGCCGCGGCCCGCTCCAGCAGTCGGTGGACGTCGGCCTGCCGGGTGGCGGGCCGGTCGTTGAACTCGTCCGGGGAGCGCACCGGGCGGCCGGTGGCGTGCAGCACCTCCATCAGCTGGACCCGGGCGGTGCGTACGGTGGCCGGGGTGCCGAACCCGTGGGCGAGCACCGCCGCCTGGGCGCCGAGCAGGCAGACCCGGCCGGCCGCGTCCCACATCGCCCCCTGCAGCCAGCCGTGCGCGGCGATGTAACGGGAGGCCAGCCCGAGGTGCTCGGCGGCGGTGACCGGGGCGGGGCGGGCGGGGCGGCGCAGCGCCCGGTCGAGCAGGGTGGCCCGGGGCAGCGGGTGGCCGGCGTGCCAGGGCTGCGCAACCGAGCCGTAGCGGCAGACGGGGTGGGGCGCCGGGGTGCGCGCGGGCGCGGGCAGCGAGGCCAGGTACGCCTCGATCTCGGCGACCAGCCCGGAGGCGTCCGGGGTGAGCAGCAGGGCGGTCACCGGGACGGGCGGCAGGACGGTGCGGGGCATGCGGGCTCTCCAGGCAGCGGTGGTGGTGTTCGCTACCCAAAATGGTGCATTCCCGTCATTTCGGCGACCGGAGCGCCACGCCCGCCCCACCCGGCCCGAACGGTTTCCCGGGGGGCCTCCGGGCCGATAGCCTCGGCGGCGTTCGAGAGCAGTTCGAGAACAGTTCGATGGCCGATGGCGTTCGAGTCGATTCGAAGCCGTGAGCGGAGGAGTCCCCGTGCGCCCGCAGGACCGACTGGCCGTCATTCAGCGCTGCGTGGTCCGGGAGATGGCGCGGTTCGGACAGGAGTTCACCGTCGACGGCGAGGTGGTGCGCGGTCCGGGGACGGTCGCGGTGGCCGTCCGGGAGCACCCCGGCGGCGAGGGCGCCGGGCACGTGGACCTCGGCTGGGCGCTGGAGCTCGGCCGGGCGGACGCGCCGGTGGTGTGGGACTGCACGGCCGGCCTCGGCAAGACCGAGGAGGAGAAGCTCGACAACGCGGTGCGGATGTGGGCGACCACCACGGCGGCCGCGCTGGTCGAGCCGGCCGGGGGCGGCGGTGCGCACGCCGACCACGCCGACCACCCCGAACTGCCCGGCTGGCACGCCGTCCAGGGGCCGGCGGCGGTCTTCGGGTTCGGCAACGATCGGCTGGCGGCCTGGCTGGCCGGGAACCGGGTGGTGCCGGCGCTGGCGCCCTCGCTGCTGCCGGCACTGACCGGGGCGGGCGAGCGGCGCCCGCACGGCGTGAAGCTGTTCCTCGGCGGGCGGTCGGGGGACGACGTGGCCGAGGTCAGGGTCGACGGCGAGGTGAACGAGGCCGCGTCGGCGGCGCTGCGCGCGCTGGACTGGCCGCGCGGCGAGCGGCTGTGCTGGGCACGGCTGTTCGTCCTGCTGACGGCGCGCGAGGAGCCGTCCGCGCCGGTGACCGCACCGGCCGGCGCCGGCGGGGTCGTGGCGGCCCGGCCGGCGGCCGTGGCGGCGGCGCGCCCGCGGGGCCTGTTCGCCCGGTGGCGGCAGGCGAGGCGCGCCGACCGGTGACGGGGCGCCGGCCGCGGTGGGCCGGCGGTCCGGGGGTCAGCTGGCGATGTTCGAGATGGACTTGGCGATCTGGCTCAGGAAGTCCTGGATCGGCTTGGCGGCCGTGCTCTGGTTGAGCATGAAGCCGAACAGGGCGGCCAGGATGAAGTGCCCGACCTTGAGCTGCTTCTGGCGGATGAAGATGAAGCAGATGATGCCGAACAGGACCAGCGCGGAGACGGAGAGTGCCACCCGGACTCACTTCCTCGTTTCATAGCGGGGCGCCACCGGCTGACGACCCCTGTGAAGCCGGACCCCGGCCTGTCCGACGGTCCCGAGGCGGAACGGCAGATCGTCCGGCACGTCGAGGCCGGAGGGGTGGCCGCCCGCTACGACCGCACGGTGTTCGTCGTGCCGCATGTGACGCCCCCCATCCCCCGAATCCTGAACAGTCCCGCCCGGACTCAGTGTGGTCGACCGTGCCGATTGCGTAAAGGTCTGACAGTCGGTCGAACGCCGATATCCTGCGATGCGAGACGAGTTTCCGCCGACCGAGACGATAGCCGAGACATCCTGACGAATGCTCGGCGGGGCGCCGCTGAGCGGCCGGGAAACGTTCGGCGGGCCGGACCGGAACCGGCAGGTCCGCTCTGCTTCCGGGGTACCGGAATTGGCTGAAGATCAGCTCCGGGGCTTGACAGCAGCTGCCGTCGGCACGTGCCGCCGCCGAGGGGCCGCGGGAGGCCCGTCGTGCGGGGCGCCACCAGCCGGTTCCGCACCGCGCCGGGCCCGTTGCGCACGGCTCAGTCGCGCCAGAACAGCAGGACCGCGCGGTCGTCGTTGATGTCCCTGGCGACCGTCTCGATCAGCCGGGAGGCCGCGCCGCCGCCGGCACCGGCGCCCGGCACCAGCCGGTCCGCCTCGCCCATCAGCCGGTCCATGCCCTCCGAGAGGTCCCGGCCGGGCGCTTCGACCATGCCGTCGGTGCACAGCAGCAGGACGTCGCCGCGGTTCAGCCGCCCCCGCACGCCCTCGAACTTGGCGCCGTCGTAGATGCCGAGCGCCGGGCCCTCCAGCGCCTCCTTGACCTCCCAGCGGCCGGCGCCCGCCAGCCGCTGCATGCCGGGCAGGTGCCCGGCCGAGAGCAGCTCGTACTCGCCGGTGTCCAGGTCGAGCACCAGGTGCACGGCGGTCGCGAAGCCCTCCTCCCAGGACTGCCGCAGCAGGTAGCCGTTGGCGGCCGGCAGGAAGTCGTGCGCGGGCAGCGAGCCCAGCAGGCCGCCGAACGCGCCGGAGAGCAGCAGCGCCCGCGAGCCGGCGTCCATGCCCTTGCCGGAGACGTCCGCGAGGACCACCTCCAGCACCCGACGGCCGGGGCCGGTGCGGTCGGCGACCACGAAGTCGCCCGAGAAGGACTGCCCGCCGGCCGGGCGCAGCGCCATGTCGGCGTGCCAGCCGTCCGGCAGCCGGGGCACCCGGCTCTGCACCCGCAGCCGCTCGCGCAGGTCGAAGAGCATCGTCGAGCCGCCCCACCAGGGCACGCCGACCCGGCTGCGGAACTGGGCCAGCAGCAGGCCGCCGACCCCGGCGGCGCCGACCACCAGGGCGGCGCCCGGGGTGACCCCGTAGGTGTAGGCCTCCGGGTGGTCGCTGGCCACCCGCTGGCCGGTGTGGATGACGGACTCGGCGGACAGGCCGAGCGCGGCCAACGCGTACAGCACCACCAGCGAGCCGGGGCGCAGCAGCAGGGCCGCCGCCAGGATCGGCAGGACCAGCGCGGTCGGCGGGGCCCAGGCGGGCCACCAGACGTTGAGCAGGATCAGCAGCGGGACCAGAAGGGCGAGCGCGCAGAGCACCGGCCAGTCGGCGGCGCCGCCGCGGAACCAGTCGACCGCGGCGGTGCGCAGCCTTCGGCGGACCCGGCGGAGCCTCTTGCGCAACCGGGCCGTCACGGGGTCGGACGCCGGAGCGGCGCCGGGCCTCGTCGCAGTCGTCTGGGGCGGTGTGCCCGGCGCTCTGCCAGCCATGGGGACCGACCATATCCAGCGGTCGCGGTCGGCGTCGACGGCCAGGGTGGGTGCGGTGGTGCGGTGGCGCGGGCGCGTCAGCGGGTTTCGGCCGATTGCGGCGGGCGGCGTCCGGGGTGTCAGGAGGCGTGCGGGCGCGGGGCGTACGAACCGACCGGACGGCGCACGCCCCGTCGCGCGGGCGGTCGGGCGCGGCGTGCGCCGGGGTGCGCGCTGTGGCCGATCACACAGCGATCGCACAGCCGCCGGGAGGAGCCGGGACGGGCGGGAGGGTCAGCCCTCCTGCTGCGGGTGGTGGGCCGGGATCGGCGGGAGCTCGCCGGTGGTCTCGTACACGCTGAGCATGTCGATCCGGCGGGTGTGCCGCTCGTCGCCGCTGTACGGGGTGTTGAGGAAGACCTCCACGAACTTCGTGGCCTCCTCCTCGGTGTGCATCCGGCCGCCGATGGAGATCACGTTGGCGTTGTTGTGCTCGCGGCCGAGCGCGGCGGTCTGCTCGCTCCAGGCCAGCGCGGCGCGGACGCCCTTGACCTTGTTGGCGGCGATCGCCTCGCCGTTGCCCGAACCGCCGATCACGATGCCCAGCGACTGCGGGTCGGAGGCGGTGCGCTCGGCGGCCCGCAGGCAGAACGGCGGATAGTCGTCGAGGGCGTCGTAGATGTGCGGCCCGCAGTCGACCGGCTCGTGGCCGGCCTCCTTGAGCCACTCCACGAGGTGGTTCTTCAGTTCGTATCCGGCATGGTCGGAGCCCAGGTACACGCGCATGCCCATGAGTGTGGCATGCGCGTGGACCCGGGCTCCGCAGGGGGCGACGCCTTCGGCAGGTCGGGACCGGGCCGGAGCGCCGCGAAGGGAACGGGGGGAGGTCCTCAGCGGCGGCCGAGGAGCTTCCAGGCGAGCGGGAGGGCGCCGGCGGCGAGGGCGGCCTTCAGGGCGTCGCCGACCAGGTACGGGTAGAGGCCGAGCTCGGCGGCGCGGGCCATCGGGACGTCGAGGGCGAAGGCCAGGTAGGGCACGCCGACGGCGTAGATGGCGAGGCTGCCGAGGACCATCGCGGCGGCGGTGCGCACCGGCGAGCGGTCGGCGCCGCGCCGGGCCAGCGCGCCGACCAGGCCGGCGGCCAGCACGAAGCCGATGGTGTAGCCGAAGGAGGGCATCGACCAGCCGGAGGAGCCCTCGGCGAACCACGGCACGCCCGCCATGCCGGCCAGCAGGTAGAGGCCGAGCGAGGCGACGCCCCGGCGGCTGCCGAGCGCGGTGCCGACCAGCAGGGCGGCGAAGGTCTGGCCGGTGACCGGCACCGGGGAGCCGGGGACGTTCACCGACAGCTGGGCGGCCAGGCCGGTGAGCGCGGCGCCGCCGGCGACCAGGGCGAGGTCGCGCGCCTGGCCGCCGAGGCGGCTGCCGGCGGCGGGCAGCAGGTCGGCGAGGACGGCGCGGCTCGGAACGGGGGTGCTGGCGGTGGCCATCGGGCTTCTCCTCGGCACGGTGGGGATCCGGACGATCGAAGGATCAGCGGATCAAGTGAGTGATCACTCTGAACCTACGCGGCGATCACGCCGAACACCGTCAGGGATCCGGACAAACCCCCGGCCGGACTCCTTGTCGGGTCCCGACCCACCGGGGCGACGGAGCGTGAGCATCCGGGGTCCGAATGTCACGATGGGGTCCGCATGCTGGTCCCGAACCGGACATTCTTGGCATGCCCAGTCGTGTCACCGGATATTGGACAGCTCGCACCGCATGTCGAACAGTCTGGATCCACCTCCCATGGCCCCCACCTCCGCGCCCCCCGCGCCCGGGACCACCGCAACCGAGTCCGCTCCCCCGGCCGGCGGGCAGCAGCTCTCGCACGGACTCAAGCAGCGCCACCTCTCGATGATCGCGCTCGGCGGCGTCATCGGCGCCGGCCTGTTCGTCGGCTCCGGCGCGGGCATCGCGGCGGCCGGGCCCGCCATCATCCTGGCCTTCGTGCTCTCCGGCCTGCTGGTCATGCTGATCATGCGGATGCTCGGCGAGATGTCGGCGGCCCGCCCGGCCTCCGGCTCCTTCTCGGTGCACGCCGAGAAGGAGATCGGCCCCTGGGCCGGGATCACCGCCGGCTGGATGTACTGGGTGATGCTCTGCTGCGGCGTCGCCGCCGAGGCCACCGCCGCCGGCAAGATCGTCAACGGCTGGATCCCCGGCGTCTCCGCCTGGGTCTGGGTCGCCCTGTTCATGGTGTTCTTCTGCGCCAGCAACCTCACCGCGGTGAAGAACTTCGGCGAGTTCGAGTTCTGGTTCGCCGCCGTCAAGGTCGCCGCGATCATCGCCTTCCTGGTGCTGGGCGGGCTCGGCATCGCCGGCGTGCTCGGCCCCGGCGCCCCCGGCACCGCCAACCTCACCGGCCAGGGCGGCTTCCTGCCCACCGGCGTCAGCGGACTGATCGTCGGCCTGCTCGCCTCCGTCTTCGCCTACGGCGGCCTGGAGACCGTCACCATCGCCGCCGCCGAGTCCGAGGACCCCCGGCGCAACGTCGCCAGGGCCGTGCGCACCGCCGTCTGGCGGATCGCGATCTTCTACATCGGCTCGATGGCGCTGGTCGTCACCCTGGTCTCCTGGAAGGACCCGGCGGTCGTCGCCGACGGCCCCTACGTCACCGTGCTGCGCCACCTCGGGGTGCCCGGCGCCGGGACGATCATGCAGTTCGTGGTGCTGATCGCGCTGCTGTCCGCGATGAACGCCAACATCTACGGCGCCTCCCGGATGGCCTACTCGCTGGTCGGCCGCGGCCAGGGCCCGCGCGCCCTCGCCAAGGTCGGCGGCGGGGTGCCCCGGCGGGCGGTGCTGGCCTCCTGCCTGTTCGGCTTCGCCGCCGTCCTGGCCGCCAAGTTCTGGCCCGCCACCGTCTTCACCTGGCTGATGAACACCACCGGCGTCGCCATCCTGGTCGTCTGGCTGTTCATCTGCGTCGTCCAGCTGCGGATGCGCCGCCGGCTGGAGCGCGAGGCGCCCGAGCTGCTCACCGTGCGGATGTGGGGCTTCCCCTACCTGACCTGGGTCGCGATGGCCGCCGTCGCCGGCATCCTCGCCCTGATGACCACCACCGAGGGCAACCGGCAGCAGTTGTACGCGGCCGGCGTGCTGGTCGTCCTGCTCACCGCCGCCGGCCTGCTCAAGCAGCGCCGGGACGCCGTCCGCGGCTGACCCGGGGCGCGACGCGCGGGAGGGGCCCGGTACCGCGTGGTACCGGGCCCCTCCCGCGCGAGCGGCCGCTCGACGGCCTACTCGAAGGACGGGCTCGCGGTACGGGTCCGCTTGATCTCGTAGAAGCCCGGCGTGGAGGCGACCAGCAGGGTGCCGTCCCACAGCCGCGCCGCGGCCTCGCCGCGCGGGATCGGCGTCACCACCGGGCCGAAGAACGCGACCCGCTCGCCGTCCGCGCCCTCGACCGCGATCACCGGGGTGCCGACGTCCTCGCCGACCAGGGTGATGCCCTCCTTGTGCGACAGGCGCAGCGCCTCGTCGTACGCGTCGGTGCCGGCCGCCTCCGCCAGCTCCACCGGAAGCCCGGCCGCGGCCAGCGCCGCCTCGATCGTCTCCCGGTTCTGCGGCAGGCCCTGGTTGTGGAAACGGGTGCCCAGCTCGGTGTAGAGCCGGCCCAGCACCTGGTCGCCGTGCTGCTTCGCGGCCGCGATGCACACCCGTACCGCGCCCCAGGCGTTGTCCAGCAGGTCCCGGTACTGCGGCGGGAGGTCCCGGCCCTCGTTCAGCACCGACAGGCTCATCACGTGCCAGTTCACGTCCACCGGGCGCAGCTGCTGGACCTCGATCAGCCAGCGGGACGTCATCCAGGCCCACGGACAGGCCGGGTCGAACCAGAAGTCGGCGGTCTTGCGCTCGGCGGCGCCGGCGGCACCAGCGGAGTTCGTCACGGCTGTCGTCCTTCGAAGTCGTCCGGGAAGAAGATCGGAGAAGTGCGCGTCGGAGACCGTGCGGCCGTGGCGGACCGCGCCCCCCAGAGCGCCAACGCCCGGCCCCCGCCACTGATTCCGGCCCGCCCGCCCGAGTTGTGCAATGGTACCGGCGCGGGGGGCGTGAAAGGATGCCCCCGCAGCACCACAGCGCGCCGCACCACCGCACCAGCGAAGACCGCACGACCGTGCGAGCCGGACAAAGGAGTACCGCCGTGCCGGGCAAGAACCTGAGCCGCGACGAAGCCCAGCAGCGGGCCAGCATCCTCACCGTGGACGGCTACCACGTCCGGCTGGACGTGACCTCGGCCCCCGACCCCGCGGCCGCCACCTTCCGCTCCACCACGACCATCGCCTTCCGCTGCGCCGAACCGGGCGCGTCGACCTTCGTCGACCTGCTCGCCCCGGCCGTACGCGCCGTCACCCTCAACGGCCGCGCCCTGGACCCGGCCGCCGCCTACGACGGCGCCCGGGTGCACGTCGACGGCCTCGCCGCCGAGAACGTGCTCACCGTCGAGGCCGACTGCGCCTACAGCCGCACCGGCGAGGGCCTGCACCGCTTCACCGACCCGGTCGACGGCGAGACCTACCTCTACACCCACTACGAGCCGGCCGACGCCCGCCGGGTCTTCGCCACCTTCGAACAGCCCGACCTGAAGGCCCCGTTCACCTTCACCGTCACCGCGCCGGCCGCCTGGGACGTGTGGTCCAACGCCCCGCACGTGAGCGTCACCGCCGAGACCGTCACCGCCGAGGACGGCGCCCCCGAGGACGGCGCCCGCACCTGGGAGTTCGCGCCGACCAAGCCGATCTCCACCTACCTCACCGCCGTCGTCGCCGGCCCGTACCACGTCGCCCGCGACCACTACAGCCGTACCCTCGACGACGGCACCGTGCTGGACATCCCGCTCTCCGCGATGTGCCGCAGGTCGCTCGCCCCGTACTTCGACGCCGACGAGATCCTCGGTGTCACCAAGCTCGGACTCGACTTCTTCCACGAGCGGTTCGGCTACCCGTACCCCTTCGGCAAGTACGACCAGGCGTTCGTCCCCGAGTACAACATCGGCGCCATGGAGAACCCCGGCTGCGTCACCTTCCGTGAGGAGTTCATCTTCCGCTCGAAGGTCACCGACGCCGCCTACGAGGCCCGCGCCAACGTCGTCCTGCACGAGATGGCGCACATGTGGTTCGGCGACCTGGTCACCATGCGCTGGTGGGACGACCTGTGGCTGAAGGAGTCCTTCGCCGACTTCATGGGCTCCTACGGCCTGGTCGGCGCCGGCACCCGCTACCGCTCCGCCTGGGTCACCTTCGCCAACCAGCGCAAGGCCTGGGCCTACCGGCAGGACCAGTTCCCCACCACCCACCCGATCACCGCGGACATCCGGGACCTGGAGGACGCCAAGCTCAACTTCGACGGCATCACCTACGCCAAGGGCGCCTCGGTGCTCAAGCAGCTGGTGGCCTACGTCGGGGCGGAGGCCTTCTTCGAGGGCGCCCGCCGCTACTTCCAGCGGCACGCCTTCGGCAACACCGAACTCGCCGACCTGCTGGACGTCCTGGAGGAGACCAGCGGCCGCGACCTCAAGTCCTGGGCCGCCGCCTGGCTGCAGACCGCCGGCGTCAACACCCTCACCCCGCAGCTGACCGCCGACGCCGAGGGCCGGATCACCGAGCTCGCCGTCCTCCAGGACGGCGGCGTGCTGCGCCCGCACCGGATCGCGGTCGGCCTCTACGACCGGGACGACGACGGCGCGCTGGTGCGCACCGGCCGCTTCGAACTGGACGTCACCGGCGCCCGCACCACCGTCGCCGAGGCGGTCGGCCGCCCGCGCCCCGCACTCGTCCTGCTCAACGACGACGACCTGACGTACTGCAAGATCCGCTTCGACGAGGAGTCGCTGGAGACCCTGCGCGCCGGCCTCGGCGACATCAAGGACGACCTGGCCCGCGCGCTGGCCTGGTCCGCCGTCTGGAACCTCACCCGGGACGCCCTGATGCCGGCCCGCGACTACGTCGCGCTGGTGCTGCGGTTCGCCGGCCGGGAGGCCAACATCGGCGTCCTGCAGTCGCTGCACACCCAGGCCAAGGGCGCCGTCGACCTCTACGCCGACCCGGCCTGGCGCGGCGAGGGCGGCCGGCTGCTCGCCGACGGAGCGCTGCACGAGCTGCGCGCCGCCGCCCCCGGCAGCGACCACCAGCTGGCCTGGGCCCGCTTCCTGGCGCAGACCGCCAACGGCTCCGAGCACCTCGGCCTGGTCCGCGGCCTGCTGGCCGGCACCGCCCGGATCGACGGCCTGGAGGTCGACCAGGAGCTGCGCTGGGCGCTGTGGCTGGCGCTGGCCGCGGCCGGCCAGGCCACCGAGGAGGAGCTGACCGGGGAGCTCACCGCCGACAACACCGCGAGCGGACGCCGCCAGCACACCCAGTGCCTGGCCGCCCGGCCCACCCCGGAGGCCAAGGCCGCCGCCTGGTCGGCCGTGATCGACTCCGACGAGCTGCCCAACGCGCTGGTCGAGGCCAACATCGCCGGCTTCGCGGTGCCCGCGCACCGCGATCTGACCGCGCTCTACGCCGCGCCCTACTTCAAGCTGCTGGAGCGGGTCTGGGCCGAGCGGACCATCGAGATCGCGATGCGCATCGTCGGCGGCTTCTTCCCGCAGGCGCAGGTGGACGAGGCCACGCTGGCCGAGGCGGACGCCTGGCTGACCGGGCACCCGGCCGCGGCGCCCGCGCTGCGCCGGCTGGTGCTGGAGCGCCGGGACGACCTGGCCCGCGCGCTGCGGGCGCAGGCCTGCGACCGCGTCTGAGCGGACGGACGGGAGGGCCCGCCGCGACGAGCGTCGCGGCGGGCCCTCCCGTTCTCATGTCCGGGTCGGGCTCATGTCCGGGTCAGGGCCGGCTCACTTGCCGCGCAGGCCCTTGTCCAGGGCGGCGATCCCGCTGCCCTGCGCGTCGTCGCCGTCCAGCGACCAGACCATCACACCGGCCAGGTCGTTCCAGCGGGCGTAGCGGCCCTTCTCGGTGAGCACCTCGGCCGAGTCGAAGCTGTAGAAGGTGTTGCCGTCGTACTTCCAGGACGCGCCGTGGTCGCGGTCCACGTAGGTGGTGCCGGGCAGCGCGTTGATCTCCTTGTAGGAGCGGTCCGCCACGGTGCCGGTGGCCTTCTGGTACAGGCCGCCCCGGTTGCCGGCCGGCACGCCGGTCCAGCCGTGGCCGTAGAACGGCGCGCCGAGGACGGTCTGCTGGGAGGGGAGGCCGCGCTGGGCGTAGTGGTCGACGGCCTTGTCGGCGCTGCGCTGGCGGGCGTCCGGGTCGGTGGGGTCGGAGTAGAGCGGGGCCTGGTGGTTGGCCGGGCCCTTGCCCTCCCACGGGCCGTGCAGGTCGTAGGTCATCAGGTTGAGCCAGTCGACGGAGTCCGCCAGCTCGGGCAGCTCCAGCCGGTCGGCGACGGTCTCGTTGGCGGCGACGGCGGCGGTCAGCAGGTAGTGCTCGGGCTTCTTGGCCTTGCCCTTGGCGCCCGCGGCGCGCTCGGCGGCCAGACCGTCCAGCTGCTTGCGGAACTCGGCCATCAGCAGGGTGAAGTTGCGGCCGTCCTCGGGGCGGACCACGTTGCCCTCGTCACCGCCGCCGCCCGGGTACTCCCAGTCGACGTCGATGCCGTCGAAGACGCCCGCGGCGGCGCCGGCGCCGCCCTCCGGGGATCCGGCCAGCTGCGGCACGTCGCCCTTCAGGTAGAGGTCGACGCAGGAGGAGACGAACTTCTGGCGGGCCTCGTCGGTGGCGGCGGCGTCCGAGAAGTACTTGGACCAGCTCCAGCCGCCCAGCGAGATGACGACCTTGAGCTGCGGGTTCTGCGCCTTGAGCTTGCGCAGCTGGTTGAAGTGGCCCTTGAGCGCCTGGCCCGGGGCGTCGGCGACGCCGTCCACCGAGTCGGCGGCGGAGAAGGCGCGCTGGTAGTCGTTGTAGGCGTCGCCCTGGCCGGGCTCGTTGCTCTGGAAGCAGGTGCCCTCGGCGGAGGCGTTGCCGAAGGCGTAGTTGATCACGGTGAGCCGGCCGGCCTGGCCGGACTCCTGGACGCGCTTGGCGGAGCTGTCGGCGCCCCACGAGGTGAAGTAGCCGACCCGCTGGCCCTTGAGCTTGGGGCCCTGGGCGCCGGGGGCGGCATGGGCCGTGGCGGTGGCGACGGTGGAGGCGAGCAGCGCGGCGACGGTGGTGGCGGCGAGCAGGGCGGGGCGGCGAATGGGCATACCGGACCTATTCTCTGAAGCAGCGTCAATTGGTCTGGACCAAGCTGGAACAGAGGTTTAGTCCATCGCGGGCACACCGCACAAGAGGCGCGGCCCGGTCGGCGCACTATGCAAAAGGCCGGCAAAGCCGAGGAGGCGTCCGGGCAAAGCGAAGGAGGCCGGACCGCGGGTGCGGTCCGGCCTCCTCGGCGCTCAGCGCGGTGCTCAGCCGTTGATCAGGCTGCGCAGCACGTACTGCAGGATGCCGCCGTTGCGGTAGTAGTCCGCCTCACCGGGGGTGTCGATGCGCACGACCGCGTCGAACTCCCTGCCGGTCCCGTCCGCGCCGACCGCGACGACCTTGACGGTCGCCGGGGTGCGGCCCTCGTTGAGCTCGGTCACGCCGGTGATGGAGAAGGTCTCCTCGCCGGTCAGGCCGAGGGAGTCGGCGTTCTGGCCCTCCGGGAACTGCAGCGGCAGGACGCCCATGCCGATCAGGTTCGAGCGGTGGATACGCTCGTAGGACTCGGCGATGACGGCCTTGACGCCGAGCAGCGCGGTGCCCTTGGCGGCCCAGTCGCGGGACGAGCCGGAGCCGTACTCCTTGCCGGCCAGGACGACCAGCGGGGTGCCGGCGGCCTGGTAGTTCTGCGAGGCGTCGTAGATGAACGACACCGGGCCGTCGGCCTGGGTGAAGTCGCGGGTGTAGCCGCCCTCGGTGCCCGGCGCGATCTGGTTGCGCAGGCGGATGTTGGCGAAGGTGCCGCGGATCATGACCTCGTGGTTGCCACGGCGCGAGCCGTAGGAGTTGAAGTCGCGCTTCTCGACACCGTTCGCGGTCAGGTACTGCGCCGCCGGGGTGCCCGGCTTGATGTTGCCGGCCGGGGAGATGTGGTCGGTGGTGACCGAGTCGCCCAGCTTGGCCAGGACGCGGGCGGCGGCGATGTCGGTCACCGGGCTCGGGGTCTTGGCCATGCCCTCGAAGTACGGGGGCTTGCGGACGTAGGTGGACTCGGCGTCCCACTCGAAGGTGTTGCCGGTCGGGACCGGGAGCGACTGCCAGCGGTGGTCGCCGGCGAAGACGTCCTGGTAGCCCTTGTCGAACATGTCCTGGTCGATGGAGGCGGCGACGGTGTCCGCGACCTCCTGCTCGGACGGCCAGATGTCGGCGAGGAAGACGTCGTTGCCGTCGGCGTCCTGGCCCAGGGCGTCCTTGGTGAGGTCGACGTTCATGTTGCCGGCGAGGGCGTAGGCGACCACCAGCGGCGGGGAGGCCAGGTAGTTCATCTTGACGTCCGGGTTGATCCGGCCCTCGAAGTTGCGGTTGCCGGAGAGCACCGAGACGACGGCCAGGTCGGCCTCGTTGACCGCGGCCGAGACCTCCTCGGGCAGCGGGCCCGAGTTGCCGATGCAGGTGACGCAGCCGTAGCCGACCAGGTTGAAGCCCAGCTTCTCCATGTACGGGAGCAGGCCGGCCTTCTCGTAGTAGTCCATGACGACCTTGGAGCCGGGCGCCAGGGTGGTCTTGACCCAGGGCTTGACCGTCAGGCCCTTCTCCACGGCCTTCTTCGCCAGCAGGGCGGCGCCCAGCATGACGGAGGGGTTGGAGGTGTTGGTGCAGGAGGTGATCGAGGCGATCACGACCGCGCCGTTGTCGATCTGGTAGGTCGAGCCGTCGGGCACGTTGACCGCGGTCGGCTTGGAGGCCTCGGCCGAGTAGGTCGGCAGCGCCTCGGCGAAGCGCTCGGAGGCCTCGGCCAGGATCACGCGGTCCTGCGGGCGCTTCGGGCCGGAGATCGACGGGACGACGGTGGAGACGTCCAGCTCCAGGTACTCGGAGTAGACCGGCTCGTGCGCCGGGTTGTGCCAGAGGCCCTGCTCCTTGGCGTACGCCTCGACCAGGGCGAGCTGCTGCGCGTCGCGGCCGGTGAGCTTCAGGTAGTTGATGGTCTCGGCGTCGATCGGGAAGATCGCACAGGTCGAGCCGAACTCCGGCGACATGTTGCCGATGGTGGCGCGGTTGGCCAGCGGGATGGCGCCGATGCCGTCGCCGTAGAACTCGACGAACTTGCCGACCACACCGTGCTTGCGCAGCATCTCGGTGATGGTGAGCACCAGGTCGGTGGCGGTGGTGCCGGCCGGCAGCTCGCCGGTCAGCTTGAAGCCGACGACGCGCGGGATCAGCATGGAGACCGGCTGGCCGAGCATGGCGGCCTCGGCCTCGATGCCGCCGACGCCCCAGCCCAGCACGCCCAGGCCGTTGACCATGGTGGTGTGCGAGTCGGTGCCGACGCAGGTGTCCGGGTACGCCTGGCCGCCGCGGACCATGACGGTGCGGGCCAGGTGCTCGATGTTCACCTGGTGGACGATGCCGGTGCCCGGCGGGACGACCTTGAACTCGTCGAACGCGGTCTGGCCCCAGCGCAGGAACTGGTAGCGCTCCTTGTTGCGGCCGTACTCGATCTCGACGTTCTGGACGAAGGCGTCCGGGGTGCCGAACTTGTCGGCGATGACGGAGTGGTCGATGACCAGCTCGGCCGGGGCCAGCGGGTTGATCTTGGCCGGGTCGCCGCCCAGCTCCTTGACGGCCTCACGCATGGTGGCGAGGTCGACCACGCACGGCACACCGGTGAAGTCCTGCATGATCACGCGGGCCGGGGTGAACTGGATCTCCTGGCTCGGCTGGGCGTCGGCGTCCCAGTTGCCGAGGGCACGGATGTGGTCGGCGGTGATGTTGGCGCCGTCCTCGGTGCGGAGCAGGTTCTCCAGCAGCACCTTGAGGCTGTAGGGCAGCCGCTCGGACCCCTCGACGGCGGAGAGCTTGAAGATCTCGTACGACTCGTCGCCCACCTGCAGCGAGCTGCGGGCGTCGAAGCTGTTCGCGGACACGACTGACTCCTTCTAGGTGCTTCGTGCGGTATCCGGCCGCCACGCTGGTAAGGTCACCCTTACTTGGGTGGACCCTCCCCGCACCGCCGGTGAGCGCCTCTCGGCAAGTATCTTGATGTCGAGATATATCGTAAGGCTGAGTTATCTCGATGTCGAGATAAACCATAGTGCATGCTGCGGCGTCCGCCACGTCGGCACCACCTCCAGCCTGCCCCCACCGGGTGCATCCTCCCCGAACCCCCGCCGGACCCTCCCGTAACGCGCCCGCCGGGCTCGCGCGTCTATCCGGGCACAGGGGACGCGCGGCCGCCGTCCACGAGGCGCGAGGGGCAGGGGACAGCGTGATCGGCAGGACACGACGGACCGGGGAGAACGCCGAGTTCGAGGCCTTCGCCCTGGCCCGCGGACAGCACCTCTTCCGCACCGCGCTGCTGCTCTGCGGGGACTGGCACCTCGCCGAGGACCTCACCCAGACCACCCTCGCCAAGCTCTACGCCGCCTGGCCCAAGGTGCGCCGCGCCGAGAGCCCGGAGGCCTACGCCCGCGGCGTGCTCGTCCGCACCCACCTCTCCCACCGACGGCTGCGGCGCAGCGGCGAACGGCCCGCCATCGGCGACCTGCCGGAGCCGCCCGGCGGCCTGGCGCCCGCGGCCGGCGACCCGGCGCTGCGGGTCACCCTGCTCGCCGCACTCGCCGAGCTGTCGCGCCGGGACCGGGCCGTCCTGGTGCTGCGCTACTGGGAGGACCGCAGCGTCGAGGAGACCGCCGCCGAACTCGGCGTCAGCGCCGGGGCGGTGCGCAGCCAGGCGCTGCGCGCCCTCGGGCGGCTGCGCGCCGTGCTCGGGCCGCAGGCCGCCGAGCAGCTCACCGTCTCCTGAGGCCCCCGCACCGTCCACCGCACCCGATTCATCCGAATCATTCCGCCCGTCCGGCTCATCCGGCCCACCCCGTCTGTCCGGCTCATCCGGCTCATCCGGCTCATCCCGACGAAACCGAGGAACCAGCAATGGACACACCGAACAGCCCCCGGGACACCCAGGGACTCTCCGACACCTTCGAGCGGGCGATGGGCGGCGTCGGCGCCGACCTCGGACCGCTGGTCGCCGGCGCCGCCGAGCGCGGCCGCCGCATCCGGCGCCGCCGCCGGGCCACCATGGCCGGCGCGGCCGCCACCGTCGCCGTGCTGACGGTCGGCGGCACGCTCGGCCTGCACTCCGGCGACAGGCCCGGCGTCGCGCCCGCGGCGGGCGGCGCGTTCCCGGCCCCGCTGCCGAAGCCCACGTCGGGCCCCGAGCAGCAGCGTCCCGGCACCGGGGCCAACGCGGACAAGGTCGCCATGACCGGCCGCGCCACCGTCCACACCCTGCTGCAGACCCTGCCGCCCGGCGCCACCACCTCCGGCTACTCCGGCCGCTCCGCGGTCATCACGTCGACGATCCGCTACGCCGACCACATGTTCCTGAGCGAACCGGACCGGCCCAGCGTGGACAGCAGCGGCTCCGTCCTCTACGACGACGGGAACGGCCCGGCCACCGTCACCGTCACCATGGCCGGCGGCTACGGCAGCCTCCGCGTCCGCCTCACCCCCCAACCGGACTCCGACAAGAGCCGCATCAGCGTCCTCCCCCCCCAACCGGACTCCGACAACGGCAGCATCGGTGCCCTCGCCACCTTTCAGCCGGGCTCCGACCAGGACCTGGTCACCACCTTCTTCGACAACCGCTACTCCTGCGCCAAGGCCAACGCGACCAACCAGTACCAGTACTGCTCCGACGCCGCGCTCCCGGACGGCGGCCGTCTGCTGATCACCGAGCTGGCCCAGGGCGAGCGGCTCTTCCGCACCGCCGACCTGCTGCGCCCGGACGGCACCCAGGTCCTGGTCAACGTCAACAACACGGCGATGGTGGCCGGCGCGGACACCCCCGAGCAGGTCCGCAGCGGGCTGCCGCTCACCCTCGACCAGGTCAAGGCCATCGCGATGGATGGCCGCTTCCAGGAGTGGATCACCCCCGAGACGGCGCAGCAGGCCGAACAGGCCGTCCAGCCGTACTACAACGAGGACCCGGAACCCGGGACCCCCTCCGCCCCGACCGGCGCACCCTCCGCCCCGACCGGCGTGCCGACACCGGTACGGTGAGCCGCACGTGAGAGGCCGGGAACGGATACGGGGGCCGACCGATGATCGTGGTGGACGCGTCCGCGCTGGTGCTGGCGCTGGCCGACGAGGGTGAGCGCGGGGAAGCGGCCCGGGCCGAGCTGGCCGCGGGCGGCGAGTGGGTGGCGCCCGAGCACGTCGTCATCGAGGTGATGCAGTCACTGCGCGGCCTCTACCTGGCGCGCGAGCTCAGCGCCGAACGGGTCGGCGAGCTCGCCGCCGCACTGCCGGGGCTGGCGATCCGGAAGGTCCCGGTCGAGCCGCTGCTCGGGCGGATCTGGGAGCTGAAGGACAACCTCACCCCGGACGACGCCGCGTACGTGGCGGTGGCGGAGCGGTTCGGGGCGCCGCTGGTCACGGCCGACCTGCGGCTGATGCGGGCCAGCGGACCGCGCTGCGAGATCCGGGGGATCCGGCGGGCGGACGGGTAGCCGGAGCGTGTCCGGGGGCGGCGTGCGGCGTTGAACGGGGCGTCCGGCCTCCTGCCCCCCACTCGAAGAGGTTCGCCGATGCCCGCTCCGCTCGCCGCCGCCCCGTTCACCGCCGCGCTGCTCCCGTTCGCCCTGCTGGCGCCGGTCGCGCTGCCGGCCACGGTCACCGAGGCCGACTTCGACCCCGCCACCGCGTTCGTCCCGCCGACCGCGATCAGCCACGCGCCGGACCTGGTGCCCTACGGCTCGCACGTCCGGGTGGTGATGGACCGCTCGCTGCCCGGGCGGACGGTCCTGACCGTGAGCGTGACCGGGGTCGCCGCCGACCACGTGTTCCCGGTGCACCTGCACACCGCCGCGTGCGGGGCCGACCCGGCCGCGTCCGGCCCGCACTACCAGGACGCGGTGGACCCGGTCAGCCCGTCCACCGACCCCGCGTACGCCAATGACCGCAACGAGCTGCGGCTCACCCTGCGCACCGACGCGCGGGGCGCGGGCACCGCCGCCGCCGCGGTGGCCTGGCGGCCCCGGCCGGACGGGGCGCGCTCGCTGGTGCTGCACGCGGGCGACCCGGCCGGGGCGCACGGCGCGGCCGACCGGGTCGCCTGCGTGAACCTGCGCGAGAAGCGGTAGCGCGCCGGCCGCCGCCGTCGGTCGCCGTCAGTCGCCGAGGGTGGCGACCAGGACGGCCTTGATGGTGTGCAGCCGGTTCTCGGCCTGGTCGAAGACCACGGAGTGCGCCGACTCGAACAGCTCGTCGGTGCACTCCAGCTCGGCCATGCCGGTCTCCTCGAACAGCTGCCGGCCGACCACCGTGCCCAGGTCGTGGAAGGCCGGCAGGCAGTGCAGGAACTTCACCTGCGGGTTGCCGGTGGCGCGCACCGTCTCCATCGACACCTGGTACGGCTTGAGCAGCGCGATCCGCTCGGCCCAGACCTCCTTGGGCTCGCCCATCGAGACCCAGACGTCGGTGTAGAGGAAGTCGGCCCCGGCCACGCCCTCGGCGACGTCCTCGGTGAGGGTGATCCGGGCGCCGCTGGTCTCGGCGAGCGCCTGCGCGGCCTTGCGCACCTCCTCGTCCGGCCACAGGGCGCGCGGGGCGACGATCCGGATGTCCATGCCGAGCAGCGCGCCGGTGACCAGCAGCGAGTTGCCCATGTTGGAGCGGGCGTCCCCGAGGTAGGCGAGCGCCACCTCGGTGAGCGGCTTGGTGGTGTGCTCGGCCATGGTGAGCACGTCCGCCAGCATCTGGGTGGGGTGCCACTCGTCGGTGAGGCCGTTCCAGACCGGCACCCCGGCGTAGGCGGCCAGCTCCTCGACCACCGACTGGCCGTGCCCGCGGTACTCGATGCCGTCGAACATCCGGCCGAGCACCCGTGCGGTGTCCTTGATGGACTCCTTGTGGCCGATCTGCGAGCCGGCCGGGTCCAGGTAGGTGGTGGAGGCGCCCTGGTCGTGGGCGGCGACCTCGAAGGCGCAGCGCGTCCGGGTGGAGGTCTTCTCGAAGATCAGCGCGATGTTCCTGCCGCGCAGCCGGGGCTGCTCGGTGCCCGCGTACTTCGCCGCCTTGAGCGAGGCGGCGAGGTCCACCAGGAAGCGGAACTCCTGGGCCGTGAAGTCGAGCTCCTTGAGGAAGTGCCTGTTCCGGAGGTTGAAGGCCATGCCGGGCTCCTGGGTGTGACGGTGACAGTAACGGTGACGGTCTCGGGCGGGCGGACGGGCGGACGGGCGGAAAGTAGCAAGTCTATACGATGCTCAGAATTTCTATGCAAGACTGCCGATCGTACGACTTCCGCTTCCTTCCGCCCGCCCGCCTCTCCGCCCGCCCGTACCGCTACAGCCGCGGATCCACCGGCTCCGACTCCAGGGCGAGAACGGCGAAGACCGGCTCGTGCACCCGCCAGAGCGGCTCACCCGCCGCCAGCCGGTCCAGCGCCTCCAGCCCGAGCGCGTACTCGCGCAGCGCCAGCGAGCGCTTGTGCCCGAGGAAGCGCTGGCGCAGCCGGTCCAGGTGCTCGGTGTAGTCCGGACCGTAAATGATCCGCAGGTACTCGCGCCCGCGCACCTTCACCCCGGGCTGGACCAGCCCGCCCGGCCGGCCCTCCCCCGCCCGGCCGCGCACCAGCGAGGCCAGCGGCTTGACCACCATGCCCTCGCCGCCCGCCGCGGTCAGCTGCTCCCACCAGGCGACGCCGGCGGCGAGCGAGGCCTCGTCGGCGGTGTCCACCACCAGGCGGCCGGTGCGGTGCAGCAGCGGGGCGATCGGGCGGTCCGCCGCGTCGGCCGAGTCCGCGGTGTGCGCCGCGTCCGCCGTGTTCGCGGCGTCGGCCACGTGCGCCTCGTCCGCCTCGACCAGCCGGTCGATCCAGGCGAGGTGCTCGTCGTGCGGACGCACCGCGAGGTTCACCCCCTCGGCGGCCAGCACCTGGAACGGCGCCAGCCGGATCCCGGCCAGCCCCTCGGTCGGCCAGCAGTACCGCCGGTACGCCTCGGTGAACGCCTGCGCGTCGGCGGCGCGCCGCCGCTGGCGCCCGGTCAGCTCGGCCACGTCCAGCCCGCGCCCGCCCGCCCGCTCCAGCGCGGCCAGCACCTCCGGCAGCGCCGCGCCCGCCGCGGCGCCGACCGCCGCGTACTGACGACGCAGCAGCTCGACGGCCTTCAGCGACCACGGCATCAGCTCGGCGTCCAGCAGCAGCCAGTCGGTGCGCAGCTCCTCGAACAGCCCGGACCGCTCGGCCGCCGCCCGCAGCCGGTCCAGCACCGCGGCGGTGAGCGCCTCGTCCCCGAGGAAGGCCCGGCCGGTGCGGGTCCAGATCGCGCCCGGGACGGCCGACCCGAACCGCTTCTCCAGCCCCGCGCCGTCCCGCGCCACCAGCACCACCGCGCGGGAGCCCATGTGCTTCTCCTCGCAGACCACCCGCTCGACACCGTCCGCCCGGTAGGCGGCGAAGGCCTCGTCGGGGTGCTCCAGGTAGCCGGGCCGGCCCGAGGTCGCGCTCGGCGCCATGGTCGGCGGCAGGTAGGCGAGCAGCCGGGGGTCGATCGCGAACCGGCTCATCACCTCCAGGGCCGCCGCCGCGTTCTCCTCCCGGACCGCGACCCGGCCGTGCAGCGAGGTCTCCACCACCCGGCGGCCCGCCACGTCGGCGAGGTCGAGCGGACGGCCCTCGCGGGCGCCCGGCGCGTCCGTGTGCATCGGCCGCACCGGCGCGTACCACTCCCGCTCGGCCTCGACAGTGACCAGCTCCCGCTCCGGGTAGCGCAGCGCGGTCAGGCTGCCGCCGAAGACGCAGCCGGTGTCCAGGCAGATGGTGTTGTTGAGGAAGCTCGCCGTCGGAACCGGTGTGTGGCCGTAGACCACCAGCGCCCGGCCCCGGTACTCCTCCGCCCACGGGTAGCGCACCGGCAGGCCGTACTCGTCGGTCTCGCCGGTGGTGTCCCCGTACAGGGCGTGCGAGCGCACCCGGCCGGAGGCCCGGCCGTGGTACTTCTCCGGCAGGCCGGCGTGGCAGACCACGAGGGCGCCGCCGTCCAGCAGGTAGTGGCTGACCAGGTCGCGGATGAACGCCCGGACCTCGGCCCGGAACTCCTCGGACTCGCCCGCCAGCTGGTCCAGCGACTCCTGGAGGCCGTGCGAGACGGTGACCTTGCGACCGCTCATCGCGCGGCCGAGCTTGTTCTCGTGGTTGCCCGGTACGCAGATCGCGTGTCCCGCCGCCACCATGCCCATCACCAGGCGCAGCACGCCCGGCGTGTCCGGCCCGCGGTCCACCAGGTCGCCGACGAAGACGGCCGTCCGCCCGTCCGGGTGCACCGCGTCCACCGGTCGCCCGGCGTCGTCGCGCACCAGCGTCCAGCCGAGGCGGGTGAGCAGGGTCTCCAGCTCCGCGCGGCAGCCGTGGATGTCGCCGACGATGTCGAACGGGCCGGTGAGGTGGCGCAGGTCGTTGAAGCGCTTCTCCGGCACGATCTCGGCGGTCTCGACCTCGGCCGCGCCGCGCAGGATGTGCACCTTGCGGAAGCCCTCGCGCTCCAGGCCGCGCAGGGAGCGGCGCAGCTCGCGGTGCTGGCGCGGCACCACGTGGGCGGGCAGCTGACGGTCCGGGCGGGAGCGGTTGCGCTCGGCGCAGACGCCCGGCGGGACGTCCAGCACGATGGCGATCGGCAGCACGTCGTGCTCGCGGGCGATCCGGACCAGCTGCCGGCGGGCCTCCGGCTGGACGTTGGTGGCGTCCACGACGGTCAGCCGGCCGGCGGCGAGGCGCTTGCCGACGATGTAGTGGAGCACGTCGAAGGCCTCGGCGGAGGCGGACTGGTCGTTCTCGTCGTCGGCCACCAGGCCGCGGCAGAAGTCCGAGGAGACGACCTGGGTGGGCAGGAAGTGCTTGCGGGCGAAGCTGGACTTGCCGGCGCCGCTGGTGCCGATCAGCACGACCAGGGAGACGTCCGTCACCGGCAGGCGGCGGGGAGCGGGCGGCGTGGCCGGTGCCGTCGGTTCGGTCGGCGCGGCCGGTTCGGTCGCTGCGGTCGGTTCGGTCGCTGCAGTCGCTGCGGCGTCGGCGGGCTGGGTCGCGTCGGTCTCGTCGGTCATCGGGTCTCGCCCCCTTCGGGCGTCGTGCTGTCCGTGGTGGCCGCGGTGGCCGTCTTCTCGCCTTCGCTCGCCCGGTCACCGAGGCGGAACAGGGCGAGCTGGGTCGGGGCGCCCACCTCGTCGTCCTGCGGGCCGACCGGGCGGATGTCCACCGTGTAGCCGTACGCGGCGGCGACCCGTTCGGCCCAGGCGCGGAACTCGGCACGGTCCCACTCGAAGCGGTGGTCGGCGTGCCGGAGGCGGCCGGCCGGCAGGCTCTCCCACCGGACGTTGTACCCGGCGTTCGGCGTCGTCACGACCACCGCGGGCGGCCGGGCCGCGCCGAACACGGCGTACTCCAGGGCGGGCAGCCGCGGCAGGTCCAGGTGCTCGATCACCTCGCAGAGCACGGCCGCGTCGAAGCCCTTCAGCCGCTCGTCCGTGTAGGTCAGCGCGCCCTGGACCAGCCGCACCCGCTTCGCCTGACGCTCCGGCATCCGGTCCAGCCGCAGCCGGCGGGCCGCCGTGGACAGCGCCCGCACCGACACGTCCACGCCCAGCACCTCGGTGAAGCCCGCGTCCTTCAGCAGCGCGCCGATCAGCTCGCCCTGCCCGCAGCCGAGGTCGGCCACCCGGGCCGCGCCGACCTCGCGCAGCGCGGCCAGGATCGCCGTACGGCGCTGCTCGGCCAGCGAGGGCGGGCGCCGCTCGTTCTGCCCCTGCTCGTTCTGCTCCTGCTCCTGCTCCTGCTCGGCTTCCTCCGAAGCGTCTTCGACCGCGTTGTCGACCTCCTCGGCCTCGCGGTCGTCGGCCTCCGCCAGCCGGGCCAGCTCCAGCCGCTCCATCGCCCGCCGGGTCAGCGACCAGCGCCGCGACAGGTAGCGTCGGGTGATCAGGTCCCGCTCCGGGTGACCGGCCAGCCAGCCCTCCCCGGCGGCGAGCAGCTTGTCGACCTCGTCCGGGGCGACCCAGTAGTGCTTGGCACCGTCCATCGCCGGCAGCAGCACGTACAGCTGCTGGAGCGCGTCCGCCAGCCGGGCCCGCTCCGCCGACAGCTCCAGCCGGACGTAGCGCGAGTCGCCCCACTCGGGGAAGGCCGCGTCCAGCGGGATCGCCGACGCCTCCACCTGCCAGCCCAGCGGCTCGAAGAGGCGGACCGCCATCGCGGCGGCGGAGCCCTCGCGCGTGCTGTCGGCACCGCCGACCGGCACGGCCGGCAGCACGATCCGCAGCGGGCGAGGCCGGTCGGCCAGCCCGGGGCGGGCCTCGCAGACACCCTGCATCGCCGTCCGGAACACCGTCCGCAGCGCCACCGCGAGCAGCGAGGAGGCCGCGTACGGGCGGTCGTTGACGTACTGGGCGAGCGCGAAGTCCGGCGAGCCGGCGCGTCCCTTGCCCCGGCCCTTGCGGACCAGCGCGATCGGGTCGACGTCGAGCAGCAGCGCGGCCGTGCAGGACTCGTCGCCCGCCTCCGGGTAGAAGACGTGCGCCTCGCCGTGCGCCGTGGCGAACCGCTGGACCTTGGCGGGGTGCTTGTGCAGCAGAAAGCCCAGGTCAGTGGCCGGGCTCTCGGCGGTACCTGTGGTGGAGATCGACATGAACACCCGTCGGAGTATTGCCGAGGAGCGGCTCCACCGGCACCGCATTTTGTCGCCGCCCGCGGCCGACGGGGCCGGTCCGGACGGTGAGCGTGTTCGGCAACGGCGGCCCGGATTCGTTAACGTGCACGATGTGACTGCAGAATCCACCACCCCCGTGAGCGGCGCCGTTGCCGCAGGCCTGGCCACCATCGCCGCGGACGGCACCGTCCTCGACACCTGGTACCCGGCCCCCGCGCTGACCGCCGAGGCCGGCCCGGCCGGGACCGTCCTCCTGACCGCCGAGCAGGCCGAGGCCGAGCTGGGCGCGGGCGCCGCCGAGGCGCTGCGCGCCGACGCCCGCCGCGGCGTCGAGGTGGTCGCCGTGCGCACCACCATCGCCTCGCTGGACGAGAAGCCGCTCGACGCGCACGACGCCTACCTGCGTCTGCACCTGCTCAGCCACCGCCTGGTGCGGCCGCACGGCCTGAGCCTCGACGGCATCTTCGGCCTGCTGGCCAACGTGGCGTGGACCAGCATCGGCCCGGTTCCGGTGGACAAGGTCGAGCAGGCCCGGCTGGCCGTGCGCGCCCAGGGCGGGCAGCTCGCCGTCTACGGCATCGACAAGTTCCCGCGGATGACCGACTACGTCGCGCCGTCCGGCGTGCGCATCGCCCACGCGGACCGCGTCCGCCTCGGCGCGCACCTCGCCGTGGGGACCACCGTGATGCACGAGGGCTTCGTCAACTTCAACGCCGGCACCCTCGGCACCTCGATGGTCGAGGGCCGGATCAGCGCGGGCGTCCTGGTCGGCGACCACAGCGACATCGGCGGCGGCGCCTCGATCATGGGCACCCTGTCGGGCGGCGGCAAGCAGGTCGTCTCCGTCGGCGAGCGCTGCCTGCTCGGCGCCAACGCGGGCATCGGCATCTCCCTCGGCAACGACTGCGTCGTCGAGGCCGGCCTCTACGTCACCGCCGGCACCCGGGTCACCACCCCGGACGGCACCGTGGCCAAGGCCGTCGAGCTGTCCGGCCAGGACAACCTCCTCTTCCGCCGCAACTCCCAGACCGGCGCCGTCGAGGTCATCGCCCGCACCGGCTCCTGGGGCGGCCTCAACGCCGACCTCCACGCCCACAACTGACCCACACGCAACGGAGCGGGAAGTCCGGTCAACCGACTTCCCGCTCCGTTGCCGGTGACGGGCTTCGAGACCTGCTCGAACCCCGCCACCCCACCAACCACTGTGCTGGGTGGCCCTCGCTCCGGTCGAGCGAGGGCCACCCGGGTCAGACACGATCGTCGAGTTCACCAGCCTTGATGCTGGCGAGAAGGCCCGCAAAAGCGGCCGGGCCCGCACACAGGACCGTGGCAGGGTCATCGGATTCACGCAGTTCGACCGCTCCAGCCCCTGCACGCGCCTCGACGCACTCGTTGTTCGATGCGCTGTAGCTGGACTTCTGCCACTCCGAGCTAGACATCGGCAGCCTTCACTTCCTTCATAACGGATCGGATGAACTCGCGCGATTCCTCTTCGGAGAGAGCAGTGGAATCGAGACGCGAGAAGATGACTCGATGCTTGGCCAAGTCAGCTTGCGAGTCGAAGAAGAGCGCGCCTTGGGATACGTCCATCTCAATGGTGTCGAGCTCAGGGACAGGGCCTTCGGCAAAGGTCAGGTTCTCGCCGGACCCCGGGAAGGTGTCGAGCGCGAACGGCACCACCCTCACCGAGATTCCTGACTGCTCGGAGTCGTCGATCAAGGCGCCGAGCTGGTCAACGAGCACCGCAGGACCTCCGAACTGCATCCGAAGTGCGGCCTCATGGACGAACGTCCGCAAAGGCACGGTGCCAGAGCGCACGATCTCCTGCCGTCGGATCCTGAAGGCGGTCCTTGCTTCGATCTCCTGCGGCGGCAGCGGCGGGAACAACCGGGCGAACACTGCCGACGCGTAGGCGCGGGTCTGGAGCAGGCCGGGGATGTAGGCGGTGGTGCAGAAGGTCAGTCGCTCAGCATGGGCCTCAAGCTCGGCGACCTCAAGAAAGTCGATGGTCAGAACACCGCGGTACTCCTCCCACCAGCCCTTGCCACGTTCCGAAGCCATGCGTGCGAGGGCATCGATGAGTGGCTCGTTGGCACACCCGCACGCTGAGGCAACCGTCCGCAGTCGCTCGGGGCTGACGCCGATCTTCGCCATCTCCATCTGCGTCATCTGAGCGGGACTGATGCCGAGCTTCCGGGCGAGCTCACTACTGCCGAGGCCGGCCTGCTCTCTCATCCGTCTCAGCTCGCTTCCGAGGCGCCGCTGACGGAGGGTCGGGTTGGAGCGAAGGGCCATGACGTCCTCTCTACCGGTGCTGGATCAGTCTGCCGCGCGGGCAGCGAGCGGGTCCATCTGGGAGCCGACTACACGATAGGGAGAACTTTCTCGCCGCAACCTATAAATAGAGGTTGCGTGAGCTACGGTCTATCTCACAACGATCCGACTGATCGTCAGTAACGCTTGTTCCCTGGGCAGTAGGCGCATGCTGCCCACTTCGCACCGCAGAGCAGCCAGGTCCGGGCTGGCCTCGTTCACGGCGACGCATCCGTCGACGTTTCTCTCCTCCCCTCCCTCCCTGCCTCTCCCCATGGAGGTCTCCCATGCGTGCCCTCAACCCGCCCGACTGCTCCACCTTCCGCGCCGAACTCCGCGCCAACCTCCGCTCCGCCGGCTGGCCGCCGGACACCATCGCCGACGCCGAACTCGCCTTCCACGAGCTGTACATCAACGCCTGGCAGCACGCCGGCTCTCCGGCACCGTCCGTCCTCGTCTTCCTCCGGCCCACCACCCTGCGCGTCGCCGTCTGCGACGACTGCCCCGACCTGCCGCCCGAACCCCGCACGCCCACCGACCCCTACGCGACCTCCGGACGCGGCCTCCACCTCATCCGCGCCCTCACCCACCGCTTCGGCACCACCCCCACCAAGACCGGCAAGGTCACCTGGTTCGAGCTGGACGCCGCCGCGTGAACCTCCCCATCCCCCCGCACGACCCCTACCTCCGCACCTACACCGAACCCGAGATCACCTCCCTCCTCCACGAACTCCACGAGCGCGGCGAGCCCTTCGGCATCCGGTGGGGCTCCGCCACCGTCGACGGCACCACCGTCCACCTCGGCGACACCACCCTCGCCA
>NZ_JBHVRK010000031.1:0-76298 GCF_042885845.1 Kitasatospora sp. NPDC058032 | reverse complement strand
GCCCGGTTACATTCCGAACCCGGAAGCTAAGCCTCACAGCGCCGATGGTACTGCAGGGGGGACCCTGTGGGAGAGTAGGACGCCGCCGAACAATTATTCAAAGCCGCGGCCCCCAGCGATTCGCTGGGGGCCGCGGCTTTTTTGCGTATGTGCGCAGGTGTGCACGACCGGTAGAACGGGACTTCCGCCCAGACGCGGGGGGTCTCCGGATGCCGGACAATGGAGATGGTGCACGGCCAGAAGGCCGGCGCCGAACCGCGTGAGGGCAGTGGTGTTGCCCGGTCCGCGGCGGAGATGAAGCAGCAGAAGGAGTTACCACGATGGCGAACCAGCCTCAGGACCGTCCCGAGCGTCGATCGGACGACGGCCGCGGGTACGAGCCCCGGTCTCGCGGGGGCTGGTCGAACGACCGCGGTCCGCGCCGCGACGACCGCCGCGACGACCGCCGTGACGACCGTGGCGGCGACCGCGGTGGTTTCCGCCGCGATGACCGCCCCTCCGGTGGTTACGGCCGTGACCGTGACGACCGTGGTGGCGACCGCGGCGGTTTCCGCCGTGACGACCGCCCGGGTGGTTACCAGGGCGGCGGCGACCGTGGCGGTTTCCGTCGCGACGACCGCCCCTCGGGCGGCTTCGACCGTGGTGGCCGTGACGACCGCGGTGGCTTCCGCCGTGACGACCGCCCCTCCGGTGGCGGTTTCCGCCGTGACGACCGCCCGTCGGGTGGCGACCGCGGCGGCCGTGACGACCGCGGCGGTTTCCGTCGTGACGACCGTCCGGCCGGTGGCGGTTTCCGTCGCGATGACCGTCCGGGTGGGTTCCGTCGGGACGACCGTGACGACCGTCCGCGTCGTGACGACCGCCCGTTCCGCGACCGTGACGACCGTGGTGGCGACCGCGGTGGTTTCCGCCGTGACGACCGCCCGGGTGGTTACCAGGGCGGCGGCGACCGCGGTGGGTTCCGTCGCGACGACCGCCCCTCGGGCGGCTTCGACCGTGGTGGCCGTGACGACCGTGGCGGCGACCGCGGTGGCTTCCGTCGTGACGACCGCCCCTCCGGTGGCGGTTTCCGCCGTGACGACCGTCCGGCCGGCGGTGGCTTCCGCCGTGACGACCGCCCGGCCGGTGGCGGTTTCCGTCGGGATGACCGTCCGGCCGGCGGTGGCTTCCGTCGCGATGACCGTCCGGGTGGGTTCCGTCGGGACGACCGTGACGACCGTCCGCGTCGTGACGACCGCCCGTCGGGTGGCTTCGACCGTGGTGGCCGTGACGACCGTGGCGGTTTCCGTCGGGATGACCGTCCGGCCGGTGGCGGCTTCCGTCGCGATGACCGTCCGGGTGGGTTCCGTCGCGATGACCGTGACGACCGTCCGCGTCGTGAGGACCGTCCGTTCCGTGACCGTGACGACCGTGGTGGCGACCGTGGCGGTTTCCGCCGTGACGACCGCCCGGGTGGTTACCAGGGCGGCGGCGACCGCGGTGGGTTCCGTCGCGACGACCGGGGTGACCGCGGCGGCGACCGCGGTGGCTTCCGTGGTGGCCGTGACGACCGTGGTGGGGACCGTGGCGGCTTCCGCCGTGACGACCGCGGCGGGCGTGACGACCGGGGTGGCTACCGCGGTGGCCGTGACGAGCGCGGCGGCCGGGACCAGGACGACCGCCGGGGCAACTACGAGCCGGTCAAGCGCCTGCCGATCCCGGAGGACGTCACCGGTTTCGAGATCGACGCGGACGTGCGCCAGGAGCTCAAGAGCCTGCCCAAGACGCTCGCCGACGACGTCGCCCGCAACCTGGTGATGGTCGCCCGCCTGCTCGACAGCGAGCCGGAGGAGGCCTACCAGTACTCGCGCGTCGCGCTGCGGCTCGCCTCCCGCGTCGCCGCCGTCCGTGAGGCGGCCGGCTTCGCCTCGTACATGACCCAGCGCTACTCCGAGGCACTGACCGAGTTCCGCGCCGCCCGCCGGATGACCGGCCGGGTGGACCTGTGGCCGGTGATGGCCGACTGCGAGCGCGGCCTGGGCCGCCCGGAGCGGGCGCTGGCGATGGCCGGCGAGCCCGAGGTCAAGCAGCTGGACAAGGCCGGCCAGGTCGAGATGCGCCTGGTCGCGGCCGGTGCGCGCAGCGACATGGAGCAGTTCGACGCCGCCGTCGTGACCCTGCAGAGCCCCGAGCTGGCCTCGCCCGCCGTGCACCCGTGGACCGCGCGGCTGCGTTACGCCTACGCCGAGGCGCTGATCGCGGCCGGCCGCGGCGAGGAGGCCCGCGACTGGTTCGCCAAGGCCGTGGAGGCGGACACCGACGGCACCACCAACGCCGCCGAGCGTCTCGCCGAGATCGACGGTGTGGAGTTCGTGGACGCCCTCGACCCGGAGTTCGCCGAGGAGGAGGCCGAGCAGGCCGCCGAGCCGGCCAAGCGCAAGGGCAGCGAGGCCTCGGACGAGCAGGTCATCTTCGAGGACGACGAGGACGTCGAGGAGTACTACGACGAGGACGACCTCGAGATCGACGAGGACTTCGACGGCGTGGTCCCCGAGCGGGCCACCGAGGCCGAGCAGGCGGACAAGGCCGACGAGGCCGGTGAGTCCGGCAAGTAAGCGCCGGACCTGAGCACGAGTGAGGCCCTGCCGCGCCCCGGGAGATCCCGGAGTGCGGCAGGGCCTCACTGCGTTCCGGCCGGTCCGTGGCGGCACCGGTCGGGCGGTGCGTCAGCCGAGTTCGAGGTTGCGCAGCACCAGTCCGGTGGCCGGCTTCGGCCCGAAGGAGGTGGACTTGCGCGGCATGGTGACGCCCTGTTCGGCGAGCCGGCGCACCACGCTCTCCCGCACCGGGTGCAGCAGGACGGCCGTCCCGCCGGTGCGGGCGGCCTCGCGTTCGGCGGCGTCCGCGGTGTGCAGGTAGCCGATGTCCTCGGGGCCGTCGGGGATCCGCCAGGTGTGGTCGAGCAGGGTGGCGTGCAGCACGGTGGCGTCCAGGTGGCGCCACTCCTCGGGCTTGTCGTGCGGCACGGTGGCGTCGAGCAGGGTCTCGTCGGGGTCGCCGACGAGCCGGTAGACGCCGTCCCCGCCGGTCAGCAGGAAGCCGCTGCCGCCGTGCCGCTTCTGCTCGGCGAGGGCCTGCAGCGCGGTCTCCAGCGGGCCGGGGACCTCCTTGACCCGCCACTGGTCGCCGAGCCGCTGCAGGGCCTCGGCGACCGGCAGCCGGTACAGCACCCGGTGGATGGCCCGCACCCGCAGCGGGTAGCGGGCGGTGTCGACCAGCAGCACCAGGCCGCGGTCCCAGGGACTGCGCGGCAGGTGCCGGTGCTCGCGCTGGAGCCGCAGGTACATCTCCCAGCGGTGGTGGCCGTCGGCGATCAGCGCCCGGCAGGTGGCCAGGTCGCTGCCGACCTCGGCGATCTCGGCGTGGTCGGTGACCGCCCACAGCCGGTGGTGGGTGCCGTCGGAGGTGGTCGTGGTGAGCAGCGGTTCGTCGCGTACGGCGCGTTCGACGACGTCGGACGCCCCGCCGCCGCCGCGGTAGGTGAGCAGCAGTGGTTCGAGGTTGGCCCGGGTGGTGCGCATCAGGCCGACCCGGTCGGCGACCGGCCGGGGCATCACGTCCTCGTGGGGGAGGACGACGCCGGCCTCGCTGCCGCTGACCGCCAGGGCGCCGATGAGTCCGCGCTGCAGCAGCTCGGGGGTGTCGCCGGCGGCGGGCACGCGCTGCTCGTAGACGTAGAGGGCCGGCACCGGGTCGGCGGCCAGGACGCCCTCGCGCTGCCACTCGTGCAGCAGCCGGGCGGCGTGCCGGTAGCGGGTGTCGCGGTCGGGGCGGTCGCCGGTGTCCTCGGGTTCGGGGCGCGGCAGGATCAGCCGGACGACGTTGTGCGGGTCGGCGGTCTCCAGGTCGAGCCTGCGGCCGGGGTCGACGACGTCGTAGGGCGGTGAGGTGACGGCGGCCAGGGCACCGACCCGGTCGGGGACGTAGCGCAGGCCGCGGAAGGGGGACAGGGACAGACCTGCGGTGGCGACGCGCCCGGGATCGCCGGGGCCGCCGTGCGGAGACTCCACTCCGCTTTCTGCACTGGGTGTGCTCATTCTGGGCATCGTAATCGGGTACGCGTTGTTCAGAGATCGGAACACCCGGGCCGGTCCGGTGGGCGGGTGTCGTGACCGAGGGCGAGGTGGCGCGTGGACGAGCGCGACGAGCGGGTGGACGACGGTGCCGGTGGCGGCGCTGGTGGGGCCGTCGGCGGGGCTGCCGGTGAGGACGGCGGCGTGCCGGAGCAGCGGCGGTCCGGGGAGCCGGTGGGCGACGTCTACGAGTGGTTCCGCCGGGGCGTGAAGCTACTCGCCCAGGGCAACCCGGCGGCGGCCGAGCAGCTGCTGGCCCGGGCGGCGGCGGAGGAGCCGGCCTCGCGCAGCATCCGGGAGGCGCTCGCCCGGGCGCAGTTCGACGCGGGCTCGTACGCGGCGGCGCTGGAGAACTTCCGGGCGGTGGCCCTGGCGGATCCGTCGGACGACTACGCTCAGTTCGGGTGGGGTGTGGCGGCGGCCCGGCTGGGTGACTTCGAGACCTCCGCCGAGCACCTGGCGCTGGCCGTGGCGATGCGGCCGGAGACCGACCACTACCGGGCCGCGCTGCGGCAGACCCGGGCGACGCTGGCGGCCCGGGCCGGGGCGTTCGGCCCGCTGTTGCCGGGGGCTCCGGGGTACCTGGAGCCGCCGGCCGGGGAGCGGCCGCCGCCGCTGGGCCCGGCTGCCGGGCCGGAGCCGGGAACCACGGCGGGCCCGGAGCCGACGGGTGAGCGGGACCGGCAGGACGGCTGAGCCCGGACGGCACCGGCGGGACCGGCGGCGCCGACAGCACCGACGAGCAGGACTGACGCGATGAGTGAGGTAGAGCAGGCATGACCGAGACGGCCACCACCGTGCGACGGACCGCCCCGGGCGGCAGCGAGCTGCCGCTGACCGAGGCGTACGACACGGCGCTGCTGGACCTCGACGGCGTGGTGTACGCCGGACCGAACGCCATCGACCACGCCGTGGACTCGCTGGCGGCGGCCCGCGCGGCCGGGATGCGGCTGGCGTACGTGACCAACAACGCCTCCCGCCCGCCCCGGGTGGTGGCCGCGCACCTGACCGAGCTGGGCGTGCCGGCCGAGGCGGCGGATGTGATCAACTCCGCGCAGGCGGCGGCCCGGGTGCTCGCCGAGAAGCTGCCGGCTGGGGCGAAGGTGCTGATGGTGGGCGGTCTGGGGCTGGAGGAGGCGCTGGCCGAGCGCGGCCTGGTCACCGTCCGGACGCTGGCCGAGGAGCCGCTGGCGGTGGTCCAGGGCTTCGACGCCTCGGTGGGCTGGGCGCAGCTGGCGGAGGCCTCCTACGCGGTGCAGTCGGGGCTGCCGTGGGTGGCGTCCAACACCGATGTGACGGTGCCGACCGCGCGCGGCATAGCGCCGGGCAACGGGATGCTGGTGGCGGCCGTCCGGGCGGCGACCGGGGTGGAGCCGGAGGTGGCGGGCAAGCCGCTGCCGCCGATGCACCGGGAGACGGTGCTGCGGACGGGCGCGAAGCGGCCGCTGGTGGTCGGCGACCGACTGGACACCGACATCGAGGGCGCGTTCAACGGCGGGGTGGACAGCCTGCTGGTCTTCACCGGGGTGACGACGGCGGCGCAGCTGCTGGCGGCCCCGGCCGAGCACCGGCCGACCTATCTGGCGGAGGACCTGCGGGGGTTGCTGACCGGGCACGCGCCGGTCACGGCGCGGCCGGACGGCGGGTTCGCCTGCGGCGGGTTCGTCGCGGCGGCGCAGGACGGCGTGCTGCGGCTGGAGGGTGTCGGGGCGGACCGCTGGGACGGGCTGCGGGCGCTGTGCGCGGCGGCGTGGACGGCGCTGGACGCGAACGGCGAGCCGGTGGACGGCCGGAAGGCGCTGGCCGAGCTGGGGTTCTAGAACCCGGGAGAACCCGGGAGAACCCGGGAGAACCGGGGACCGGTCGGGTCAGAGCAGGGTGCGCAGCCGCAGCAGGTCGCGGAAGCCGGCCTCCAGCCTGACCCGTCCGGTCGCCCAGGCGGACGCGAAGTTGAGCCGGCCGCCGACCAGGGCGAGCAGGTCGTCGCTGCTCATGGTGAGCCGGATGTCGGCCTTCCCGGCGGGGCTGCCGGGGGCCTCCTCGAGGTCCTGGATGCTGCCCTCGCGCAGCCGCCCGGTGAAGGTGAGGTCGAGGTCGGTGATCCGGCAGCTGAGCGAGCGGTCCAGCTCGGCGGCCTTGCGGACGTCACCGGTGGCCTTGGCGAGGTTGCGGCTGAGCTGCTCCAGCGCCTCGCGGCACTCCTCGGCGTCGGCCATGGCGGTGGATCCCCTCCTTCGACGGGCCGCGGCGTTCCGGCCGGACGGCCGGGCCCGGCGGCCGTGACTGCCGGGCCACGGTACCGCAGGACGTGTTTGGCGGTAGCGTCGTCGGTGGGATGCCCGGATCCGTCCGGGCGTCGAGGTGACGGAACGATGTGCGCAGGCGAATGGGAGGCACCCGGATGCTGCCGAGGACGGTGCGAGGAGCGGTGGCGGCCGCGGCCGTGCTGGTGGAGGAGGTCGGCAAGCGGGTCGTCGGGACGGCGGCCGGTCTGCTGGAGAAGGGCGGGATCGACGTCGCCGAGGTGGAGCGCCGGCTGGGCGGGCAGTTCCCGCCGTCGGCGCGGTCGCTCCAGACGCTGGCCGAGGAGGCGGTGACCGCCGGGCGGGCCGGGGTGGACCTCGCGGTGGGGGTGGCGCGCGGTGAGGTCGAGAAGGCCTTCGAGCGGGTCGGCGACCAGGTGACCAAGGTGGGCGTGGTGCTGGCCTACCTGGAGAACAAGCTGCGCGAGGTCGAGGAGGACGACGCGGCGGGCCGGGACGGGGCCGCGCCGGCCGCGCCCGCGCCCCGGGCCGGCGGGCTGTTCGAGGACGGCTGGGAGCGGGAGACGGCGGGCTCGGCGGAGGCGGAGCGGATAGCGGTGGACGAGCCGGTGGAGGTCGACCCGCCGGTGCCGCCGGCCGGGAGGGGCGCGGCTCCGGCTGCCCCGGTGGTGCCCGCGGCCCCGGAAGCCCCGGTCCCGGCTCCGGCTCCCACGAAGAAGGCCACGGCCAAGAAGCCGACCGCCGCGAAGCGGACGGCCGCGCAGGAGCAGCCCGCGAAGCCCGCGAAGAAGGCGGCCGTGAAGAAGACGGCCGTCAAGAAGACCGCGACCGCCAAGCGGACCACCGCCGCGAAGAAGACCGCCGAGGCCGCCGGTCAGGACCAGCCGCCCGCCAAGCGGACCGCGACCAGGAAGACCACCGTCCGCCGGACCACCACGAAGAAGCCCGATGCCTGATCCCGAGAACCCGTCCGGGCCCGTCCGGGACCCCGCCCCGGACCCCGTCCCCCTGCCCGTTCCCGGCACCGGCGAGCCCCTGCCGCTGGGCGTCGACCTGAGCCCGACCGGCCACCCCGAGGTGGACGCCGGCCTGGCCCGGCTGGAGGCGCTGGACGAGGTGCCCACCGACGCGCACGTCGCCGTGTACGAAGATGTCCATCAGCGGCTGGCCGACACGCTGGCCGCCCTCGACCGGGACTGACCGGGCGAAGCGCAACCATCCGTAGGAGCTGAAACACCAGTGGCAGTGGCACGACGCCGACTCGACGCGGAACTGGTCCGCCGCAAGCTGGCCCGGTCGCGGGAGCACGCCTCCGAGCTGATCGCGGCCGGCCGGGTGACCGTCGGCGGGACCACCGCGACCAAGCCGGCCACTCAGGTGGAGACCTCGGCGGCGGTCGTGGTGGCCAAGGACGAGAACGACCCCGACTACGTCTCGCGCGGCGGCCACAAGCTCGCCGGGGCGTTCGCGGCGTTCGTCCCGCAGGGCCTGGTCGTCGAGGGCCGCCGGGCGCTGGACGCGGGCGCGTCCACCGGCGGGTTCACCGATGTGCTGCTGCGCTCCGGGGCCGCGCACGTGCTGGCGGTGGACGTCGGCTACGGGCAGCTGGCCTGGTCGCTGCAGAGCGACGAGCGGGTCACCGTGATGGACCGCACCAACGTCCGCGAGCTGACCCTGGACATGATCGGCGGCACCCCGGTCGACCTGGTGGTCGGCGACCTGTCGTTCATCTCGCTGGGCCTGGTGCTGCCCGCGCTGGCCGGCTGCGCCGCCGAGGACGCCGATCTGGTGCTGATGGTCAAGCCGCAGTTCGAGATCGGCAAGGAGCGGCTGGGCAGCGGCGGGGTGGTGCGCAGCCCTCAGCTGCGTGCCGAGATGGTGCGCCAGGTGGCGGGGCAGGCGTGGGAGCTCGGACTGGGCGTGCGGGCGGTCACCGCGAGCCCCCTGCCCGGGCCGTCCGGAAATGTCGAGTACTTCCTGTGGATGCGCCGGGACGCGCCGCCGCTGGACCTGGCGGATGTGGACCGGGCTGTTGCCGAAGGCCCCCGATAGGGTGCTCTGCGGACGTCCGGTCCGTCATGCTGGGTGGCGCGGCCGTACCGGGCCGACGGGGACCCGGACGGCGTAGGGAGAGGGCAGCGGGCATGAGTGATGAACGTACGGTCTTCCTGATCGCTCACACGGGCCGTGAGGCGGCCCTGCGCAGCGTCGAAGGACTGGTGCACGGTCTGCTCAAGGCGGGGATCCGGATCAGACTGCTGGCCGCCGAGGCGGTCGACCTGGACCTGCCGGACGGGGTGGAGACGGTTGCCGGGGGGCCGGGGGCGGCGGACGGCTGTGAGCTGATCCTGGTCGCGGGCGGGGACGGGACGCTGCTGCGCGGGGCCGAGCTGGCGCGTGAGCACGGCCTGCCGATGCTCGGCATCAACCTGGGCCGGGTCGGGTTCCTGGCCGAGGCCGAGCGGGACGACCTGGCGGTGGTGGTCGAGCGGGTGGTCGACGCCGACTACGAGGTCGAGGAGCGGATGACCCTCGATGTGATCGTCCGCACCAACGGCGACGTGGTGCACCACGACTGGGCGCTCAACGAGGCCTCGATAGAGAAGGCTTCCCGGGAGCGGATGCTGGAGGTGGTGACCGAGGTGGACGGCCGTCCGGTCTCCAACTTCGGCTGCGACGGGGTGGTGTGCGCGACGCCGACCGGGTCGACCGCGTACGCGTTCTCCGGCGGCGGGCCGGTGGTCTGGCCGGAGGTGGAGGCGCTGCTGATGGTGCCGATCAGCGCGCACGCGCTGTTCGCCCGGCCGCTGGTGACCTCGCCGGACTCGGTGCTGGCGGTGGAGGTGCAGCCGAAGACCCCGCACGGGGTGCTCTGGTGCGACGGCCGGCGTTCGGTGGAACTGCCCGCCGGGGCACGGGTGGAGGTGCGCCGGGGACAGACGCCGGTGCGGCTGGCCCGGCTGCACCGGGCGCCGTTCACCGACCGGCTGGTGGCGAAGTTCGCGCTCCCGGTGACCGGGTGGCGCGGCCGCACGGACAGCCACTGACCGACCCGGTCCGACAGCCTGACGGGTCCGGCAGCCCGACGTCCGCCGGACCCGTCAGACCGCCAGGGGCTGGGTGTCGTCGGCGCCCTGCCAGCGGCCCTCCTGCTCGGCCCGGGCGGCGACCTCGGCCAGCCGGCGGACGGCGTCCGGCACGGCCGGGGCGGCCACCGTGAACGGGATCCGGATGTGGTGCTCGAACGCGCCGTCGGAGCCGAACCGGTTCCCGGCGGCGATCCGGACCCCGGTGCGTTCGCCGGCCCGGGCCAGGGCCGCCCCGGACACCCCGCCGGTGCCGACCCAGAGCGACAGCCCGCCCGGCGGCACGGTGAACCGCCAGTGCGGCAGCCGTTCCCGCAGGGCGGTGTCCAGCGCCTCGGCGGTGTCCCGCAGCCGGGTCAGCTGGTGGGCGCGGACCGCCGGGAGGTGCGTGGTCAGCAGCTCGGCGGCGATCAGCTGGTCCAGCACGGGCGCGCCGACGTCGCTGTAGACCCGGGCGGTGGCCAGCCGGCGGACCAGGGCCGGCGCGGCGCGCACCCAGCCGATCCGCAGGCCGCCCCAGAGCAGCTTGCCGGCCGAGCCGACCGTGACCACCTGGGCGGCGCGGTCCAGGGCGGCCGTGGGGCGGGGCGGGGTGACGCCCTCGGGCAGGCCCCAGCCGAGCTCGGCGGTGGTCTCGTCGGCCAGGACGACGGTGCCGGCGGAGCGGGCGGCGGCGAGCAGCTCGCGCCGCTGCTCCTCGTCGATCAGCGCGCCGGTCGGATTGTGGAAGTCGGGGATCACATAGGCGGCCTTCGGCGCGGCCCCGCTCAGCACCCGCCGCCACTCGGCGAGGTCCCAGTGGAAGCCGCGGGTGAGCGGGACGGGGACCAGCCGGGCCTCGGCGAGCCGCAGGGCCTGCAGGGTGTGCGCGTAGCTGGGCGCCTCGACGGCGACCCGGTCGCCGCGGCCGAGCAGGACCTGGCGCACCAGGTGCAGGGCGCCCATCGCGCCGATGGTGATCAGGATCTGGTCGGGGGTGGTCGGCAGTCCGCGCTCGGTGAAGCGGCGGGCCACCGCCTCGCGCAGCACCGGGACGCCGGTGGGGTAGTGGCCGTGCCCGGCGGCGTACGCGGGCAGTTGCTCGACGGCGCGGGCGGCGGCGGTGGACAGGAAGGGCTGCGGCGCGGGCAGCGCGGCGACGCCGAGGTCCAGGATGCGGCCCTGCTCGTCCGGCGGCACCGGGTGCAGGGCGTCGCTGGGCGGGGCCGAGCCCTCGGGCAGCGCGGTCCAGCTGCCGGAGCCGCGCCGGCTGCGCAGGTACCCGTCCGCGCGCAGGGCCTCGTACGCGGTGGCCACGGTGGTGCGGCTGAGCCGCAGGGCGAGGGCCAGTTCGCGTTCGGCGGGCAGCCGGGCACCGACCGGCAGCCGGCCCTCGGAGACCAGCAGCCGGACCTGGGCGGCCAGCGTGCGGTAGGCGGGGCGGCGGGAGGCACCGGGCGGTTCGGGCAGCCGCGCGGTGGCGAGCAGCCGGGCCAGCGCCGGGGACGTCACGGTGGTCTGCCAGTCGGCCAAGGCTCATCAGTCCACTTGCTGGGGATTGGCCCTGTCGTGGGCCGTATTGGCCTGGCCATCATGGCAGGGCGGCCATCGAGTCCGCCACCATCGGGGCCGTGTGTCGCGGTGGTGCAGCACCACCCGCCGGAGATTCCATGGCCACCCCCGCGAGCACCCGCCCGTCCCCGACCTCCTCCCCGTCCACCGCCGCTCCCCGGCGGCCGGGTCTCGCCGTCCGCGTGCTGGGCGACACCCACGCGCTGGGCCGCCGGGTGCCACAGCTGTTCGTCGGCCTCGCCCTCTACGGCGCCAGCATGGGCCTGATGCTCCGCTCCGGGCTCGGCCTGGACCCCTGGGACGTCTTCCACCAGGGACTGCAGGGCACCGTCGGGCTCTCGGTGGGCGCCTGGGTGACCATCTGCGGCGCACTGGTACTGCTGCTGTGGATACCGCTGCGCCAGCGGCCGGGCCTCGGCACGGTCGCCAACGTGCTGGTGATCGGCGCCGCGATGGACGCCACCGTGCGCGTCGTCGAGGCCCCCGGGGCGCTGCCGGCGCGGATCGCCCTGATGGTCGGCGCGATCGTGCTCAACGGCCTGGCCACCGGCCTCTACATCGGCGCCCGGCTCGGCCCGGGACCGCGCGACGGCCTGATGACCGGCCTGCACCGGCGCACCGGCCGCTCGCTGCGGCTGATCCGCACCGGCATCGAGCTGACCGTGCTGGCCGCGGGCGTCCTGCTCGGCGGCACGGTCGGGGTGGGCACCGTCGCCTACGCGCTGGCCATCGGCCCGCTCGCGCAGTTCTTCCTGCCCTGGTGCACGGTCCCCGCCGCGGGCCCAGTCGCAGCCCCCGTCGCGGGCCGGGAAACCACGGCCGCGGACTCCCGGAACGGATGAACTTCGCGGCACGGAGTTGCCGCGCGCCGTTGTCGCTCGTCGCGCGGCGGGGGCGGAACCTCGTAAGGTCGTCTCCGTGTTGGACGAGATGCGGATACGGGATCTTGGGGTCATCGACGACGCGGTCGTCGAGCTGGCCCCCGGCTTCACCGCCGTGACCGGCGAGACCGGCGCCGGCAAGACCATGGTGGTGACCAGCCTCGGCCTGCTGCTCGGCGGGCGCGCCGACCCGGGCCTGGTGCGCAACGGCAGCGCCCGCGCGGTCGTCGAGGGCCGCCTCGAACTGCCCGCCGGCTCGCCGGTGGCCGTCCGGGCCGTGGAGGCCGGCGCGGAACTGGACGACGGCGCGCTGCTGATCAGCCGGACCGTCTCCGCCGAAGGGCGCTCGCGCGCCCACGTCGGCGGCCGGTCCGTTCCGGTCGGCCTGCTCGCCGAACTCGGTGAGGACCTCATCGCCGTGCACGGCCAGACCGACCAGCAGCGGCTGCTGCGCCCGGCCCGCCAGCGCGGCGCCCTGGACCGGTACGCGGGCGAGTCCGTCGCCGAGCCGCTGGCCCGCTACCGCGAGGTCTACCGGCGGCTGCGCGAGGTCTCCGCCACCCTGGAGGAGCTGACCACCCGGGCCCGGGAGCGCGCCCAGGAGGCTGACCTGCTGCGCTTCGGCCTCGACGAGGTCGCCGCCGCCGAGCCGGTGGCCGGCGAGGACGAGGAGCTGTCCGCCGAGGCCGAACGGCTCGGCCACGCCGACGCGCTCTCCTCCGCCGCCACCCTGGCGCACGCCGCGCTGGCCGGCGACCCGGCCGACCCGGAGGCGCTGGACGCGGGCACCCTGCTCGGCCAGGCCCGCCGCGCCCTGGACGCCGTCCGCCACCACGACGAGCGGCTCGCCGCCCTCGCCGAGCGGCTGAACGAGGTGGGCTACCTGCTCGCCGACGTCGCCGGCGACCTGGCCGGCTACGCCGACGACCTGGACGCCGACCCGGTGCGCCTGGCCGCCGTCGAGGACCGCCGGGCCGTCCTGGCCCAGCTGCTGCGCAAGTACGGCGGCCCGGAGAACACCCTCGCCGAGGTGATCGCCTGGGCCGAGAGCGGCGCCGCGCGGCTCGCCGAGCTGGACGGGGACGACGACCGGATCGACGAGCTCGGCGCCCAGGAGACCCTGCTGCGCGCAGAGTTGGCCGATCTCGCGGCCGAGGTGTCGGCGGCCCGGCAGGGCGCCGCCGGACGCTTCGCGCAGGCCGTCTCCGCGGAGCTCGCCGAGCTGGCCATGCCGCACGCCCGGGTCACCTTCGCGATCAGCCAGGTCGACGACCTGTCCGGGATCGAGATCGAGGGCCGCACCGTCGCCTACGGCCCGCACGGCGTGGACGAGGTCGAGGTGCTGCTGGCCCCGCACCCGGGAGCCCAGCCCCGGCCGATCGCCAAGGGCGCCTCGGGCGGCGAGCTGTCCCGGGTGATGCTCGCCGTCGAGGTGGTCTTCGCCGGCGCGGACCCCGTCCCCACCTACCTGTTCGACGAGGTGGACGCGGGCGTCGGCGGCAAGGCCGCGGTCGAGATCGGCCGCCGGCTCGCCAAGCTGGCCGAGAGCGCCCAGGTCGTCGTGGTCACCCACCTGCCGCAGGTGGCGGCCTTCGCCGACCGCCACCTGGTGGTCGAGAAGACCAACGACGGCACCGTGACCCGCAGTGGTGTCAAGGTGCTGAACGACGAGGAGCGGGTGCGCGAGCTCTCCCGGATGCTGGCCGGTCTGGAGGACTCCGAGCTCGGCCGGGCGCACGCCGAGGAACTGCTCGCCGCGGCCCGCGCCCCCCGCCGGCGCTAGCCCGGAGCCGGTCCGCGCGGGCGGCCCTCGCGGACCGGCCACGACGCGCCCCACCGGGGGCGCCGACTGTCCAAGAGGGCCGCCGACCTGGCATGGTGGCCGCTGGACACTGGCCTACCTGTCCCGAGCGCCGCCGGCGGGAAACCCCCGTCCGGGGCGCGCGTAGCTGATCGAATCGGATGCGAGACGACGTGGACCATTCCGCCGCCCGGGCCGCCGCGGCCACCCCCGAACCGGGGCAGCTGCACGTGGTGCTCGTCCTGGCCGCCAGCACCGGCGGCATCGGTGCGCATGTGCGCTCGCTGGCACAGGGCCTGGTCGCGCACGGAGTGACCGTCACGGTCTGCGCTCCCGCCGACGCGGACGCGCTGTTCGGCTTCTCCCGCACCGGCGCCCGGTTCCACCTCGTCGACATCACCCCGACCGCGGGCGCCCGCAGCGACGCCACCGCCATCGGCGAACTGCGCCGCGCCTTCACCGGCGCCGACGTGGTGCACGCCCACGGCCTGCGCGCCGCGCTGCTGTCCGACCTCGCGCTGCGCACCGCCGGCCGCTTCCCGGGCCTTCGCCCGGAGACGCCGCTGGTGGTCACCGCGCACCACGCGCTGCTCGCCACCGGCATGGAGCGCCGGCTCCAGCGGCTGATGGAGCGCCGGGTGGCACGCGCCGCCGACCTCGTGCTCGGTGCCTCCTCGGACCTGGTGGCCCGGGCGCGCGAGCTCGGCGCCACGGACGCCCGGCTCGGCCCGGTCGCCGCCCCGCCGATGCCCGAGGGCCGGCTGGAGCGGGGCCGGGCCCGGGCCGCGCTGCTCGGCGCGGGGCCGGACCGCCCGGTGGTCCTGGCGGCCGGCCGGCTCGTCCCGCAGAAGGCGTTCGGGGTGCTGCTGGACGCGACCCGGGAGCTGTCCACGCTGTCCCCGCAGCCGCTGCTGGTGGTCGCCGGCGACGGCCCGGAGGCCGCCGGGCTGCGTGAGCGGGTGGCCGCCGAGAAGCTGCCGGTGCGGCTGCTCGGCTACCGCACCGACGTGCCCGACCTGCTGGCCGCCGCCGACGTGCTAGTGGTCTCCAGCCGCTGGGAGGCCCGTTCACTGGTGGTCCAGGAGGCGATGCGGGCGGGCGTGCCGGTGGTCGCCACGGCCGTCGGCGGCATCCCCGAACTGGTCGGTGACGCCGCCGTGCTGGTCCCGTCCGGGGACCCGGCCGCGCTCGGCCGGGCGGTGCGCGAGCTGCTGGCCGACCCGGCGCGCCGCGAGCGCCTGGTGGCGGCCGGCCGGCAGCAGGCGCAGACCTGGCCGGACGAGGCCGCCACCGTCGCCCAGGTGCTCAGCACCTACGACGAACTGGTGCAGCGCAACCGGTAGGCCCGGCGGCTGCTTCCTGGGCAAGGTCTGGAACTGACCCGTCACGCCACGGGCCCGTGCGTGAGCTGATCAGGGTCCGCCGGGAGGGCGTACGAGGGCGAGGGCCCGCACCGACCGGTGCGGGCCCTCGCCCTTCTGTCGTCCTGGCGCCGTCCGCCACCGGTCAGACGGTGGCCTGCTCGCCGGCCCGGTCGGAGGCCGAGCCGTCCGGCTGGGCGGAGAGGTAGGCGCCGCCGCAGGCGGTCAGCCGCAGCGCGGTGTCGATCAGCGGCACGTGGCTGAACGCCTGCGGGAAGTTGCCGACCTGCCGCTTGAGCCGCGGGTCCCACTCCTCGGCGAGCAGCCCGAGGTCGTTGCGCAGCGCCAGCAGCCGGTCGAACAGCTCGCGGGCCTCCTGCACCCGGCCGATCATCGCGAGATCGTCGGCGAGCCAGAACGAGCAGGCCAGGAAGGCCCCCTCGTGGCCGGAGAGGCCGTCGACGTTGTTCCCGGTCTCGTCGTGGGTCGGGTAGCGCATCACGAAGCCGTCCTCGGTGGACAGCTCGCGCTGGATCGCCTCGATGGTGCCGATCACGCGCTTGTCGTCCGGCGGCAGGAAGCCGACCTGGGGGATCAGCAGCAGCGAGGCGTCCAGCTCCTTGCCACCGTAGTACTGGGTGAAGGTGTTGCGCTCCGGGTCGTAGCCCTTGTCGCAGACGTCCCGGTGGATGGTCTCGCGCAGGTCGCGCCAGCGCTCCAGGTGGCCGCCGTCCGGGGCGTCCTCGGGGGTCTGCTCCAGCAGCTTGATGGTGCGGTCGACGGCCACCCAGGCCATCACCTTGGAGTGCACGAAGTGCCGGCGCGGGCCGCGCACCTCCCAGATGCCCTCGTCCGGCTCCTGCCAGTGCTCCTCCAGGTACTCGATGAGCCGCAGCTGGAGGTGGTGGGCGTGGTCGTTGCGGACCAGGCCGGTCATGTGGGCCAGGTGCAGCGCCTCGACGACCTCGCCGTAGACGTCCAGCTGGAGCTGGCCGGCCGCGCCGTTGCCGATCCGCACCGGCTGGGAGCCCTCGTAGCCGGGCAGCCAGTCCAGCGAGGACTCGGTGAGCTCGCGCTCGCCGGCGATGCCGTACATGATCTGCAGGTTCTCCGGGTCGCCGGCCACCGCGCGCAGCAGCCACTCGCGCCAGGCCCGGGCCTCCTCGCGGTAGCCGGTGCGCAGCAGCGAGGAGAGGGTGATCGCGGCGTCGCGCAGCCAGGTGTAGCGGTAGTCCCAGTTGCGCTCGCCGCCGATGTCCTCCGGGAGGGAGGTGGTCGGGGCGGCGACGATGCCGCCGGTGGGGGCGTAGGTGAGGCCCTTGAGGGTGATCAGGGAGCGGACCACGGCTTCCCGGTAGGGGCCCTGGTAGGTGCACTGGCCGACCCACTCGTGCCAGAAGTCGGCGGTGGCGTCGAGCACTTCCTCGGCGTCCGGGGCCTTGGGCGGCTCCAGGTGGGAGGCCTGCCAGGTGAGCGCGAAGGCGATCCGCTCGCCGGCCGAGACGGTGAAGTCGGCGTAGGTGGTGAGGTTGCGGCCGTAGGTGTCGGCCTGGCCGTCCAGCCAGACCGAGTCGGGGCCGGCCACGGCGGCGGTGCGGTGGCCGCCGTCGGGCTGCTCGACCCGGTGCACCCAGGGCACGACCCGGCCGTAGCTGAACCGCATCCGCAGTGCGGAGCGCATCCGGACGGTGCCGGCCACGCCCTCGACGATCCGGATCACCTGCGGGACGGCGTCCTTGCCGGCGAGCGGGCGGGGCGGCATGAAGTCGATCACCCGGACAGTGCCGCCCTGGGTGTCCCACTCCTGCTCCAGGATCAGCGAGTCGCCCCGGTAGCGGCGGCGGTCGGCCGGCAGGGCGGGGGCGGCGGCGGTCGGCGGGATCCGCAGGTCGCCGGTGTCGGTGAGGCCGGCCCGTCCGGTGGCGGGGTCGTCGGTGGTCGGGTCGGCGGGGACCGGTTCGGTGGCGGGGGAGGGCAGTTCGGTGGCCACCGCCTCGGCGGGGCCGATTCGCCAGAAGCCGTGTTCGTCGGTGCCGAGCAGTCCGGCGAAGACCGCCGGCGAGTCGAATCGGGGCAGGCAGAGCCAGTCCACCGCTCCGTCCCTGCTGACGAGGGCGGCGGTCTGCATGTCCCCGATGAGTGCGTAGTCCTCGATACGGCCGGCCACGTGATCTCCAGTTCGCAATGTGGTCACGACGCATCGGCGATCCGAGGGGGAGCCTGCGGGTACGGCGGGACCGGTGCCACCCCGGGACGTCCGGCCCTCCGTCGGGTGGTGGCGGGCCTTGCTGGAGTGTCCGCGAGGGCTCGATCGAGCCTCTGGGTGGGTGGGGAGAGCGGGAAATAACGGGGAGGTCCGGTCGCGCATCGGGGACCGAGAGGTTCCTGACCCTCCCACGCCCTCCGCGGCTCATGTTGTCGGCGATGCGTCCGAGCAGCTTACGACGGACGAAAGGGGCGAAGCACGCGGGCGCAGCGCGGTGTGGCGCCGCATTTCGGCGGAAATACCGCGCATCGCGGGGGAGGCCGCCAGGATGGCTCGGAAGGATCAGCTCCGGATGGCACGAAGTGGGGATCCGGCGATGGCCCGCCCGAGCCGATCCGGGCCATCGGGAGTGGCCCGCTCGGGCCGGTGGTGCGACGCGTGTGGCGTCTGCGCCGGGTGGTGCGCCGGTGGCGCGCCCGGCGTACGCCCCGGGAGCGCCCCGGCGGATCCGGACCGGGAAACCGGGCGCCCGCCGCCGCACGGGGGCGGCCCGGAACGCGTTCGGGCCGGGTCACTGTTACCCTGGTATCCCGTGGACCGGTGGGATCAAACGCCCCGGACCGGCCGAACCGACGACCTCCGGGCGCCGTGCCCCCGCACCGCCTCCCTCGTCGGGACGGCGAGCCGCGAGCCTCCCACCACGTCACCTTCGACTCGCGACCCACGGGAGCCCCCTCTTGGCACAGCCCCATTCCGGCAAGGCATCGAACGGCCGCGCCGTGACGACCAAGCACCTCTTCGTCACCGGGGGTGTCGCCTCGTCGCTCGGCAAGGGCCTCACCGCCTCCAGCCTCGGTGCCCTGCTCAAGGCCCGCGGCCTGCGCGTCACGATGCAGAAGCTCGACCCGTACCTCAACGTGGACCCGGGCACCATGAACCCGTTCCAGCACGGTGAGGTCTTCGTCACCGACGACGGCGCCGAGACCGACCTCGACATCGGTCACTACGAGCGGTTCCTGGACACCAACCTGCACGGCTCGGCCAACGTCACCACCGGCCAGGTGTACTCGACCGTCATCGCCAAGGAGCGCCGCGGCGAGTACCTGGGCGACACCGTCCAGGTCATCCCGCACATCACCAACGAGATCAAGTCCCGGATCCGCCGGATGGCGACCGAGGACGTCGACGTGGTGATCACCGAGGTCGGCGGCACCGTCGGCGACATCGAGTCGCTGCCGTTCCTGGAGGCCGTCCGCCAGGTCCGCCACGAGGTCGGCCGGGACAACGTCTTCTTCGTGCACGTCTCCCTGCTCCCCTACATCGGCCCCTCGGGCGAGCTGAAGACCAAGCCGACCCAGCACTCCGTCGCCGCGCTGCGCAACATCGGCATCCAGCCCGACGCCGTCGTGCTGCGCGCCGACCGCGAGGTCCCCCAGGCCATCAAGCGCAAGATCTCGCTGATGTGCGACGTCGACGAGGAGGCCGTGGTCGCCGCGATCGACGCCAAGTCGATCTACGACATCCCCAAGGTGCTGCACGGCGAGGGCCTGGACGCCTACGTCGTCCGCCGCCTGGACCTGCCGTTCCGCGACGTGGACTGGACCACCTGGGACGACCTGCTGCGCCGCGTCCACGAGCCGCAGCACATCGTCAAGGTCGCGCTGGTCGGCAAGTACATCGACCTGCCGGACGCCTACCTGTCGGTGACCGAGGCGCTGCGCGCCGGCGGCTTCGCCAACAACGCCCGGGTCGAGATCAAGTGGGTCACCTCCGACGACTGCGAGACCCCCGAGGGTGCGCGGGAGCAACTCGGTGACGTCGACGCGATCTGCATCCCCGGCGGCTTCGGCGACCGCGGCGTCAACGGCAAGGTCGGCGCGATCACCTACGCCCGCGAGAACCGCGTCCCGCTGCTGGGCCTGTGCCTGGGCCTGCAGTGCGTGGTCATCGAGGCGGCCCGCAACCTGGCCGGCCTGCCCGAGGCCAACTCCACCGAGTTCGACGCCGCCGCCAAGCACCCGGTGATCTCCACCATGGCCGAGCAGCTGGCCATCGTCGACGGCAAGGGCGACCTGGGCGGCACCATGCGCCTGGGCCTGTACCCGGCCAAGCTCGCCGAGGGCTCGATCGTCCGCGAGGTCTACAACGGCGAGCAGTACGTCGAGGAGCGCCACCGCCACCGCTACGAGGTCAACAACGCCTACCGGGCCGACCTGGAGAAGACCGGCCTGGTCTTCTCGGGCCTCTCCCCGAAGGGCGACCTGGTCGAGTACGTCGAGTACCCGCGCGAGGTGCACCCCTACCTGGTGGCCACCCAGGCCCACCCGGAGCTGAAGTCCCGGCCGACCCGCCCGCACCCGCTGTTCGCGGGCCTGGTGAAGGCCGCGATCGAGATCAAGACGGCCCCGGCCGACGCCGAGTAGGTCACCCGCGTTCCCTCGGACGGCGGCCCCGCGATTCCTGCGGGGCCGCCGTTCGGCGTTAGATTGTGTCGTACTGACGAAAAGGGGAGACGTGATGGACGAGCGCAGCACCGCCGAGGTCGCCGACCGGGCCGAGGAGTGGGAGATCCGGGGGAGCACCACACCGTTCCAGGGCCGGGTCACCGGCGTGCGCAGCGAGGAGGTCCGGATGCCCGACGGCAGCTGGGCCCGCCGCGACTACCAGACCCACCCCGGCTCGGTCTCCGTCCTCGCCCTGGACGACCGGCAGCGGGTGCTGATCCTGCGCCAGTACCGCCACCCGGTGCGCCAGCGCCTCTGGGAGCTGCCGGCCGGCCTGCTCGACGTCCCCGGCGAGAACCCGCTGCACGCCGCCCAGCGCGAGCTGTACGAGGAGGCGCACTGCAAGGCGGGCAGCTGGCGGGTGCTGGTCGACTTCTACACCTCGCCCGGCGGGACGGACGAGGCACTGCGGCTCTTCCTGGCCACCGACCTCGCCGAGGCGGAGGGGCAGCGGTACGAGGCGCACGGGGAGGAGCTGGAGCTGGAGTCGGCGCGGGTGCCGGTGGAGGAGCTGGTCCGGCTGATCCACGCCGGGCAGCTGCACAACCCCACCCTGATCACCGGCACGCTGGCGCTCTACGCGGCCCTGCACGGCCCGGGCGGCCTGGAGGCCCTGCGCCCGGCGGACTCGCCCTGGCCCGCCCGGCCCTTCGTGTAGGCCCCCGGCGTCCTGGCCCCCGGCGCCCTGGGTCCCGGCGCCCTGGGTCCCGGGCTTCTGAGGGCCCCGGCTCGGCCGGCGGGGTGATTCGCCGGTTCGTACGACCGGATGTCACCTCGGCCGGAGCGGACGGTCGAACTACGCTTCGCAGACGGGGCGTCCGCTGCGGGGCGCCTTCGGTGAGCGCTGGCGACGTCGGGAGTGGCACGGGTGGCGAGGAAGACGGTGACGATGGAGGCCGGGGCCGGCGCGCCCGCCGAGCGCGTTCCCGGGCTGGACCGGCTGCCCGTCGGCCCCGCCCTGTTCGTCGGCCGGCGCACCGAGCTGGCCGCCCTGCGGGCCGCCGCCGCGCGCCCGACGGAGGGCCGCAGCCCGGTCCTGGTGCTGGCCGGCCGGCCCGGGTCGGGCCGTACCGCGCTGGCCGTGCGGTTCGCCGTCACCGCCGCCGCCCAGTACCCCGACGGCGTGCTCTTCGCCCGGCTGTCCGCGTCCGACGGCGGCCGGGTGCCGCCCGCCCGGGTCGCCCGCAGGCTGCTGGAGCAGCTCGGCGCGGACACCGCGGGCGTCCCGCTGCCCGGCGCCGTCGAGGACGGCCGGGACGACCCGGCCTGCGTCGCGCTGCGCGGGGCGCTGGCCGGGCGGCGGGTCCTGCTGCTGCTGGACGACGTCCGGGACGCCGGGCAGCTGTGGCCGCTGCTCACGGACGAGCCGGGCTGCCTGGTGCTCGCCACCACGGCCGGGCCACTCACCGGGATCGAGGACATCGACCCGGTCATCCTCGGCGGACTGGACCGCCCGGCGGCCGCCGAACTGCTCGGGGACCTCGTCGGCGGGACGCGGATCGGCTGCGACCCGGTCGGCGGGGCCGACCTGGCGGAGGCCTGCGGGTCCCAGCCGGCGGCGCTGCGGCTGATGGCGGGGCGGCTGCGCGGCAATCCGAAGCTGGCGGTCACCGAGGCGGCGAAGGAACTGGTGCGGGCCGTCGCCGAGGCGTCCTCGTCGGCGGCCCGGGGCGCGGGGCGGCCCGGCGCGGAGCCGAAGCCCGAGAGGGCCGAGGGGGCCGAGGAGCCCGCGAAGCCCGCGAGGGCGGAGAAGTCCGCGAAGTCCGCGAAGAACGCGCCGGGCAGGCGGCGGAAGGGGGCCGCGCAGGAGCCGAGCACCGCCGCACCCGCTCCGGTCGTGGCGCCCCCGGCCGAGCCGGCCCGCGACCCGGCCGCCTGGGTGCGGCCCGGACCGGAGCCCGCCGAGCCCGTCCCGGTGCCCGACAACGACCCCTTGATCGGCGCGTTCACCCTCGCCTACACGGGTCTGCCCGCCACCCAGGCCCGGATGCTGCGCGCGCTCACCCTGGCCCCCGGCCAGTGCGCGGACCTGCGCACCGCCTCCGCGCTGGTCGGCTGCCCGGCCCCGGAGGCCGCCGGGACGCTGGCGGCGCTCGCCGAGCGGGAGCTGCTCACCGTGGAGCCGCCGGCCGCCGACGGCACCGCCCGCTACCGGGTGCCGGGCCGGCTGCACCCCCGGCTGGTCCGGCTGCGCGCGCGGGAGGACCGGCCCGCCGAGATCGAGCTGGCCCGGGCCCGGCTGCTGGAGCGGCTGGTCCGGCTCACCGAGTCCGCCCGGGCGCTGCTGGACCCCTCCGGCGGGCCGGGCCCCGATCCGCTGCCCGGTCCGCTGCGGCTGACGTCCGCCGCGCACGCCCGGCAGTGGCTGCTCGGCGAGCGTGACGTACTTCTCGGCGCGGTCGCCGACGCGATCGGCCAGGGCGACCTCGACGGCTCGGCCGGCCGGCTGGTCACCGCCCTGCTCCGGTCGCTGCCGCTGACCGGCGCCGCCGCCCCGGCCGACCTCTACCAGCTGCACGAGCTGGTGCTGACGGTGGCCGAGCGGCACGGCCGCCCGCGCCGGGCCTCCGCCGCCCTGCTCAACCTGGGCGACCTGCAGGCCGCGGCCGGCCGCTGGGAGCAGGCCTGCGGCCACTACCGGGCCGCCCTGGAGCACGCCCGGGCCGCCGACGACGAGGCGCTCTGTGCCCGTGCGCTGGAGGGCGCGGCGGGCTGCCACCGGGCGCTCGGCGACGCGGTGCGCGCCGCCGACTGGTACGGCCGGGCGCTGGGCCTGCGGCAGTCGATGGGCGACCAGGCCGCCGAGGCGCGGCTGCTGGCCAGGGTGGCCGAGGCGCACAGCGCCCAGCGTCGCTTCGAGGAGGCCGAGCGGGAGTACCGGGCGTCCCTCGCGGTGCTGCGCAGGCTCGGCGACGAGCACGGCCGGGAGGCGGTCGCCACCGCCCTCGCGGAGCTGCGGGAACGCGTCTCGGCCGGGTGGTAGCGGGCCTTTTCGGGAGTATTGTCGAAGATGCCCGGTCGGTGCGACTTTGGTAGGAAGATCGCGAGGGAAGCCTACGAACCTGCCAATGCGTCCGGCAGATTTATTCACATTGGAAGGCTGACAGGCCGCCTGGGCTTCATTACACTCGACTCAGCGCGCAGCAATCCGTGCCCCGGTGTCTTCCGGAGGCTTCCCCCGTGCGCGCGGCCCGCCGGTCTTCTCCGGTAGGGACCCCCATGGCAAGAGGACGTGTTTAGCCGTGAAGGTCGGCATCCCCCGCGAGGTCAAGAACCACGAGTACCGCGTGGCCATCACGCCTGCCGGTGTGCATGAGCTGGTCCGCAACGGACACGAGGTCTACATCGAGGACAAGGCCGGCGTCGGCTCCTCGATCCCGAACGAGGAGTACGTGGCCGCCGGCGCCACCATCCTCCCCACCGCCGACGAGGTGTGGGCCACCACCGACCTGGTGCTGAAGGTCAAGGAGCCCATCGCGGAGGAGTACCACCGCCTGCGGAAGGGCCAGACGCTCTTCACCTACCTCCACCTGGCGGCCGACCGGGCCGGCACCGACGCGCTGGTCGCCTCCGGCACCACCGCCATCGCGTACGAGACCGTGCAGCTCGCCAACGGCGCCCTGCCGCTGCTCGCCCCGATGTCCGAGGTCGCGGGCCGTCTGGCCCCGCAGGTCGGCTCGTACCACCTGATGCGTCCGGCCGGCGGCCGCGGCACCCTGCCCGGCGGCGTGCCCGGCACCCACCCGGCCAAGGCCGTCGTCATCGGTGGCGGCGTCTCCGGCTGGCACGCGGCCACCATCGCCATCGGCATGGGCTACGACGTGACCCTGCTGGACCGCGACATCAACAAGCTGCGCGAGGCCGACAAGATCTTCGGCACGAAGATCAAGGCCATCATGTCCAACGCCTTCGAGCTGGAGAAGGCCGTCGTCGAGGCCGACCTGGTCATCGGCGCCGTGCTGATCCCGGGCGCCAAGGCCCCGAAGCTCGTCACCAACGAGCTGGTCTCCCGCATGAAGCCGGGCTCCGTGCTCGTCGACATCGCCATCGACCAGGGCGGCTGCTTCGAGGACTCGCACCCCACCACGCACGCCGAGCCGACCTTCCAGGTCCACAACTCGGTCTTCTACTGCGTGGCCAACATGCCGGGCGCCGTCCCGAACACCTCCACCTACGCGCTGACCAACGCGACGCTGCCGTACGTCGTCGAGCTGGCCAACCGCGGTTGGAAGGAGGCGCTGCGCCGCGACGCCGCGCTGGCCAAGGGTCTGAACGTCCACGAGGGCCAGATCACCTTCGCCGCCGTCGCCGAGGCCTTCGGCCTGGAGTCGGTCTCCCTGGAGTCCGTGCTCGCCTGAGCGTGACGCGTGTCGCCCCCGGCCCGGTGCACTCCGGGCCGGGGGCTTCGCCGTGCCCGTGCACAGGGGGTCACCGAGGCCTCCCGGTCCCCGCGTGAACGAGGGGTGAATCCGGTGGTGACGTCCGGGGCGCGGGGTGCGGGTCGCTCTGTCGTCAATCTCCGTCGGTCGTGTCACCCGACCCCGGAAACCTTGGAGTCAGAGGCCTTCGCATCCCTTGACAGAGGGTTGCCTGATAGTCGACACATCCTGCCCACTACCGTGGATTGTGTTGCTGCGAACGCCTTGAACGGCCTAGAGTCGCAAACCGTCGGCATGCTGCCACGCTGACGAATCGACATAGAGTCCTGGATGCCCAAGGAGGTAAGACGACTTGTGAATGAGTCGACATTTGCTCCCGGGGGTGGTCAGCCAGGACTGGCGGCGCACACCGCCGGCCAGCCGACTGAGGAGCCCGGGGCCAGGCAGCCCTCCGTGGGCTCGGCCGAGGTCGGCTCGGTCGCTCTCCGTACTTTCGAAGCACGCCAGAACACAGCACAGGTGACCACGGTGACCGACTACGACGCCGAACTGCCGGCCCACGGCCTGGCCTACGGCGAGTTCGCCTACGGCGCCTACGACGACCCCGACGCCGAGTACGAGCCGGACCCCGAGTACGCGGCCACGCTCGCCCCCGACGCCGCCCGCCAGCGTCGCGAGCGGATCGGACCGACCGGGCGCCCCCAGCCCTACTTCCCGATCCCCGCGCCGGTGGCCGAGCACGGCCCCGCGCAGATCATCGCGATGTGCAACCAGAAGGGCGGCGTCGGCAAGACCACGTCGACCATCAACCTGGGCGCGGCGCTGGCCGAGTACGGCCGCCGCGTGCTGCTCGTCGACTTCGACCCCCAGGGCGCCCTCTCCGTCGGCCTCGGCGTCAACCCGATGGAACTCGACGTCACGGTCTACAACCTGCTGATGGAGCGCGGGCTGACGGCCGACGAGGTGCTGCTGAAGACGGCCGTGCCGGGCATGGACCTGCTGCCGTCCAACATCGACCTCTCCGCCGCCGAGGTGCAGCTGGTCAGCGAGGTGGCCCGGGAGTCCGCGCTGGCGCGCGCCCTGAAGCCGCTGCTGCCCGACTACGACTACGTCATCATCGACTGCCAGCCCTCGCTGGGTCTGCTGACGGTCAATGCGCTGACGGCCGCTCACAGCGTCATCGTGCCGCTGGAGTGCGAGTTCTTCGCGCTGCGCGGCGTCGCGCTGCTCACCGAGACCATCGAGAAGGTCTGCGAGCGGCTCAACCCCGAGCTGCGGCTGGACGGCATCCTCGCCACCATGTACGACTCGCGCACCGTGCACAGCCGTGAGGTGCTGGCGCGCGTCGTCGAGGCGTTCGGCGACCACGTCTTCCACACCGTCATCGGGCGGACCGTGCGCTTCCCGGAGACCACCGTCGCCGGCGAACCGATCACGACGTACGCGACCAATTCGGTCGGTGCCGCCGCCTACCGCCAGCTCGCCAGGGAGGTGCTCGACCGGTGCCGCCCCGCCGAGTGAGTCTCCCGGGTGCCGACGAGCTGTTCCGAACCACCGGCGGGATGGCGCTGTCGCCGTCCCTCGCGTCGCGTTCGGCCGCCGAGGCGCCCAGACCGGAGACCGCGCGGGCGGTCAACGGCGTCGGTGACGCGGACGACGCCGAGGGCGTCGACGGCGCCGGCGCCACCGGCGGCGAGGGCCCCGAGCACGCCGAGGGCGGCGACGGGGCGGCCGGGGACCAGGCAGTGGCGAGGCGCGCGCCGCGCCGCGCGATCGGCGGACCGGGCGCGGCCGGCGTACCCGTGCCCGCGCAGCCGGGCGGCCAGGGCGGCACCGGGCCGGGAGGCCGCGCGGCGGCCCCTGCGCCGCGCCAGCACGCGGGTGCCGCCGAGGAGCGGCCGAGGCCGCGGGGCCGTGCCCCGCGCCGCCCGAGCGGGCGCGAGCGGCACGACGAGAAGATCACCGTGTACGTGTCCGCCGAGGAACTGATGGACCTCGAACACGCGCGGCTGGTGCTCCGCGGTGAGCACGGTCTGGCGGTGGACCGCGGCCGGATCGTCCGGGAGGCCATCGCGGTGGTGCTGGCGGACCTGGAGCAGCGCGGTGAGGCCAGCATCCTGGTACGGCGGCTGCGCGGGCGCTGAGCCCGCTCCCGGGGCCGCGGGGGGTCCGGGATAGTCCGGTGCGGCGTGTCGGTGGGCCCCGGTGCGGGGCGGGCGGCGCGGGCGGGCGAAGATGGACCGTCATGCCGAGTACGCCCGAGATCCCCGTCGTCGACCGGACCGCCGTTGGAGCGGCCGGGCCGGGTGCGCCGGAGGGCGGCGGGCCGCAGGGCGGCTTCAGGGTCCGGCTGGACAACTTCGAGGGCCCGTTCGACCTGCTGCTGAGCCTGATCGCCAAGCACCGGATGGACGTCACCGAGATCGCGCTGGCGACGGTCACCGACGAGTTCATGGCCCACATCCGCGCCATGGGACCGGACTGGGACCTCGACGCGGCGACCGAGTTCCTGGTCGTCGCCGCCACCCTGCTCGACCTCAAGGCGGCCCGGCTGCTGCCCGCCGCCGAGGTCGAGGACGACGAGGACCTCGCCCTGCTGGAGGCGCGCGACCTGCTCTTCGCCCGGCTGCTCCAGTACCGGGCCTACAAGCGGGCGGCGGCGCTGTTCGGCGAGCGCTGGGCCGGCGAGCTGCTGCGGCGGCCCCGGACCGTCGGCCTGGAGCCGCGGCACGCGGAACTGCTGCCCGAGGTCGTGATCGGCATCGGCACCGAGCGCCTCGCCCGGCTCGCCGCCCGGGCGATGGCGCCGAAGCCGAAGCCGGTCGTCTACGTCGACCACATCCACGCCCCGCCGGTGAGCGTGCGCGAGCAGGCGGGCCTGGTGGCCGGGCTGCTGACCGAGCTGGGCGAGGCCACCTTCCAGCGGCTCGTCGCCGACGCCCCGGACACCATGGTCGTGGTCGCCCGCTTCCTGGCACTGCTGGAGCTGTACCGCGAGCGGGTGCTCGCCTTCGAGCAGCCGGACGCGCTCGGCGAACTGCTGGTGCGGTGGGTGGCCGAGGCGGACCGGGGCGCGGTCGACGTGACGGACGAGTTCGACCGGCCGGCGGGCGAGGCCGCGGCGCGGGCGGCGAAGGGCGAGGAGGACGGGCGATGACGGCCGGGAACGGCGGCGCGGGCGGCGGACGGCCGGCCCGGCGGGTGCTGGGTGTGCCGGGGCGGGCACGCGCCGAGGAGTGGCTGGAGCCGGCGCCGACGGTGCCGGAGGCGCCGGAGCCGGTGGTGCCGGTGGTGCCCGACGCGGCGGAGCCGGTGGTGCCGGAGGCGCCGGAGCCGGTGGTGCCCGACGTGGCGGAGCCTGTGGTGCCCGAGGTGCCGGTGGCGGACGCGACCGAGGTGCCGGTGACGGCGGCGGTGGCGGACGGCGGCCCCGGGCTGCGGGCCGAGCTGGAGGCGATCCTGATGGTCGTCGACGAGCCGGCCACCGAGGCCCACCTGGCGTCGGTGCTGGACCGGCCGTGCGCGCAGGTGGCGGCGGCGCTGCGCGAGCTGTCCGCCGAGTACACCGCCCAGGGACGGGGATTCGACCTGCGGCTGGTGGCCGGCGGCTGGCGTTTCTACAGCCGCGAAGCCTGCGCTCCGGCCGTCGACCGCTTCCTCCTGGACGGCCAGCAGGCCCGGCTGACCCAGGCGGCACTGGAGACCCTGGCGGTGGTCGCCTACCGGCAACCGGTGTCCAGATCGCGGGTCTCGGCCGTCCGCGGTGTGAACTGTGACGGCGTGATGCGTACCCTGGTACAGCGAGGACTGGTGGAAGAGGCCGGATCCGAGCCCGAAACAGGTGCGATCCTGTATCGGACGACGAACTACTTCCTGGAACGGATGGGGCTCCGCGGCCTGGACGAGCTGCCGGAGCTCGCTCCTTTCCTGCCCGAGGTCGACGACGTGGAAGCGGAGTCCCTGGAGGGCACGATGATCGCGGAGGCGGTCGCCGCCGCGGCCGCGCAGGCCGCGGACGGCAGTGGCGAGGCCGGTCGGGCTGCGCCTGATCGGTAGGGGGCGGTGAGGTCGGCCGAAACGACCGCACAGCCCAGACGGTAACGACGTACGGACACTTTGATGCGTAGCAGTGGCAACGGCAGGAACAGCAGCGGCGGCGGCAGCGGTCGCGGCGGACAGGGCGGGGGCGGCCGGGGCGGCTCCTACGGGGGCGGCTCGGGCCGCGGCGGCTCCGGCGCGCGCGGGGGTTCGTACGGCGGCGGCTCCGGCGGCGGCCGGGGCGGCTCGGCCCCGCGCGGCGGCTCGGGCTCGTACGGCCGGGACGACCGGCGCGACAGCCGCCGCGACGACCGCCGGGACGACCGGCGCGACGACCGCCGCTACCCGGACCGCCCGCTGCGGCCCGAGGAGCGCAAGTACGACCGCCCCGAGTACGGCGGCGGCCCCAACGCCACCCCGGCCCGCGGCGGCTTCGCCGGGCGCCGGCCCGGCCCGGCCCCGCGCCCGCGCCGGGAGGGCCAGGGCGCCCCGGGCGACCCGCGCCGTCAGCCGCAGCGCTCGCGCGAGCTGCAGGCCCGGATCGAGGACGCGGTGCTGGCCCGGCACGACAAGCCGGCCGTCAAGCTGCCGAAGACCTTCGGCGAGCCCGAGGGCGAGCGCCTGCAGAAGGTGCTGGCCCGGGCCGGCATCGGCAGCCGGCGCGCCTGCGAGGAGCTGATCGAGCAGGGCCGGGTCGAGGTCAACGGCAAGCGGGTCACCGAGCAGGGCAAGCGGGTCGACCCGCAGAAGGACGAGATCAAGGTCGACGGCCTGACCGTCGCCACCCAGTCCTACCTGTTCTTCGCGCTGAACAAGCCGGCCGGCGTGGTCTCCACCATGGAGGACCCGGACGGCCGCCAGTGCCTCGGCGACTACGTGACCAACCGGGAGACCCGGCTGTTCCACGTCGGCCGCCTGGACACCGAGACCGAGGGCATCATCCTGCTCACCAACCACGGCGAGCTGGCCCACCGCCTCACCCACCCCCGGTACGGCGTGACCAAGACCTACCTGGCCGCCATCCAGGGGCCGATCCCGCGCGACCTGGGCAAGCAGCTGGCCAAGGGCATCGAGCTCGAGGACGGCTACGCCCGGGCCGACAGCTTCAAGGTCATCTCGAACGTCGGCAAGAACTACCTGGTCGAGGTGACCCTGCACGAGGGCCGCAAGCACATCGTCCGCCGGATGCTGGCGGAGGTGGGCTTCCCGGTCGAGAAGCTGGTGCGCACCCACTTCGGGCCGATCGCGCTCGGCGACCAGAAGTCCGGCTGGCTGCGCCGGCTGACCAACCCCGAGGTCGGCCAGCTGATGCGCGAGGTCGGGCTGTAACGGCTGCCGCGACGGTCCCCGGAGGGCCTCCCCGCCACTCGGCGGGGAGGCCCTCCGTCGTCCGGCGGATCCTGCTGTGAAGCGGGCCGCATCGGCCGTGATCGCCTTGTCAGCCCCAGGACCCGTGGCCGAGTATGGCCACCTGACCACGACCCGCCGGGTGGCGGGACTGCGCCACCCGGCGCGGGGCGAGAGTCGAACGGGGAGCGACGCCGTGTCCGATGCACCACTCAGCGCTCTGGGACTGGCCGGACCGGACGGGCGGGTCTACGCGACGCTGGTGGCCAACCCGCAGTCCACGGCCGAGGACCTCGCCGGGCTCTGCGGCCTGACCCTCCAGCAGAGCCTGCGGGCCCTGGACCGGCTCGCCCAGCAGGGCATGGCCACCCGGGCCCCGGTGGACCGCCAGCGCTTCCTGCCGGTCGCCCCGGACGTCGCCATCGGCACGCTGATCGGCCACCGGGAGTCCGAACTGCGGCACGCCCGGGCCGAGATGCACCGGCTGATGGACGCCTTCCGGGAGGCCTCGCGCTACACCGACCCGGCGCACTCGGTCGAGGTGCTGACCGGCGGCGAGGCCATCGCCCAGCGGCTGGAACACATCACCGAGACCAGCCAGTACCAGATCCGCGGCTTCGACTGCCCGCCCTACATCCAGGACCCGGTCGCCAACATCCCGCTGCAGCGCCAGCGGCTGAAGGAGGGCGTGCGGTTCCGGACCGTCTACGACCGGGAGGCGGTGGCCTGGCCGGGCCGGCTGGAGAAGAACATCCTGGTCGGAGTCGCCGACGGCGAGGAGGCCCGGGTCCGGCCGGTGCTCCCGATGAAGATGGTCATGTCGGACGACCGGATGGCGATCATCCCGATCAGCGTCGGCGACAGCGTCCTCGACGCCGCCTACGTCATCCACCCCTCGGCGCTGCTCCAGGCACTGGACACGCTGTTCGAGGCGGAGTGGGAACGCGCCGTCCAGCTGCAGGCCGCGATCGGCACCGGCGACGGGACGCTGGAGCCGGAGGCCGACCACCGCAAGCTGCTGGGGCTGCTGGCGGCCGGCCTCACCGACGAGTCGATCGCCCGCTCGCTGGGCTGGAGCGCCCGGACCACCCAGCGCCGGCTCCAGTCGCTGATGCGCGAGCTGGGCGCCACCACCCGCTTCCAGGCCGGCATGGCGGCCCGGGAACGGGGCTGGCTGTAGGACCTGTCTCCTGGATCCTTGCCGGGGCCGCCGAAATCCAGGAGACAGGCCCTGGCCGCCGACCGGTGCGCGGGCGTCAGCTCCAGGGGGAGAGCGAGGCCCAGCGGCCGTCCGGGCCGCGCTCGACCTTCTCCAGGCCGACCACCGCCGTACGGTTCAGCCGCCCGTAGATGTGCGGGTACAGCACCCCGGGGGTGGCCCCGGGCGGCGGTCCGCCGTGCGCGGCCTCCCACTTGACCATCGGTTCCACCAGCGACTCCTCGATCAGCAGCACCATCAGCGGTTCGCGGGCGTCGGCGAAGAAGGCGTTGGCCACGGCGAGCGCGGTCTGCTCGTCCGCCGCGCAGTGGATGAACCCGTCGGTGAGCAGCGAGGCGGTCGCGTACGGCCGGCCCGGATCGGCCAGCCAGTCGTCCAGGGGGGCGAGGTGCAGGATCATGCTCCTGTTGTACCCGCTCCGGCCGGGCCCGGGCGCTCGCCCGGGCGGCGGTTCGCACGCCCGGGCCCGGCCCGCCCTCAGAGACCGGCTACCTTCCCGGAGGCGGAGACCTCGTACACCAGGGTGAGCGAGCGGCGGGCGCCCGGGCCCAGCGGGACGTCCCAGCGCACGACGCCCTCGGCGTCGAAGGCGTCCGGCGCGGGCGAGCACTCCTCCTTGCGCAGCCGCACCTCCACCGCCGCCACCTCGGAGACCGGCACCCGCTCGCGCACCGCGACCAGCTGCTCGTCGTGCTCCTCCGGCCCGGAGAACCGCGACAGGTGCAGCCGCACCGTGCGGGTGGTCACCGAACGCTGGCTCAGGCCGGCCGTGGAGCGGCGCTCGTCGGTCTCGCGCACCACCCGGTAGCCGTCCGAGCTGCCGAAGGACAGCTCGGCGTCCGCGCCCGGCGCGGTGAACGGCAGCCGGCCGCGCCCGGTGAAGCCGCTGCCGCGGACCAGCTCGACCGGTCCGGCGAGCAGCGGGTGCCCGGCCGTGTTGCGGAACCGGACCACCTGGGTGACCAGCGGGGACAGCTCCGGCGCGCAGGCGTACTCGCTGTGCGCGGCCCCGGTGAAGGAACTCAGCGGCACCCGGTGCGCCCGGCCGTCGGAGGGCACCGTGGCCGGCGCCGGGGCGGTCAGCACCCGCACCTCGCCGCCGTCGTCCACGCCCGGCAGCGCGCCGTCCGGGCGCAGCTCGGAGATCGTCTCCTCGCGCAGCTCCACCTCCACGGTGCGCCGCTCCTCGGCGGTGCGCTCGCGCAGCGTCAGCACGTCCTCGGCGAGCGCGGGCGGCTCGGTGGCGAGGGCGGAGCGGGCGGTGGAGAAGGTGAGCCGGGCGCCGGTCCACGCCTCTCCGGTGCGCTGCCAGACCACCGCCTCGGAGTCCAGCCGCAGCACGCCCTCGGCCAGGGTGGCCCGGTAGGACGGCCGCCAGAGCGCGCAGGGCACCAGATGGCCCACCGTCAGCCGGGCGGGCCCGGCCTCCCGGGCCTCGACGGTGAGCTCCAGATGGGCGACCAGCTCGGCGGGCTCCTCCTCGGCCTCCGCGACGGCGGTGCGTGCCGCGGCCTGTTCCAGCGCCAGCTTGCGCAGCCGGGCCCGGGTGGCGCGCAGTTCCTCGCCGGAGCGCTCGCGCTCGGCGTCGACCCGGTTCAGCTCGCGGTGCCAGCGCACGCGTTCGACCTCGCCGACGCCGGCACCCTCGCCGACCTCGCGCAGCAGGTCGGCGGAGAGCTGGGCGAGCAGCGCCAGCCGGGCCTCCAGCCGGTCGGCGAGCTGCTCCTCGGCGCGTTCGCGTTCCTCCAGGGCGTGCAGCCGGTGGCGCAGCGCGGAGTCCTCCGGGCCGGGCGGCAGCGGGGCGCGCGGCGTCCAGGCGCGGGTGATCCGGGCGTCCAGGACGCGGACGCCCGGAGTGGCGGACTCGGCGCGCAGGGTGCGGTCGACGGCGAGCGCGGTGAGCGGTCCCAGCCGCAGCCGCTGGACGCCGGCGGCCAGCTCCGCGGTGGCGGCGCGTTCGACCTGGGCGCGGTCCTCCAGACAGGTGACGGCGGTGACGGGCAGCGGCGTCGCGGGACGCGTGGTGCCGGGGAGGGGGGTGACGGTCACGTTCAGTTCCTCCGGTTTCCGCCGACGATGGCCTTTCCGGCCGGGATCCTGATCTGGTAGCCGGCGTCCAGTTCGGCCCGGCCGCCCGGTGGCAGCTCGACCCGTCGGAGCCGGGTGCTCGGCGGGCACTCGGTGGACGGTTCGTCCGGTGCTTGCCAGCCGGGGCGTTCCTCGATCCGGATGTCGGCGTCGGAGCTGACCGGCACCCGTTCGCGGACCTCGACGGTGACCGGGCGGCCGAGCCGGTTGGCCAGTTCGACGTGCACCCGGTGGTCGAGCACGGTGCTGCTGTTCAGCATGCCCGCGGTGGACTCGCGCAGCTCGGTACGGCGCGTCACCTCGACCGACTCGGCGACACCGATGCCCAGTCGGCGCACACCGCCGGGCGCGAGGGTGGGCAGGGCGGCGGTGAGCAGGAACTCGTCGTCGACGGTCACCTCGACCGGGCCGGCGAGCACGGCCTGCGCGGTGGCGTTGGCGATCACCAGGGTGGCGTAGACCCGCTCCTCGACGGCGGGCACGGTGACGTACTCGGGGCTCACGCTGACCGGGATCTCGCCGATCGTGACGGTGTGCCAGGTGGCGTCGGACGGGAGGTCGGCGGGCGCGGCGGCGTCGAAGCGGTGGTCGAAGGAGCCGGCCGAGACGCGCGGCGGCACGGCGTGGTGCGGCAGCGGGAGGCGCTCCAGCCCGGGGGCGGGGTGCTCGGGGGCGCTGCGGGGGCCGGTGGCGTGGTGGCCGGTGGCGCGGGGGCGGGGCGGGTGGTGCAGGGTGCCGCGCCGGTCGGCGGCGGTGTCCGGGCCGAAGAGCTCCAGCGCGGGGTAGTCGAGCAGCTGCTCGTCCGGGACGGGCGGGCCGGACGGGGGAGTGAGCGGGGCGTACGGGGCGGGGGCGCCGGCCCCGGCGAAGGCCGCCGTGTCGTGGCCCGGGGCGCCGCCGGGGGCGGGCGGGGGCGCGCCGTAGCCGGCGTAGGCCACCTTTTCGGCCATCGGTCCGCCCGGCCCGCTCAGCTCGTCGGCGGCGCGCAGGCCGCCGGCACGGGAGCGGGAGCGGGCGGGACCGCCCGGGGGCTGCGGCGCCGGTGCGGCGGCGGGCGGCGGGGGCGGCGGTGCGGCGACGGTCGGGGCGACCGTGGCGGTGAGCCGGGGCTCGTCGGCGAACGCGCCGCCGGCGGCTCCGCTGGGCACCCGGAGGGGGTTGATCGGTGCCGGGCCGGCCGCGTCGTAGCCGGTGAACAGGTCGGCCAGACCGGCCGGGGGCTCGCGCCAGCCGGAGGACGGCGGGGGCGGCTGGCTGCGGCCGATCCGCAGCGAGCGCAGCCTGGGCAGCTCGGTGCGGCGGTCGAGGTCGGCGGTGGAGAGGGCGAGCCGGACGCCGGTCCAGTCCTCGCCGGTCTGCTGGGCGACCGAGGCGCGCAGCAGGAGTCGGCCGGTGTCGGCGCCCTGGCGGTAGGAGAGCCGGTAGGAGGGGACCCAGCGGGCGGCCCGGACGGTGTACTCCAGTTCGAGTTCCAGCTCGGCTGCCGGTTCGGCGGTGGTGGGGGCGGGGGTGGTGGGGGCGGGGGTGGTGGTGGCGGTGGTGAGGGTGAGCAGGGCCGTCGTCGTGGTCTCGACGGGCTCGTGCCACTCGTCGGGGGACAGCCGGACGACCTGCTCGTTGAGCACCGTGATCTCGTGGCCGGCGAGTTCGATCTCGCGGTCGAGGCGCCCGGCGCGCCCGTGCAACTCGGTGAGGCGCTCGTCGACGAACTCGGCCAGCTCCAGCCAGGCGTCGGCGGGCGTGCGGCGCAGCGGCTCGTCGCGGCGGCGGGGCGGCGGGACGGCGCGCAGCGCGGTGGTCTCGGTGATGGTGGCGAGGACCAGTCGGCGCTGCTCCCGCAGGGTGTCGAGATGCTCCTCGGCAGCCTCCAACCGGTGGCGCAGCTCGGGCAGTTCGGCGGGTTCGCGGAGTGCGGCGACGGCTTCGAGACGGGCCTCGGTGACGGCGGTGCCGGCCGGGCCGGCGAGGACCCGGGCGCGCAGCGAGCGTTCGTCGAGCCCCTCGGGCAGGCCGGTCAGCCGGAGCCGTCCGTCCGCGGGCAGGGCCGCGCGGGCCCGGCGGCGGCAGACCGCGCCGACGGCGTGGACGACCACGGAGTCCAGCACGGAGGGCACGGAGGGCACGGAGGCGCCGTCGGTTGCCCGGCCGGTGCCGTCCTTGTGCGGTCGATGCTGGTCGCTGCTGTGTTGATCGTTCACCCGGCCAACCCCTTCGTCGCGTACCGTCGGCGGCCCATCCTGCCGTGCGGCGGTGCCCGCGTCCCCGGATTTCGCGGTGCGCGGCGGGCGGGCGGGCGGCACGGCGGGCGCCGCGGTGGCGCGGGCCGCGTGAGGGGGGACGGCCGGGGGCGTTGGTGCGGTTGCGGCACGGGCGGTGGCGGTGATGGGGGAGGATGGGTGCCGACGCGTTCCACTTCCGCGCAGTTCCGTGAGGAGAGCCACCCCGCCATGCGCACAGCCGCCGTCGTCGGTACCGGACTCATCGGCACGTCCGCCGCGCTCGCCCTCACCGGACGGGGCCTGACCGTCCATCTGGAGGACGCCGACCCGGACGCCGCCCGCACCGCCGCCTCGCTGGGGGCCGGGATCACCGAACCCGCCGACGGGCCGGTGGACCTCGCGATCATCGCGGTCCCGCCCGCGCTGGTCGGCAAGGTGCTCGCCGACTGCCAGCGCCGCGGACTCGCGCGCTGCTACACCGACGTCGCCAGTGTCAAGGCCGGCCCGCGCGCCGAGGTCGCCGCGCTCGGCTGCGACACCGTCCACTACATCGGCAGCCACCCGATGGCCGGCCGGGAGCGGTCCGGGCCGCTGGCCGCCCGCGCGGACCTCTTCGAGGGCCGGCCGTGGGTGCTCACCCCCAGCGCCGACACCGACACCGAGACGCTGAACGCCGTCCTCGAACTGGTCGCGCTCTGCGGGGCCGTGCCGATCGTGATGGACGCCGCCGCGCACGACCGCGCGGTCGCGCTGGTCTCGCACGCCCCCCAGCTGCTCTCCTCGCTGGTCGCCGCCCGGCTGGAGAAGGCCGACGAGACCGCGATAAGGCTCTCCGGCCAGGGTGTGCGGGACGTGACCCGGATCGCCGCCTCCAACCCCGCGATGTGGGTGGACATCCTCTCCGCCAACGCCGGCGCGGTCGCCGACGTGCTGGAGGAGGTCGCCACCGACCTCGGCGCAACGGTCACCGCGCTGCGCGCCCTGCAGGCCGCCGAGGAGGCCGACCGGCGCGGCGGCGCGGCGGGCATCGAGGCGGTCATGCGGCGCGGCAACACCGGCCAGGCCCGGATCCCCGGCAAGCACGGCGCGCCGCCCACCCGGTACGAGACGGTCGCCGTTGTCCTCGGCGACCAGCCCGGTGAGCTGGGCCGGCTGTTCGGCGAGGTCGGCGCGGCGGGCGTGAACATCGAGGACGTCGACATCGAGCACTCCACCGGGCAGCAGGTGGGCTTCGTCCAGCTGTCGGTGGCGCCGACGGCGGTGCGGCCGCTGACGGCCGCGCTGCGGGCGAGCGGGTGGAGCGTCCGGGACTGACGCCCGTCGGGTTGCGCGGTGCCCGCCGTCCTAGCGGCGCTACCCGTTCTGGCACCGTTCGCCGCCGCGGCGGTGCTCGCTCTTCTGGCGATGTCCGCACGGTGCCGGCACAGTGCTCGCTGTCCTAGCGGTGCTCGCGGTGCTCCACGGCGCTCCCAGTGCTCCGGGGTGCTCCCGGTGAGGGGCGGGGCGCGGGGAGAGCGGAGCGGGCCGGTCACCGGCGGGGCCGGGTCGTGCGGCGGTCCATTAACCTTGTAGAGACCATCCCCGGCATCCCCGCAGTTCGGGTTGCCATGCTCAGAGACTCAGAGAGAGGTTCGCGCCGTGGACACTGCCGACCGAGCGCACGCCCCGGTCGTCGTCGCCATCGACGGACCCTCCGGCTCCGGCAAGTCGACCGTCTCCCGGGCGGTCGCCGCCCGGCTGGGCCTGAGCTTCCTGGACACCGGTGCCATGTACCGGGCGATGACCTGGTGGATGCTGGCCAACGGGGTCGACGTGAACGACCCGGAGGCGGTGGCCCTCGCCTGCGGCAAGCCGGTGATCGTGTCCGGCACCGACGCGGACGGCCCGACCATCACCGTGGACGGCCGGGACGTCGCCGGCCCGATCCGCGGCCCCGAGGTGACCGCGCAGGTCAGCGCCGTCGCCGCGGTGCCGGCGGTGCGGGCACGGCTGGTCGAGCTGCAGCGCGGCTGCGCCGGGGTCGCCGCGCGCGGCATTGTCGCCGAGGGCCGGGACATGGGCAGCGTGGTCTTCCCGGACGCCACCGTCAAGATCTTCCTGACCGCCTCCGAGACGGCCCGTGCCGAGCGCCGGGCCGCCGAGCTGCGGGCCAAGGGCGTCGACGAGGCGACCATCAGCGCGATGGCCGCCGACCTGGCGCGCCGGGACGCGGCGGACTCCTCGCGGGCGACCGCCCCGCTCACCCAGGCCGCGGACGCGGTCCTGGTGGACACCAGCGCGCTCACCCTGGAGCAGGTGATCGACCGGATCACCTCGCTGGTGGCGGAGCGGGCCGGGGCCGCGCTCTCGGCCGTCTGAGCACAGCCCGGACGGCCGGGGACCGCCCGGACGACCCGGGCGGCCCGGACCACCCGGGAACGGTCGACCGTCGTCGACCATCCGATGAACGGGGTGCCATGGTGGCACCCGGAACCATTCGCGCTGCCCCGGAGGGGCAGGTACGCACGGCACGTCCCTGGGAAGGGGCGGGCCGGGAAACGGACAGTACGAACATGACCGCAGAGCACTCCACCGCCGGCCACGGCGAGCTGGACGCCGCCGACTACGCCGAGTTCATGGCGCTCGCCGCCGAGGAGGGCTTCGACCTCGACGACGTCGACGGCCTCGGCGTCGGCAGCCACGCCCCGCTGCCGGTGCTGGCCGTCGTCGGCCGCCCGAACGTCGGCAAGTCGACCCTCGTCAACCGCATCATCGGCCGCCGCGAGGCCGTCGTCGAGGACAAGCCCGGTGTCACCCGCGACCGCGTCACCTACGAGGCCGCCTGGAACGGCCGCCGCTTCAAGGTCGTCGACACCGGCGGCTGGGAGATCGACGTCCTCGGCATCGACGCGATGGTCGCCGCCCAGGCCGAGCTCGGCATCGAGCAGGCCGACGCGGTGCTGTTCGTCGTCGACGCCACCGTCGGCGCCACCGACACCGACGAGGCCCTGATCAAGATCATCCGCCGGGCCGGCAAGCCGACCGTGCTCTGCGCCAACAAGGTCGACGGCCAGTCCACCGAGGCCGAGGCCGCCTACCTCTGGTCGCTCGGCCTGGGCGAGCCGTACCCCGTCTCCGCCCTGCACGGCCGCGGCTCCGGCGACCTGCTGGACGCCGTGATGGACGCGCTGCCCGAGGCCCCGCCGCAGACCTTCGGCGACGCCGCCCCCGGCGGCCCGCGCCGCATCGCGCTGATCGGCCGGCCGAACGTCGGCAAGTCCAGCCTGCTCAACAAGGTCGCCGGCGAGGAGCGGGTGGTCGTCAACGAGCTGGCCGGCACCACCCGCGACCCGGTCGACGAGATGATCGAGCTGGGCGGCAAGACCTGGAAGTTCGTCGACACGGCCGGCATCCGCCGCCGGGTCCACCTGACCGCCGGCGCCGACTTCTACGCCTCGCTGCGCACCGCCTCCGCGCTGGAGAAGGCCGAGGTCGCGGTCGTCCTCGTCGACGCCAGCGAGGCCCTCGCCGAGCAGGACACCCGGATCATCTCGATGGCCGTCGAGGCCGGGCGCGCCGTCGTCATCGCCTACAACAAGTGGGACCAGCTCGACGAGGAGCGCCGCTACTACCTGGAGCGCGAGATCGAGCGCGACCTCGTCCAGGTGCAGTGGGCCCCCCGGGTCAACGTCTCGGCGAAGACCGGCCGGCACATGGAGAAGCTCGTCCCGGCGATCGAGACCGCGCTGGAGGGCTGGGAGACCCGGATCACGACGGCCCGGCTGAACGCCTTCCTCGGCGAGCTGGTGGCCGCCCACCCGCACCCGATCCGGGGCGGCAAGCAGCCGCGCATCCTGTTCGGCACCCAGGCGGGCACCCGTCCGCCGCGCTTCGTGCTCTTCGCCTCCGGCTTCCTGGAGGCGGGCTACCGGCGGTTCGTCGAGCGCCGGCTGCGCGAGGAGTTCGGCTTCGTCGGCACGCCGATCTCGATCTCGGTGCGGGTGCGCGAGAAGCGCAAGAAGAAGTAGGACGCAGGAGTAGCAGCAGGCGGTGCGCGAGGGCCCCGTCGGCCGGTCATGGGACCGGCCGGCGGGGCCCTCGTGTGTGAGGCCGTCGGGCGCGTGGTGGCCGCCTCGCGTACGGCGGCCCGGCCCTGGGGCCGTGCCGGGGCGCCTCGGGGGGTCAGTGCTGTTCGCCGTTGCGGCCCGGGGGGAGGGAGAGCAGGCTGCGGTGCCGGCCGCCACCGCCGGGCGGGCCCGGGTCGGCGTGGCCGAAGGCGGCGCCGACGGCCGGGGCGGGGGCCGGCACCGGAACCGTCACCGGCGGCGGTGCGGGGACGTGCGCGGCCACCGGCGGCGGGGCGGCGCCGAGGTAGCCGCTCGCGACCCAGCCCTGGCCGGTGCCCGCCTGGGCGCCCGCCGGCCGGCCGGGGGCGGGGGCGGGGTGGAAGCCGGTCGTGTACGGGCCGGCCGGCCGGCCGGCGCCGCCGCTCCGGCCGGCGTGGGGGGCGGGGCTGTGTTCCTGCGGGCCCGTCGGGTGGCCGGGGTGGCCGCCGCGGCTGTCGTGGTCGCCGTGGCCGGCATGCTCGCCGTGGCGGCCGTGGCCGGCACGGTCGAAGGCCGGCTGGTCGGGCTGAGCGCTGCCGTGGTCGGGTCCGCCCGGGCGGCCGGGCACGAACTGCGGGATGCCGATCGGCTGGCCCGCATACGTCTGGAACGCCTGGTGCTGCGGCGGGTACGGGCGCGGCTCGGTGCGGGCCGGAGCGGTGTCGCGGACGGCGAAGCCGGTGAACGTCAGGTCCTCCTCGCCGGAGCGGTCGCCCGGCAGTGCGCGGAAGAGCCGGCGGTACTCGGAGTACAGCTCGTCGTAGATCGGTGTCGCCGAATGCGGGTGCTCCGCGTCGTAGGACGGGCGCATGCCCGGGATGGCGCGGGAGGCGGTGGCGGGCCGCCGGGAGGAGGAGGGGACGTCGTAGCTGTACACGCAGGGCCCAACGAGCGAGGGCGCCGGGGGATGCGGGCGCCGGGAGGGCCGGGAAGCGGTCCTCCCGGCCCTCCCGGCCGCCCCGCCGCGGGCTCGTGCGCCCGCGGGACGGCTCACGTGCCGGCGAGCGGGAGGGAGGCGGCGACCACCTGGCCCAGCGCCACCGCCCGCTCCAGCGCCTGGCGCAGCAGGTCCTCGCGCGGCTGCCGGCCGACCGTCCCGGCCGGGACGGCGTACATGGTGACCTCGCCCAGCTGGTTGGCGGCGAACCGCCAGGCGTCGGTCACCTGCAGCGGCTGGTGGGCCTGCCACCACCCGGTGCTGCCCCCGGCCGCTGCGGGCTGGAGGACCGCGTGCAGCTTGCCCATCGCGACCAGGACCGACCAGCCGGGCAGCTGGTCCGGCGTCTTGTCGAGGTCGGTGACCGGCTGGAAGCCCGCGTCCTGGAGCAGGTCGAGGAACTCGTCCTCGCCGGTGGTGTTGCCCGGGCGGCCGACCGGTCCGGTCGGCTCGACGACCAGGGAGGCGTGGCCGGTGTCGCCGTGCAGCACCAGTCCGCAGGTGATGCCGAGGATCGCGGCCTGGCCGGGCGCGCCGGGCCGCCCGGCCGCCGGGTCGGCCGCCGGGGCGGGGAGCGGAGGCTGCGGGCGGGCCGTGCCGTCCGGTCCGGAGGCCGGGTCGCCCTGGGCCTGGCTGATGCTGCGGACGGCGCCGGCCAGCTGCTCCTCGGAGACCGGGACCACCTGGGAGGGGATGCAGCGGGCGTGCGCGAAGGCGAGCACCGCCGTCTCCTCGCCGACGAACAGCACGGTGCTGGTGGGCTCCTGGAGCGCGTCCCCGGGGGTGCGGCAGGAGGTGCACTCGTAGCTGTCGGGCGCGTGGGCGCCGCCGAGCAGGCGGTCGGCCTCGTCGTCGCCGATCTCGGAACGGACCTCGTCGCTGACGTCGAGCATGCGCGGCACTGGGTTTCTCCTCGGTGCGGTGTCGGGGTCGAACGGGGTGGACGGGGGTGGCCGAGGCCCGGCTCTGTTCGAGCCGGCGGCGGGGACGGCCCGGCCGTCCTGCCCAACGGACCCTTGTGGCCGGGGTCACGGGTGGGGGGTCGGGGTGACGGGAATTGCCTCGGATTCGATCGCGGAGGGTGCTGGTGGCATCGCAATGTGTCGATGTCGTTGGCGGGAGTGCCGGAATCGAAGTGTGAGGTGAGCCACGGCCTGTGGAGGTTTGATCTAGGAAATGACGCCTAAATCGGACATTCAGGACACGAATGTCAGGCAGTTACCGGCGGTAATGCCCCGCTGAGCTGGGGAGACCCCAAATTGTTTGGATCCCCGGCGGCCGACTCGTAGCTTCTTTGGCGGTGCAACGAGCACCACCCGGGTTCACCCCCGACGCACAGCCCGCCGGTTCACCCGGCGCCGGCCGTGCCCGCCGATGCGACCGCTCGAACAGGTCGCCGGTGCGAGGCGGGTGGCCAGGGGCGGCGCGGGACGTCCGACACGTCTCCGGCCGCCCGACGGACGCGGCGAGCGATTCCAGTCCCCTTCCAGGGCTTGGTTCCGCATGCCCGCCCGGGGCTGTCGAGAGGAACCCCATGACCTTCCGTAACGAGTCCGCCGCTGCCACCACCCCCGCCGCCACCAAGCGCAACCGCGTCCGGATGGCTGTCGTGGCGGGCGCCGCTGTCGCGGCCCTGCCGGTGGCCGGCCTCGTCACGGCCACCTCGGCCTCCGCCGCCTCCGTCTCCACCTGGGACGCCGTCGCCCAGTGCGAGAGCGGCGGCAACTGGGCCATCAACACCGGCAACGGTTTCTACGGCGGTCTGCAGTTCACCTCCAGCACCTGGGCCGCCTTCGGTGGCACCGCGTACGCCTCGCAGGCCAACCTGGCCACCAAGGCGCAGCAGATCGCCGTCGCCGAGAAGGTCCTCGCCTCGCAGGGCCCGGGCGCCTGGCCCGTCTGCTCCGTCAAGGCCGGCCTGACCAAGGGCGGCGCCCCGGCCGCGGTCGACACCGCCGCCCCCGTCGCGAAGCCGGCCGCCCCGGCCGCCACCGCGGCCCCGAAGCCGGCCGCGCCGAAGGCCGCGGAGGCCCCGAAGCCCGTCGCCGCCCCGAAGCCCGCCGAGGCTCCGAAGGCCGCCCCCAAGGCCGCCGAGGCCCCCAAGGCCGCCGCCGCGCCGAAGGCCGCCAAGAGCTGGACCGCGCAGGACGCCAAGCAGGCCAACGGCTCCTACACCGTCAAGGCCGGCGACACCCTGAGCACCATCGCCGCCGCCCAGGGCGTCGACTGGCACGACCTGTACGGCAAGAACGCCAAGGTCATCGGCGCCAACCCGAACCTGATCTTCCCGGGCCAGACCCTCACCGTCTGATCCGACCGGTTTCCCGGCCGCCTTCCCGCCGCAGCGCGGGGAGGCGGCCGTCGGCGTGCGAGTGCCGCTCCGGTGCCGCTCCGCCGCTCCGGGCCCGTTGCCGACGGGGCCCGTTGTCGGAGGGGCCCGTTGTCGGAGGGGTGCGCGAGGATGGGGGAGTGACCCAGGGCGAGCTGTTCGGCGGCTCCTTCGACGCGACGACCGGCGGGCGCGGGCGGTCCGAGCCCGCACCGGGCGCCGTACTGCTCCCGGGCTGGCTGGACGCGGCGGCGCAGCTGCGGCTGGTCGCCGCCTGCCGTGAGTGGGCCCGTCCGCCCGCCGGGATGCACACGGTCCGGATGCCCACCGGCGGGCTGATGTCGGTGCGGATGGTCGGGCTGGGCCTGCACTGGTACCCGTACGGCTACTCCCGCACCGCCGAGGACGGCGCGCCGGTCAAGCCGTTCCCGCCCGCGCTCGGCAGGCTCGCCCGGCGGGCGGTGGCCGAGGCGTACGGCGCGGGCGTCGGCGAGGTCGCGGGCGCGGCCGGGTACGCGCCGGACATCGCGATCGTCAACCACTACCCGCACGGCGCGCGGATGGGCCTGCACCAGGACCGCGACGAGCGGGTGGATGCCCCGGTGGTCTCGCTCTCGCTCGGCGACTCGTGCGTCTTCCGGCTCGGCAACACCGAGACCAGGACCAGGCCGTGGACCGACCTGGAGCTGCGCAGCGGGGACCTGCTGGTGTTCGGCGGGTCGGCCCGGTTCGCGTACCACGGTGTGACGAGGACGCTGCCCGGCACGGCGGATCCGGCGTTGGGGCTGACCGGGCGGCTCAACATCACCGTGCGGCAGTCGGGGCTCTGAGCGCCGGCGGGCCGTGCGCTTCGGTCCGTTCGGGTCCGTTCGGGTCCGCTCAGGCGTGCTCAGCCACGCTCAGGTTCGCCCGGGCCCGCTCGGGTCCGTCATGTTCGACCTCGTTCGAGTGAATCGGCGTCCGTGGTCCCCGTGCGGGGAATGCCCCGGCTCGCTGAGGAATTCGATTGAGCTGGAGAATTCGAGAGAACGGGTTCGCGGCAGCCGGGCGGAAGACCTCTGGCCGGGCGGCGGCCCGGAGAGGACGTGTTCCATGGGTACCCCGGTCGACGATCTCGTCGCGCTGCTGGATCTCGAGCAGATCGAGCTGAACATCTTCCGCGGGCGCAGCCCCGAGGAGGCGCTCCAGCGCACGTTCGGCGGACAGGTCGCCGGGCAGGCGCTGGTCGCGGCCGGGCGCACCGTGGACGGCGACCGGCCGGTCCACTCGCTGCACGCCTACTTCCTGCGTCCCGGTGTGCCGGGCGTGCCGATCGTCTACCAGGTGGACCGTCTGCGGGACGGCCGCTCGTTCACCACCCGCCGGGTGCTGGCGATCCAGGGCGGGCGGTCGATCTTCGCGCTGACCGCCGACTTCCACGCCCCGGAGCCGGACAGCATCGAGCACCAGTTCCCGGTGCCCGAGGTCCCGGCCCCCGAGACGCTGCCCAGCGCGCTGGACGAGGTCGGGTCGCGGCTGGGTGAGCTGCCCCCGTTCATCAGCCGGCGCCAGCCGTTCGACATCCGCTACGTCGACCGGCTGCGGTGGAGCACCGAGGAGCTCGACGGCGTCGAGGCGCGCAGCGGCGTCTGGCTGCGGACCAACGGTGCGCTGCCCGACGATCCGCTGATCCACGTCTGCGCGCTCACCTACGCGAGCGACATGACCCTGCTGGACGCCGTCCGCGCCCCCGTCGAGCCGCTCTGGGGCACCCGCCACTTCGACATGGCCTCGCTCGACCACGCGATGTGGTTCCACCGGCCGTTCCGGGCCGACGACTGGCTGCTCTACCAGCAGGAGTCCCCGATATCCCACGGCGCCCGGGGCCTGGCGCGCGGGGAGATCTTCGACCGCAGCGGCCGGCTGGTGGTGTCGGTGGTGCAGGAGGGCCTGTTCCGCCGGATCAAGGACTGACCGGGGGGTGCGTCCGCCGCGTTGAGTGGTGTGACTGGTGTGTTGACCGGTGTGACGGTCGTACGACGGTCGTACGACGGGATCCGGAGGCGGGAATGCCCGGCCCGGGTGTTCGGCGTTCGATGGGGTGACGGGGGAAAACGGACGGCCCGCCCGGCGGGCCCTGGACGACAGTGGGAGGGCGAGCCGATGACGGCGACGGCCGCGGAGGAATGGAAGCACTGGAGCGATCGGCGGGCGGCGACGGTCAGCACCCCGCACGGTCAGCTGGCGCTCACCGGTACGCACTGGCTGGAGCCCGAGCCCACGGAGATCCCCGGGCTGCCCGGGGCCTGGTGGACCGACGCGGAGGGCATCCGGGTCCGGGCGACGGCCGCCGACGGCTTCATCGTCGCGGGCACGTCCGCTCCCGTGGACGGCGAGGTGCTGCTGCGGCCGGACACCGACCCGGCGGCGGACACCGCCACGCTGGGTGAGCTGCTGCTGGTGCCGATCGAGCGCGAGGGCGAGCTGGCGCTGCGGGTCTTCGACCCGGCGGCGCCCCGGCGGGCCTCGTTCGCCGGGATCTCCGCCTACCCCTACGCGCCGGAGTGGGCCGTCCCCGCGGTCTTCACCCCGTTCGAGGGCGAGCAGGCACAGACGGTGGTCGTCCCGAACGCCGACGGCAAGGAGCGCCCGCTGGCCGTCGCCGGGAAGATCGAGTTCACCGTCGCCGGTGAGCACCGCACCCTGACGGTCAGCGGCTCGGGCGGCAGCCTGAGCGGTGTCATCGCCGACGCCACCAGCGGCAAGGACACCTACCGGTTCCGCTTCATCACCCTGCCCGAGCCGGACGCGGACGGCCGCACGGTCCTGGACCTGAACCGCGCCTACCTGCCGCCGTGCGCCTTCGCGGACCACTTCATCTGCCCGTTCCCGCCGCCCGGCAACCGGCTGGACTTCGCGGTCGAGGCGGGCGAGAAGCAGGTCCTCACCCGGTAGTTCCACCGCTCGACCGCTCGACGGTTTCCTCCGCCGGTGCCCGGCGGAGGAAACCGAGGACGTCCCGGCCCGATCGGCCCGGGACGCCGGACCCGGCGCGTCCCGGACCCGCGCTCACGCCGCACGGCGGCTCACTCGCCCCTGCCCGTAGGCCTCGCACGGCGCACAGCCGCACCATGTCGTCGGACAGCGCCCTGCTTCCGGGCTGCTCCGGATCGCGCGCGCAGCATTTCCGCGCCGGCCGCAGCGCCGTGTTGCCCGTCTCGGCTCCCGCAGTTGCGCCCTCCGTCTCCCACCGGCCAGGTCCGGTAGGGGAGTTGCCCTCCCGTGTTCGCGTTGACAGCCCCGCAGTGGCCTGTCACGCTACTTAGGTAGCAAGCTATCTATTCCCTTCGAAAGGGAGGCGCGCGGTGATGGCGGCCTGCGGCTGACCGTCCGCGATGCCGGTGATCAGCGACTACCGGTCGGACGTCCCGCCCTGACCGAACCCTCCAGCAGAGGAGCGCACCGACGATGTCCACCGCCGCCCGCGTCCGGGTCACCGGCTTCCAGAAGCTCGGCAACAAGATGATGGAGGTCTTCCACGGGATCGGCCTGCCGGTCGGCCCGCTGCAGCTGTTGAAGGTGAAGGGCCGCAAGTCCGGCCGGGAGTACACCAATCCGGTCGCCCCGGTGAACGTTGGCGGTGCCGTCTACATCCTGCAGGCGTTCCCCGGGTCGGACTGGGTGAAGAACGTCCGGGCGGCCGGCGAGGGGGTGCTGGTCCGCGGGCGCAGGGCGCAGCGAGTGAAGCTGGTGGAGGTGCCGCCGAACGAGCGCGGGCCGATCGCCCGGCACTTCCCGGCCCTGGTCCCGATGGGCGCGAGCATCTTCGTCAAGAACGGCGTGGTGCCGGACAAGAGCCCGGAGAGTTTCGAGCAGGCCGCGCGGGACATCCCGGTGTTCCGGGTCGTCCCGCTCTGAACGTCCGCTGCCGGCCGTAGCAGCGCGCGGGGGAGGGGCCCGCACCGTGCGACCACGGTGCGGGCCCCTTCTGCGTGGGGCGGTGACCGGGGTCCGGCGGGGGCCACCGCCCGGGGCTGGTCGAGACACCGGTCGGCGCTACGCTTCGCAGAGGATTTCGTGACGAATGGGAGGTTCGGATGCCCGGCCGGCAGAGCGAAGAACGGGTCGCTGCCGAGGCGGACGCCGGTCCGACGTGGCTGCGGAGCAGCGTCGCGCCGAAACTGCACCTGACCGCGAAGTCCTGCCGGGCGTTCTTCGAGGAGCGCCTCGCGGAGTCGGGGGCGACCTTCGCGGCATGGACGGTGCTGGCCGCCCTGAAGCTGGAGGGCCCGATGATCCAGCGCGCACTCGCCCAGTACCTGAGCATCGAGGGCCCGACACTCTCCCGTCACCTGGAGTCGATGGAGCGGCGCGGCCTGGTCGTGCGCAAGCGCACCGGCGCCGACCGTCGGGCTGCGACCGTGGAGATCGCGCCCGACGGGGAGGAGATGTACAACCGGATCTCCTCCGTCGCGGTCAACAGCCAGCAGGAGATGCTCAAGGGCCTCAGCGACGGGGAGGTCGCCCGGCTCGCGACGCTGCTGGACCGGATCCTGGAGAACGTCGGACCGCGCTGACGGGACGGGTGGCGGCGGAGTCGCGATCAAGCCGCCGCAAACGCACCCCGGTGTCCGCGGCGCGGGCGGGCGGCGCGACGATGGAGCACTGTGTCGACCAATCATCCTGCCAATTCCGCGGCCGACGGGGACGCACCGCCCACCCCCTCCGACGTTCCCTCCACCGGCCCCTCCGTCGCCCCCTCCCCGGCCTGGTACCGACGGTTCGCCCGTGGCGCCTTCGCCGACCTGAGCCCGCTGCGCGACCACGCCGACTACCGGCGGGTCTGGTTCGGGCAGTCCGTCTCCTCGATCGGCCAGCAGATGACGGCCGTCGCCGTCTCCGTCCAGGTCTACGACCTGACCGGTTCCACCTTCGCGACCGGCCTGGTCGGCCTCTTCTCCCTCGTCCCGCTGGTCGCCTTCGGCCTCTACGGCGGTGCGATCGCCGACACCGCCGACCGTCGCCGCCTCGGCCTGATCGGCGCGGCCGGCCTCGCCGCCGTCTCCGCCGTCCTGGCCGCCCAGGCGCTCGCGGGCCTCGGCCTCGTCGCGCTCCTCTACGCGGCCGTCGCCCTCCAGGCGGGCTTCTTCGCACTCGCCTCGCCCGCCCGCTCGGCGATGATCCCGCGCCTCGTCCCTGCCCACCAGCTCCCCGCCGCCAACGCCCTGAACACCGTCAGCATGAACCTCGGCCTCACCGTCGGCCCCATGCTCGGCGGCGTCCTCATCGGCGCCTACGGCGTCCAGGCCGCCTACCTCGTCGACACCGTCGCCTTCGGCGCCACGATCTACGCCATGTGGCGCCTGCCCACCATGCTCCCGCTCGGCGAGCGCAAGGGCCGCGCCTCCGTCCTCGACGGCCTCCGCTTCCTGCGCGACCAGCCCAACCTGCGCACCAGCTTCCTCGCCGACCTGGCCGCGATGATCTTCGGCATGCCGCGCGCCCTCTTCCCGGCCCTCGCGGTCACCTTCTACGGCGGCGACGCCCGCACCGTCGGCCTGCTCGCCGCCGCCCCCGCCGTGGGCGCCCTGACCGGCGCCCTCTTCTCCGGCTGGGTCGGCCGCATCAACCGCCAGGGGGCCGCCGTCCTGGCCGCCGTGATCGCCTGGGGCCTGGCCATCGCCGCCTTCGGCCTGGTCCGCAACCTCTGGCTCGGTCTCCTCCTGCTCGCCGCCGCCGGCTGTGCCGACACCATCAGCATGATCTTCCGCAACACGATGATGCAGGTCGCCGCCCCGGACGAGATGCGCGGCCGCCTCCAGGGCGTCTTCATCGTGATCGTCGCCGGCGGCCCCCGCCTCGGCGACTTCGAGTCCGGCGCCGTCGCCTCCCTCACCAGCCCGGCCGTCTCCGTCGTCAGCGGCGGCCTCGCCTGCGTCGCCGCCATCCTCCTCCTCGCCGCCCGCCGCCCCGCCTTCCTCCGGTACGACGCCCGCCACCCCACCCCCTGACCCCCACCCCCACAACCCTGCAGCGAGCACCCCCCGACGTGCTGTATTGTTTTCCTCGTCGCCGGGACAACCGGCCGACAAGGTCGAGAAACCCGAAGGCCGAGCCCCCCAGGCTCCGCCCAGGGCCACGAGACCACGGGACGTGGCGCAGCTTGGTAGCGCACTTGACTGGGGGTCAAGGGGTCGCAGGTTCAAATCCTGTCGTCCCGACTGTGAAGTCGCTTGTGAGAGCGGGTATTTGGGAAACCAAGTGCCCGCTCTTGCTGGTTTTCGGGGCCCGTTTTTTGGTCCCGGGTGGTCCCAAAATGGTCCCCAGGTTTGGCCGCAGGTGCGTCGCCACCCGTTGCTCCAGTGGCTGGTGTGTGGATTGTTCTTCGATCTCAAGGTGAAGTGCGAGACCTCCTTGCCGCTTTGCTGGAGCGAGGCGCGGTGGCGCACTTGACCTTCGGTCAAGTGCGCCGGTCGCGGGTCAAGTGGGTCAAACTGGTTCATATCGGGGCATTTCTAAGGCCTTTCTGGCGCCTGTTGCTTGCCGTGGCGTGACTCGGGCAACATCGGAGCGACTTGTCAGCGGCCAGTTCGAGGCGATGGCAGTTACGGTGTGTTACCAGCGGCGGGTGATCTGGCCGTCGCGTTGGAGTTTCTCGAGGTGATGAGTGAGGGCTCGGCCGGCTTCCAGGATCCGGAGCACGTCGGGGTGGAAGTAGCGCTGGGTGGTGGTGATGAGCCGGTGGCCTGCGATTTCCTTGAGGATGTGCGGGAGGATGCCGGCGTCGGCCATCCAGGTCAGGCCGGTGTGGCGAAGGTCGTGGCGGCGCAGGTGTTCGTAGCCGAGATCTCGGGTGACGTCGTCCCAGTGGGTGGCGTCGCGTAGGACGGCGGTGCTGATGCGACCGCCGCGCGGGCCGGTGTAGAGGCGGGCGTCCGGGTCGCCTCGCGTCGCTTGGAGCCGCCTGACGATGAGTGGGCGCAATGGTTCGATGATCGGGATGAGGCGGGCGACCCTACCCTTGGTGTGCTTGTCGACCAGGCCGCCGGGGGCGGGGGTGGTCTGTCGGCGGCAGGTCAGGAGCCACTTGTCGGTATCGACGTCGCGGGCCCGGACTCCGGAGACCTCGCCGATCCTTGTGGCCGTGCAGGCACTGTGGACAACGACATCACCCCATCCGCGATAGCGGTTGTATGAGGCCGCGACCAGGGCATCGGCGAGTTCGGTGAGGGCGTCCCAGTCGCGCAGGGCGAGGGAGCGGGGATCCCGCAGTTCGTCTTCGACTTGCTGGTATTCGCGCTGCCAGCCGGTGATGTGGGCGGGGTTGTGTTCGAGGATGCCGTCCACGATGGCCTGCTCGAAGATGCGGGAGAGCATGGCGAGGGTGTTCTTGATCGTGGAGCGGCTGCAGCCATCGGCGATCCAGCCGAGAACTGCCGCAGTGATGAGAGCGGTGGTGATCAGGCGGAGGGGGAGTTGCCCGAGCTCGGGCTCGATCCGCAGGTGCCAGCCGGCGAGGTAGGGGGCGTACGTGGTGGTTTCCAGGCCGGTCAGGATGACCGAGAGGCGGAGGTTGACGTAGTCGCCCAATGGCATGGAGGCCAGGGACGGGAGGACGGGGCTGCCGGTGGCGTCGGCCAGGATGGTCAACCACTGGGTGACCAGTGTCGGGTCGAGCCCATTGTGGACAGCCCCTGCCAGGAAGCTGGCCCAGGCCTGTGTCTGGGCTGGGGTGGCCTGGGCGGCCGGCGGGCGGGGGCTGGTGAGCGGTGAAGTGCGGTATTGCGAGCGCAGGGCACTCGGCGGAGCCGGAAGGTCGGCGGTGGTGATCCCGCTGAACGGATCCGGGGCGACTGATTCCCAGGGATGCATTGAAGTACTCATGCACCATGGTTGCGCCCGGTTCCGCTTGATTGTCTGATGCCGTCATGGTGTCATTGCTTCATGCTCTACGCTGTGCCATCGCTGCAGGACATCGACCAGTCCGTCCTCGCGGAGATTGACGAGATGCGCAACCGGCTGCGTCTCCATCTGCGCACTTCACGTCGCTGGGAAGGGCAGCTGCGGCGTAACCTCACCGCGCGGGCGATCGCCGGATCGAACACGATCGAGGGCTACGCCGCGAGCGTGTCGGACGTCGAGGACATCATGGTCGGCGAAGCCCCGATCGATGCGAACGACACCGTCACGGCCGAGATCGAGGGCTATCGGCAGGCGATGACCTACATCCAGCGCCTCGCCGAAGCAGGCGACGACTTTGCCTACAGCAAGGGCCTGCTCAACTCGCTGCACTTCATGATGCAAGGCCACCACCTGATCAAACGACCCGGCTGGTGGCGTACCGGGCCGGTGCACGTCACCTCTGCCGAAGACCCGACCATCGCCGCCTACACCGCCCCTGATGCCCAGCAGCTGGCAGAACTGACTGGCGAACTGGTCGAGTGGCTGAACGAGGGCGACCTGAACGCTCCGGGACTGGTGCGGGCATCGATGGCGCACCTGAACCTGGTGGCGATCCACCCGTGGTCGGACGGCAATGGGCGGATGTCCCGCGCCCTGCACACCCTGGTCCTGGCCCGCGAAGGGATCATGGCGCCGGAGTTCTCCAGCATCGAGGAATGGCTTGGCAGGGCCCGCAACACCTACCGCTACTACGACATCCTCGCCGACGTCGGCGGCCCCGTCTGGACCCCCGACCGCGACACCCTGCCCTGGATCCGGTTCTGCCTGCGCGCCCACCATCAGCAGGCCCAGAGCGTCGAGCGCCAGGTGAACACTACCCGCGAGGTCTGGACCGCCCTCGACGAAGCCGTCGAGCAGCGCGGCTGGCCCGACCGCATGCTCTACGCCCTCTACCCCACGGCCATGGGCAACCGCCTGCGCCGCGCCACCTACCAGGCCGACGCCGAACTCAGCGAGCAGCAGGCCCAACGCGACATCCGCGAACTCGTCCGCGCCGGCTGGCTCGCGGCCCAGGGCGAAGCGCAGGGCCGCTACTACACTGCTGGCTCGGACCTTCCCGAAGCCATCGTTCGAGGCGTACGGGAACCACGGCCCCTTCGCGATCCCTATACCTCCTGAGGTTCATCCAGCAGGTTCCAGGCTGATCGGGAGGGAAACCCGTGCCGAATCATCCAATGGTGGTGGTGCCCCCGGGTCTATTCCGAGGGTGCGTTGACCAAATGCCGGACCTTTTCTGCTCATTTTTAATACTCGCCCGTCCCCTCCTCTCCGGAGCGCACGGCACAAGCCAAGTGCGGTCCCTGGTTCCAGCTGACCGTAGAGAGTGGTTGGCCAGAAATTGATGTCAGTGGACGCGGCAAACTTCCTGTGGGCGGTCGTGAGGCCTCCCTGCTGGCGGACAGAGAAGCTTCCCACTGACGGAAAGATGATCTCCCCGCGGATGTTCCGGACCCATGATGCAGAGTGGATCCGGTGAAGAGTGATGAGGAGATCATGGAGATACTTGAGGCGTATGACCTCACGGGCAGTTACCGCAATGCCGCGAAGTTGTCCGGATGCGATCACCACACGCTGTAGCGGTATGTCCACCTTCGCGGCCATGGCGTGGACCCGACCGGGCGATTAAACTGATCGACGGGTTCCTGCCGAAGGTCAAGGATCTCGTCGAGCGGTCGCACGAAAGAATCGGTGCGGACGTTGTGTGCAAGAAGATCGCAGCGATGGGCTTCGGCGGCACTGACCGAAACCCGTACGACGCCCCGGTGCGGAGGGCGACAGGTCTGGCTGAAGCTTTCCCTGACCGCGATCGACCTGCTCGTCTGGGCCCGAATCTTGCTGCTGGACGGCGATTTGGCCACCATCGAGCCCAAGAAGCTCCGCTACCGCCTCCTACACGCAGCCGCCCGCATCACATGCGGAGCCCGCTGCTTACACCTGCGGATCGCCGCCACCTGGCCCTGGCGCCATGAACTGACCAGCACGTTCAGTCGCCTCGTCGCACTGCCCCGACCGGCCGCCTGACAGACGAACCCGCCAGCGACGACCGACGACCCGAGGACCCAAGGAGCGCCCGGCCATCGTGCCGAGCCCTCGGCAGGTTCACCGCCCGACAGCAGCCCCGCGACATCCGATACGCGGATCGCCACAGCTCAACGAAGCCGAAGCGAAGCATGGAGGCTAGCCTCGATCTTTCGAGACGGTCCGCTGATTGTCGGTTCGCATCCCCTTCCCATCGCGCCCCCGTACACTGATCGACGAGCTGGATGCGTCCGCGGCGGGAGGGGTGATCGCCTTCGGCTGACGTGGGCACCGCTGATCACGTCGGCTGATGCTGAGCACAGGTGGGGATGTACAGGTGAGTGTGAAGGCTCTGGGGGACGACGACCCTCTGGTGCTCGGGCCCTTCCGGCTGCTCGCCGTGCTCGGCCAGGGTGGCATGGGACGGGTCTATCTTGGTCGGAGGCTCGCGAACTTCCCGGAGGACTCTGAGGCGTCGGCCCAGTACTTCCTTGCGGCACAGGAGGACACCTCAGCTGACACGCTGGTCGCGGTGAAGGTGATCAAGCCAGACTCCTTCGCTGGTGATGCTCACGAGAGTGCTGAGGTCAAGCGCGCGCGCTTCCTTCAAGAGGTCACTCACCTGCAAAGCGTCATTGGCCCTCGGGTACCCGCCTTCCAGGGTGCGGACCCGGACGGTGGCCTTCCGTGGCTGGCCATTGACTATATTCACGGCCCCAATCTGTCTCGCCTAGTTCACTCCCGCGGTAAACCGTTCAATGTGGTCCAGGCAGCAGCGCTCGGTCTAGCTATGACGGAAGCGCTTCAGTGCATGCACGAGGCCGAGGTGTTGCACCGTGACCTGAAGCCGGCCAATGTGGTGCTCGGCCCGCAGGGACCGGTGGTTGTTGACTTCGGGCTTGCCGTGCTGGCGGACCGCAAGATGGATCAGGCGATCACCGCAACAGGAACCGCCATAGGCACGGTCGCCTATATGCCCCTTGAGCAATATCTCGACACCAAGCACGTTTCGAAGGCGGCAGACGTCTACTCGCTGGCGGCGACGCTGTTCTTTGCTTCTGCCGGTCGGCCGCCCTATCCCCACGGGCCTTCGTCGGTGGAGCCTCCTGCTTGGCACGGGGTCCCAGCCTTGATGCGGGCGGTCCTGGAGCCCGTTCTCGTGCCAGACGCAGAGACGCGGCCGAACCTGATGCAGGTGCGCGACATGCTGCTGGAGCTTCTCGTGGGGCAGGGCGTCGGCGAAATAGCAGCTGCGGCAGATCTTGTCGCAGTGGTGGAAGCCTCCGGACTGGTACCTGATCTGTCTGCGTTCCTTGACGATGGCGGCGATGACGCTCTGGCTGTCCCGGTGGGGCAGGAGGGTGGTGAGAGTGACCCATGGAGTGGTGACGACGAACTCTTCGCTCAGCTCTTCGGTGCGAATGTGAGCGAGTCTCCCTTGCCGACAGCCCCCAACGGCTACACCCCCACCCTGCTTGACCCGGTACCCACACCGACAGTGGTGGACCCCGATGGCCAGCTGTCGAATGGATCGACCGGGGACGGCTCCACCACAAGCTATCCGCTCGCACCCGCAGACCCGGGTCCGCAGCCCTCCGGAGCACCGCCCGCGCACGCAGGAGCTGGAGCAGGTTCGGAGGCCGAGGTGCCATCGGCTGCCCTGCGGGCCGCCAAGCGGCTCCGCAAGGCATACGCCCGCAAGGCGAGTTTCTGATAGAGGCGGCCCCTCCCGAGCCGACGATCACCCGGCGGACTGGCCAGATCTGCCGTGCCAGTCGGAGCTCGTGTGGCCGGCGGCTTAGGGTTGCTGTCAAGGCCAACCCGCCGGACACATAGGCCGGCACCAACACGACGAACCCAGGAAGGACCAGCGCCAATGCCCGACGCAGTGACCGGACCCCGCGTGGCTGAGGACGAGCAGCAGGCGGAGGGCGCCCTGGACACTGCTGTTGGGCTGGGTCTGGCAGCCGGCGCTCAGATTGAGGTCCGCGACGAGGAATGGCTGGTCCGCAACTCCCGTCTCATCCGTCCTGGCGAGTACCTCATCGAGGCGACCGGTTCCTCCCCGCTCGTTCGCGGTCAGGAAGCCCGCTTCTTGACCTCTCTGGACACTCCCAGGGCGTTGCTCCCCGAGGAGACCCGGCTCGAGCCCGATCTGACCCCGGAATTTCGCTGTAGCAGGCTTTTCCTGGAAGCCGTGATGCGCAAGACCCCATTGCCGCAGTCCGAACGGGGACTCGCGGTCGCCGACAGTTTCCTCCTCGACGCGATGGATTACCAGCTTCGCCCTGCAGAGAAGGCCCTGGTCAACCCCGTACGTCCCCGCCTGCTGATCGGCGATGTGGTCGGCCTCGGCAAGACGCTGGAAATCGGCCTGCTGCTCGGCGAGCTCATCCGTCGTGGCCGTGGTGAACGCATTCTGGTCGTCACCCCGCCACCCGTGCTCGAACAGTTCCAGCATGAGTTGTGGACCCGCTTCTCCATTCCCCTGGTTCGACTGGACAGTGTCGGTCTGGCCAGAATTCAGCACCGCATCCCGGCCGGCCGCAACCCCTTCACCTTTTACAGGCGCGTCATCGTGTCCATGGACACCCTGAAGGACCGCGACCGCTACCTCCCGCTGCTGCGGCAGGTGCACTGGGATGCTGTGGTAATCGACGAGTCGCACAACCTCATCGGGGACGATCGCGCGCAGGGGAAAAACCCGAACCGGCGACGGGAGCTGGCTAAGGTCCTGGCTGCTCAGACCGACGCGCTGGTCTTCGCCAGCGCCACCCCGCACAACGGCAAGATGCGGTCCTTCGCCGGGTTGGTCAACCTTCTGGACCCGACCGCCATCAAAAACCCCGGCAAATACTCCGCGGATGACATCAAGCACCTCTACATCCGACGTACCAAGACCAATCCGGAGGTCGCCCGCAGCCTCAAGGACCACTGGGCTCCACGTGGGAGCTCGCTTCCGGTTCACTGTTCCGCGACGGAGCTGGAAGAACAGGTTTTCGCCGAGCTTGCCGAGGTCTGGCTGCGACGGCCCGAGCAGGCGACCCTGGACGGCGATGAGCCGAAGATCTCTCTGCGGGGCGATGATCGCCTCTTCCCCTACACCCTCCTCAAGTCTTTCCTCTCCTCCCACCGTGCCCTGTTCGAGACCGTCCGTAAGCGGCTCGGCAATCTGAAGCACCCGCTGGACAAGCCCTCGGTCACCGACGCCGCCGGCCCAGAGCCGGTGGTGGACGCTGTCAGCGCCGAGGTGCACTCGCTGCGCCGGCTGGCCTGGCTGGCACGGCGGATCGAGCACGAGGCCCTGCCCGGCACCGGAGCTGCGCCGGCGAAGCTCGCTGGGCTGGTGGCGGTCCTGAAGGAAAAGGGAGTTGGTAAGGGCAAGCAGGTGCGCGCCGTCGTCTTCTCCGAGCGGGTCGAGACTCTGAAGTGGCTCGGCGAGGTCGTCCCACCACTGCTCGGGTGGACGGACCGTGACGCGGCAGCCGAGGCCGTGAAGGTGCTGTACAGCGGTGTCCCGGAGGACGATCAGACAAAGTATGTCGAGGAGTTCGCGCTGGGCAGCGCCAAGGTGCGTCTGCTCCTCACTGGGGACGGCGCCTCCGAGGGCGTCAACCTGCACCGAGAATGCTCGTTGCTGCTGCACTGGGACCTGCCGTGGAGCCTGATCCGGATCGAGCAGCGCAATGGCCGCATCGACCGCTACGGACAGTCGACCCCGCCGGAGTTCCGGGCGATGATCCTCAAGACCAGTGTGCCGGACGCACTGGATGACACAGCGATCGCCGAGAGGTTGTTGGAGCGCGAGCGCATCGTCCACCGGGATTTGGGCACCGTCGAAGCGGTCACGCAGTACCACGATGCGGATGTCGAGGAAGACCGGCTGACTAGGAAGCTGCTCACCAGTCCGCCGGAGGAGGCTGTCCAGAGCTTGGAAGCGACGGCGCCCGCACCTCAGAAGCCTGAGGTGGCGGACGACGTGGAACAGGCGCCGCTCGCCCAGAGCACCATGGGCGAGTTCGGCATGGACTTCTTCGCCACGGACGATTACATCGCCGAGGCGGCGGACGAGACCGCGAAGCCGGAGACCGTGGATGGCGACGAACTGCCTGCGCCGCGGCGGGCGGTGCAGTTGCGGATGTTCGACACCACACGGGAGTTCGTCCGCGCGGCTCTCGAAGAGATCGACGATCTGAAGACCTACAAGCTTGGAGTTGAGTGGGACAGCGCCTCGGACCTGAGCTTCGATACACCTGAAGACTTGTCCGTTCGCTTCTCGGCCCTTCCGGCGAGCTACCGGCGCGAGCAGGAGATCGATAAGCGCGTCCGGCTGACCTTCAGCCCCTCCGACGCGGCAGAGTCGCTCAAGCGCGCGCGGCAGTCCACCGACTCGCTCTGGCCGGACAGCTCCTATGTCAGCGATCTGCATCCGGTGGTCGACTGGCTGGTGGACAAGGTCCTCGTGCAGCTGGGCCGACAGACGGCCCCGGTCCTGCAGACCTCCGTGTCCGAACCCGTATTCCTCGTCCAAGGCGTCTGGTCGAACGTGGAGGGTCGTCCGACCGTCGTCTCATGGATGGCCGTTGACCGCTTGCGCCTTCCAGTGTCGGAGCAGCGGGTGCGCGAACTCACCCGTGAGCTTCTCGGCGAGCTCGGAGTCGGCCCGGGCATGGATGACCACCGGGCTGCCGGCAACATCAACGCCCTGCGCGCTCTGGTGCCGGTCGCCGTGGCGAAGGCGCGTGTGCACATGGACGAGCTCAGGGCTGTCAGCAATGCCAAGGTGGACGAGCCGCTCGACAAGTTCCAGGACAAGATCAACATTTGGGCTGAGGAGACCAGCGGATCCAGTGGGAGCAGTACTCGACGCGGCACCGTCGTCGCGGCTGCCAACGAGCTGACGGAGCGCGTACGCAAGCTCCGCACGTCTGGTGAACCGCTGCTGCGTGTCCTGGCAGTCCTGGAGCCCGGGGCATGAGCGGACACTCCACTATGAGCATTGGCAAGCAGCACGGTCAGCAGGAGGAAGCGTGACATACGACTCGCTGGTCAACCGGGGCGAGTACCTCTCCGCCTTCTATCTTGACGACGTCCTGCCTGGAAAGATCAAGAGCGGTCTGCTCAAGGAGTGGACTGAGCGTGAGCGGCAGAAGCTTCATACCCCTCGTCAGGGTCTGCGCGACCTCTCCGACAAGCTGCTCGCGGCACGAGGTCAGCTCGTCGACGGAGCCGAGCGCTACAACGGCTGCGACGACCAGACCGCGGTCGCAGCCCTGGCCGAAGCCGCTCGGATCCTGAAGGCAGCCCCCGAAGACGCGACCCCCACCGTGACCCTTTGGACTCCTGCCCATTTCGGCCTGGACCCCGAGGGGGAATGGCGCGGCGCACTTCACCAGTGGCACGATCAGCTCATGCTGGCGCTCGGGATCACCCCTGCCCCGCAATTCCGCACCATGCAAAGCGCCGCCGGTCGGCACGCGATCCCGCTTGCGCACGCCGAGGACGGGCTCGTCGTCATCACTGGTGGCTTCGCCACTGACGTCGACGCGGCTCTGGATCCCTCGGGTGCCAATCGGCTGAGCGCGCCCGTCAGGGTGGCCACCGGGGAGCAGGTCACCACGGTCACCGCCCTGGCCCGCTGGCTTTTCCAGGCCGAGAACGCGCCCAGGTATGCCCTGTTGCTCTTTGGCAGCGTCGTCGTGCTCGCGGACTGCAACGTCTTCGGCCAGGGCCGCTATCTCGCTGTCAGCCTCGACATCGCGCTGCCCCGCAAGAAGGCCAAGGGCGCGACCGCTGGCGAGATCGACATCATCGCGACGCTCTTCGGGGCACCCTCGCTCCGGCCCGGCACGGATGGCGCCGAGGACGAGATCGCCAAGCTGATCGCTGCCTCCAACGAGCACGCGGTCGGTGTTTCCGCGGATCTGCGCAACGGTCTGCAGGAGTCGGTGCAACTGATCGCCAACGAGGTGCTCACGTTGGCCCGCGCCAAGGGAGTCGAGCCGGCGGACCTCGCCGAATGGCTTCCGCATGTGCTCAAGGAGCCCGGCGACCTGCCCCGGTTGCTGACCACCGAGGCCCTGCGCTACCTCTACCGGATCCTCTTCCTGCTCTACGCCGAAGCCCGGCCCGAGCTGAAGATCCTTCCGATGGACAGTGAGGAGTATGTCTCCGGCTACAGCCTCGCACGCTTGCGTGATCTCGTTGTCGCCGAGCAGCTCATCGACCCGCACTCGCGTGAGCGCTATCACTTCCACGAGTCCCTGGAACTCCTCTTCGAGAAGGTCTACACAGGTCACCCTGTCGCCGACACCGCTCGTGATCGTGGAGCTGTCTCCGAGCCCGCAGCTGACGAGCTTCTGCCGGACGATGGCCAACCAGGTGTCCGCATTGAGGCGCTGCGCTCAAGACTCTTCGACCCAGCGTCAATAAAGCTGATCGGACGGGTCCTCAAGGCGCCCGCGCACGCTGGATCGGAAGAGCGGCGAGGGCCGGATCGACTCGACCTACGGCCGCGCAACAAGACTCTGCACAAGGTGCTGCGGCTGCTCACCATCGCCAAGCCGCAAGGCGCGTCTCGGCGAGCGGGGTTCATCTCGTACGCCAAGCTGAGTATCAATCAACTCGGCGCGGTGTACGAGGGGTTGATGTCCTACACGGGATTCATCGCCGAGAAGCCGCTGTACGAGGTCGCGCCCAGTGGTGACCCCAAGGACGGCTTCTGGCTCATCACCGAATCCCAGGCCAAATCGGGCCGCTACCCTGACCCGGAGAACGGGGTCGGCAGCGTCTTCGTCAAGGACAAGGACCCCAGGACGCATGAGCTCGTCTCCCGCGTTCACCCGGTGGGCTCGTACGTGTACCGGCTGGCCGGCCGTGACCGGCAGACCAGCGCCTCCTACTACACGCCCGAGTCGCTGACCAAGGCGACTGTGGAACAGGCCCTGCGCTTTCGACTGCACCCCGAGGGTGACCCGGACCCGGCCAACTCGACGGTTACAGCGGCGGAGGTGCTGCGTTGGCGTGTCTGCGAGCCGGCCCTGGGTTCAGGTGCGTTCCTCAACGAGGCGGTGAATCAACTCGCAGACACCTACCTGCGGCTGGCGCAGAAGGAACGCGGACAGGACATTCCAGCCGAGGACTACCCGGCGGAGCTGCAGAAGGTCAAGGCGTACATCGCACTGCACAATGCGTACGGCGTAGACCTCAACCGCACGGCAGTGGAGCTCGCCGAGATCTCGCTGTGGCTCAATACCGTGCACCCGGGGATGAAGGCGCCGTGGTACGGGTTGCATCTGCACCGCGGCAACTCGCTCATCGGCGCGGCGCGCCGGGCCTACAGCGGCCAGGGGCTGTCGGCTGGCGGCTGGTTGAAGACCAAGGACCCGCAGCGACCGACGGCTTATCCGCTGGCGGGTGGGCCGATCCCGGGCAGGGCAGTGCACCAGTTCCTGCTGCCGGCCATGGGGTGGGGGAGCGTCACTGATGAGAGTGAGGCTGACCGGCTGGAGCCGGAGGCCGTCAGGGCACTGAAGGCGTGGCGCAAGGGCATCCGCAAGGGGCCGAAGGGCGAGGCGGCGAAGAAGACGGCGGGTCGGAAGAAGGCTGCTACTGCGTCGGCTGGAGGTTCCGCGACTGTTCTTGCAGCTGCTTCGGGCAGCGGGCATCAGCAGGTCACGGTTCGGATCGGAGTGCACCGGCAGGGCACCTTTGATCTTGGGCAGGAGATGTGGGAACAGGACACGCTGCTCAGTGGTGCGGGTCCCGGAGCTGACGTTGCGACGTCGCTGGCGGCACCGGAATTCGGCCGAGCTAAGCGGGGAACGGCAGCCATTAAAGCGGCAGCCAAGGCCGATCAACGCGCGGTCGCGCCGTACGTTCAGCCGCAGACGGGTCGGCTTCAGGCGCTGGCGCGGCGGGTGGAGTACCTGTGGGAGCTCGTCGTGAAGCGGTTGGAGCTCTCTGAGCAGGAGATCGCCCGGAGTATCGACGTCTGGGGTGCCTCGGAGGAGATGCTGGCTGAGCGGTCACTGCTGGGCGGCCGAGCGGTGGACCGCGACGCCGTACGTGAGGCGTTGCACTCTGTCGAGGGACCGTATTGGCGGCTCAAGCAGGTAATGGACGCTTGGTGCGCGCTGTGGTTCTGGCCGCTCGACAAGGTTGGCGAGCTGGACGGCACTGACGAGCTGTATGTCGGGCCGGAAGGCGAGGACCTGACGCTGCGAAAGAAGGGCCAGAGCGGGCGCAAGGTCGCGCTGAAGAATCTCGACGACTGGATCGAGTTCGCTGAGGCTGTCGTCGGTGCTGCGGACGTGGATCGTGATGGCGGCACGTTCTTTGATGTGGTTGAGGCGCGGACGCTCGCGGAGCTGGACGACTTCGAGGAGCAGCTGAACGCCACGATGGTCGACGCCACGGTGTGGGCCCGGGCGAACGACCTGGGGGAGCGGTTCCCGTGGAGCGGGACGGCCAGCCGGATCGCGGAACAGCACGGGTTTTTCCATTGGGAACTTGATTTCGCACACATTTTTAGTGATGGAGGGTTTGACCTACAGGTCGGGAATCCGCCGTGGGTCAAGCCGGAGTGGGATCAGGACGGGGCTCTGGCTGAATTTGAGCCCTGGTTCAAGCTGGAGGAAAAGTATACGACTGAGGCTCACAAAGAACGAAAGAACGAGGTTCTCGCACTGCCGGCAGCGAGGGCGGCTTTCCTGGGAGAGCTGGCCGACCATGCGGCAGTTTGGGAGTTTCTGAGTTCGGCGGACATGTACCCGGAGCTTGTGGGTACGCAGCCGGATCTCTATCGGGCGTTCATGTTGTTGTCTTGGAGGTGCGTCGGGGAACGTGGGATCTCGGGCTTGTTGCACCCCGCCACGCATCTGACAGGGACCAAGGACGGCAAGCTGCGGCGAGCCACGTATGGACATCTGCGGCTGCATGCCGACTTCGTGAATGCGAAGCACCTCTTTGCGCCGCCGGTTGGGCATACCATGCATTTCAGTCTCAATATCTACGGGGTTGAGCGTGAAATTCGATTCCAGCACGTCAACTGGTTGTTTCATCCGCTTGTTCTCGGAAAATCCATCTCCCATGATGGTGCTGGCGACGTGCCAGGAATCAAGCACAACGGCACCTGGGATCTGCGGCCGCACCGTGCCCGGATCACCATTGTGGATCGGGCGATCCTTGCGGACTGGCGAGATCTGGCAGGGGAGGAGAAATCTCTGCCACTCGAAGAAGTAAAGCTGCTCTTTCCGATCACTGCCGCCGAGCAGGACGCAATCGCTGCCCTGGCGCGGTGGCCCCATCGGCTAGGTGCAATGAAGCCACTCATTACTCGAGGATTCCACGAGAAGGATGACCGTGCGGCAGGGCATTTCAGCTGGGACTCTGGCCCTGCTGGCAGCCTCGGGCAGGTGATTCTGCAAGCACCGTTCTTCGGCGTTGCTACGCCGTTCGCGAAGCAGCCAGTGAATGGTGCAACGACTGCTCAGCAGGTGGAGTCATGGGATTCCGTCAGCCTCGCGCAAGATGCTATACCACGCACCAATTATCGCCCCACGCAGGATTCGGCGAAGTATGCGGCCGGGCTACGTCAGACTTCTTGGCTTGATGGCGAGCTATTGGAGAAGATGCGTGACGACAAGGCGGTGCTCGAGGTTGCTGGGAATATTGCGGACGAGAGTAGCGCCGAAGGCGTGGATCGGGAGTCTGTAATCGAACAGGTCCTCATGGACTGGGCAACGCGCTCGTATTCCAAGTTTTGGCGTGTTATTTGGCGTGAGATGATCCCGTCGGATACGGAGCGAAGTCTCTTTGCGAGCCTAATCCCAGTAGGAGTGGCTCATGTGCACACTGCTCGGAGCTCGGCTCTGCCTACTAAGGCGGAAACCGTGCTCGTTGCGGGATTTTTTGCGGCGCTTCCGCTGGACTACCTCCTCCGTGCCGCCAATCGACGCATGGACGTTACGGACGCGCGAAGCATGCCGGCTCCCTCCAAGGGCCATCCCCTCGCCTCGGCTCTCCTCCTCCGTACCCTGCGTCTCAATTGCCAGACCAACGCGTACGCTCCCCTCTGGGCCGAGCTATATGACGAGGCCTGGAGGCAAGACACTTGGGCGTCCGACTGGCCGGGTCTGCCACCTCTGGCCATGGGTGTCACCCCCACCTGGACCGCCGTCACCCCCCTCCGCGCCGAGCGCTCTCGCCGCTCGGCCCTCGTCGAGCTCGACGCCCTCGTCGCGGTTTGGCTCGGCATCACCGCTGACCAACTGATCGCCATGTACGACGCACGCTTCCCCGTGATGCAGCAGTACGAGGCGAACATGTGGTTCGACGCGGCCGGACGCCGCATCACCAAGGCACATCAGGTCCACGGCTACGGCCAACCCAAGGACGCTTGGAAGCAGCTCATCTCCCACGAGGACTACCCCCGGGAAGCCACGCTCCCTGCGGCCCCCACCCACCCCGCCCCGCTCCCAACCGAGAACTGGGAGTACTGCGCTCCGCTCCGCCGTGCCGACCGCGAGGCGGAAATGCGTGCGGCTCACGCCGAGTTCACCCGTCGCTTGCGGGCCGCCGGCTGGGAGCCCGGGATGTCGCAGGCGCCCGGTACCGTCGGCAGTGACGACACCAGCACGGACACCGCACCCCAGGAGGGCACCCCCGCATCATGAGGCCGACTCTCGCCGCGCAGGCCCTCCAGGAGACGCTGGTCCAGTACCTCGGCACCACCTTCGCGCTCGCGGACGACCGTACCCGCGAGGCATTGGAAGGGTTCTTGAACGACCCGGCCGACGGGCTGTTCCGCGGTCCGTACCTGCGCATCCGTCGGCCGTTCAAGGCGGCGAACGATGGTTGGCAGCAACATCTCGACTGGTGGCCGGCGGGCTTCCGACCCTACGCCCACCAGGCTGAGGCATTCGCGCGGTTGAGTACCAAGACGGGCCCGGCCGAGCCGACAATGGTCACCACCGGTACCGGCTCCGGCAAGACCGAGTCCTTCCTCATCCCGGTGCTCGACCACTGCCGCCGGGCACGACTCGCGGGCCGCCCCGGGGTCAAGGCCGTCCTGCTCTACCCGATGAACGCCCTCGCCGGTGACCAGGCCGACCGTATCGGCAAGCTCCTGGCGGACGACCGGGTGTCGGAGGTCACCGCCGGCCTGTACATCGGTGACAAGCCAGGTGGCGGCAGCAAGGCATCGCCGTACGGCCGGGTGATGACCAATCGTCAGGAGATCCGCCGCAACCCCCCGGATATCCTGATCACCAACTACAAGATGTTGGATATCCTGCTGCAGCGTCAGCTGGACGCCCCGCTTTGGCAGGACGCGGATCTCGCCTACATCGTCATCGACGAGTTCCATACCTATGACGGCGCTCAGGGCACCGACGTCGCCATGCTGCTGCGCCGCCTCGCCTCCGTCGTCGGCGCCTCGAAGGACGGTCGGCCGCTGGGCGCGATCTGCCCAGTCGCCACCTCAGCGACCCTCGGTGCTTCGTTGTCACAATCCGGGGAGATTCCGCAGGCGGATGGCACAGCTACGGCGCCCGGCGCCGACCCTGCTAGGTCCATGCTTCACGTCGCCTCACAGGTCTTCGGTACGCGCTTCCCCGCCGACTCGGTGATCGGCGAGGATCGTCGTGACCTGAATGCGTTTCTCCAGCCCGAGGACCTGACCCTTCCGCTCCCCGGTCCCCAGGAGCTTGCCGCCCTGCCCGACCCGTCCAGGAGTCCTGAGGGGTTGGCCGCCGTCGCTGTGGCCGTTCTCGGTTGCGATCTGACGGACAAGCAAGAGATTGCCCGCCGGCTCCTTCGCCACCCGATCACCCACGCGCTGTTGCGGAGGGAGATTGACGCCCCTCTGACCTCGCCCCAGGTGCTGGCGGCATTCGATTCCACGTCCCTCTGGCGCAACGCCGCCGAGCAGTCTCCCGAAGTTGCAGCGACAGCCTTGGCGCGGTTCATCGCGCTGATCTCGGTTGCTCGGGACCCGGACGCTCCAGAGCATGAAAAGCGGCCATTGCTGCAGGTGGAGACCCATCTGTGGGTACGAGCGCTGTCCCGTGTGCTCCGTACGGTCTCGACCGTTCCCGACTTCGCCTGGAGCGACGCGGACCGGGCCACGCCGACGGCCAGGGCATCGGCCGCCATCGGCCGCGGGGCTGCTGCCTCGCGGGGCCCGGGAGGCGCGCGTCTGCCTGCGATCTACTGCCGCCACTGCGGGCGGTCCGGCTGGTCCGCGATCTCGCCCGAGCGCAATCCCGGGGCACTGGTCACGGCTTCGGACGAGATCTACCGCCGTAGCGCGGCAGGTGGCACCAACAAGGCGCGGGTGCGTGCGCTGATCGCGGCCAGTGCGGCCGAGGCGGCGGACCAGGCTCGTTTGATAAGGGACAGCCGGGCCCGTCGCGGCCGTCGAGCAGCCGACGCCGAGGCCACTGTTCGCCTGCTTGAATCCTCGGGCGCGGAACTCTCGAAGTTGGACCCTGACGAGATGCTGGCCACAGACGGTACCGCCCTGCCGGCCCCGCGCGGCGGCGTCTACGTCAAAGTCAAGTTCGAGGGCGCAGAAGCCGACGCGGCCGCCAAGGATGACCAGTGCCCGGCCTGCGGGCAGGCCCAGGGCATTCGCTTTCTCGGTGCCGGTGTGGCTCCGCTGACCTCGGTCGTGGTCACCCAGCTGTTCACCGGCGGCGAGTTGCCCAAGAAGGACCCGAAGGACCCGGAGAGCACTGACCGCCGCAAGACCCTGATCTTCAACGACTCCGTCCAGGACGCCGCGCAGCGCGCGGGCTTCGTCGCCAGCCGGGCCTGGAAGTTCTCGCTGCGCTCGCTCATCATCGAGCAGCTGCTGCAACCTCGCGCCACCGGAGCGCAGCCGGACGATCCGCTGCAGCTGGACACCGGCGATCCAGACGGTGTGCCGCTGAACCACCTGATCGCTGCGCTGGTACGCCGGGCCGCTGCGCCGCAGGAGCACTTGCTGGCCTCGGTGATTCCGCCGGACCTGCATGACCTCGACCGGGTCGGAGCCCTGCTGCGAGGCAACAAGCGTATCCCGTACCCCACGTGGTCGCTCGTAGGTGAGCGGCTGGCGCTCAACACGCTGCTGGAGTTCGGGCTGTACTCCCGGCAGGGCCGCACGCTGGAACTGACCCGCACGGTTGCCGCGGAGGTCCACCTGACCGACGCCCGCAAGGCGGCGGAGACCGCCCGAGCCATCTACCAGAGACAGCTGCTCGACCTCCTGCCGCAGGATGTGGACGACAAGGACACTGCCTCGCCGATTCCTGCGGGAGACCAGGACGCTCTGCGGCACTTCGAGGGCTTCGTCCGGGGACTGCTCGAGCACCTGCGTGAAGGAGGTGGCATCCACCACCGCTGGCTGGACCAGTTCATCGAGGGCGAAGGCCGGAATCGCCACTCGGTGTGGTCGGGCCGCCCTGAAGGCATGCAGGCCTTCGGGAAGAACGCCAACGCTCCCGCCTTTCTTGTGCTCGGGGCCCGACCCGGCCCGACGGACTTCGACCGGGTCGACTCCAAGGACAGTTGGTATGCAGACTGGACGCACCGGTGCCTGGGCCTGGACCAGACGGCGGCGGCGACTTACCTGGCCGAGCTGATCCCGGCGCTGGCGAACGAGAGCATCGGTGCGATCGCCGCCCACAGGCCCAAGGGCGGCCAGGCAGTTCGCGCCCCTGGTGCGGCGGCCGGCGTCTACGGACTGACCGCCGGCCATGTACGGGTGCGACTGCTCACGGATGCTCAGGTGGGCAGGGCTGGTGTGGGCTGCCCTGAGTGTGGGTGGACCCAGACGGTACACCCGGACCGGATCGAGATCTGGATCGGCCTGCCGTGCCCGCTGAAGCGCTGCAGTGGCTACCTCATCGGCTCGTTGGGCCAGTCGCAGGAGGCTGATGCCGGAGCGCCTTCGCCCGCATCGCCCGCCGGCCGCACGGCCCGAGACCACCGCGAGGACTACTACCGCACCCTCTACCGCAAGGGCGGCGCATACAGCGTGGTGGCCGCTGAGCACACCGGTGTGCTGACCCGCGCAGAGCGCGAGGCCGTGGAGAGGGGTTTCCGCGAGGGCCTGCGACACACCGACCCCAATGTCCTGTCCTGCACGCCGACTCTTGAGTTGGGCATCGACATCGGCGACCTGGAGGCGGTGATCCTTGCCTCGCTGCCGCCCGGCACCGCCAACTACGTCCAGCGGGTCGGCCGAGCCGGCCGCAGCACCGGCAACGCGCTGTTGGTCAGCATCGCGGACAACAGTCCCCGTGCGCTCTATCATCTGTCCGACCCCACGCAGTTGATTGCGGGTCGGATTCTTCCCCCCGGTTGCTTCCTGTCCGCAGTGGAACTGCTGCGCCGCCAGTACACGGCTCACCTGGTCGACCTGGCCGCGCGCGTCCAACTAGGCGATCTGCTCCCGATGCCGGAACGGGCCTCGCAACTGACCGGCCGCACCGGTTGGCTGAAGGCCTTCGCCAAGGCGGCCACAGAACGGCACGAGCTCGTTGAGACGTTCATCGGGCTGTTCCCCGCGCTCGACGGCGTCCTCGACTCGGGAGCGTCACCCGAGGCGGCGGACGCGCTGCGGAAGTACGCCGCAGAGGAGTTGGCCGAGCGCTGCGCCGACGCCGAGGAGGCGTGGGAGGCTCAGCGGCGTCAGCTGATCGAACGCAAACAAGTCATTGATGACGCAGCGGAGGCTCTTCTCGACCAAGTGGAGGACCAGGCACGGGAGAAGCGTGGACTGCAGCGCGAGGCCAGCGCTGTCGCGGGGCGCATCACTGAGCTGGGTAAGGCCAGTGCCCAGGCATTCCTCGTCGAGCAGGGCCTGCTGCCCAACTACAGCCTCGTCGACAACGCTGTGGCCCTGGAGGCGGTGCTCACCCGCAAGGAGCCGTCAAAAAAGCAGCAGGCAGTGCAGGGGATGCCGGATGGCGGGAAGCCCCGGGTCACCTACCGCTCCGAGTTGCGCACCTACGAGCGTCCGGCTGCGATGGCCCTGGCCGAGCTGGCGCCCGGCAACTCGTACTACGTCAACGGCTACCGGCACGAGATCGATGGCATCGACCTCGGTCTTCGAAGCAAGTCTGACAACAGCAGCTCCGACGCTGTGCAGACCTGGAGAGTCTGTCCGGAGTGCGGGCATGTCCGTACGGAGCGCGCCGCCGAGGATAGAAGCGCATGCCCACGGTGCAGCGGCTCGGGTATCGGGGGCCGTTCCGCCGCGATGGACGTTATCGTGCCCCGCAAGGTGACCGCCCGCGACAAGCGTGACGATGCCCGTATCGTTGACGACCAGGAGAATCGCAAGATCGGCCGCTACACGTTTGCCGCAGCCGTGGACGTCGACCCGGACGAGATCAAGGACTCTTGGCGGCACAGCCACGCGACCTTCGGCGTCGAGCACATCCGCGAGGCCGTCATCCGCCGCTTCAACCTCGGCCCCACTCGTTACGGCCGCCGCGCCGACCGCTACCTCGCAGGTCAGGCCGTCCATGTCACCGGCTTCACCCTCTGCCCCGACTGCGGTGGAGCCTCCGACCGCGAGCCCGGCAACGGGCCCGTGCAGGAGGAGCTCAGCGAGTCGCTGGCCGGCCGGCCGGAGCTCGCGCACCACCGGCCCTGGTGTCCCACCCGCCGCCCCGGACGCCCGAAGACCCCGGATGACCGACGAGTCGTCACGGCTCACGAACACCACACCGAGGCACTGCGCATCCTGCTGCCCGCGGCCACGTTCCAGGTCGAGGAGCGGCTCGCCTCGTTCTCCGCCGCCCTGCACCTCGGCCTCGCGCTGAGCTACGGCGGCGATCCGGCCCACATCAGCTCCACGACCTCCACCCGCCCCGACCGGGAGACCGGCCTGACCCAGCATTTCTTGGTCCTCTACGACGCGTTGGTCGGCGGAACCGGCTACCTGCAGCGCTTGGTCGACCGTGAGGGTGAGGAACTGCGCGCCGTCCTCGCACAAGCACAGGCCGCACTGAATGCCTGCCCCTGCGCGAAAGAGCCCCGTAAGGCTTGCCATCTCTGCCTGCTGAGCTATGTCGACCAGCGGGACTTCAAGCTGGTGGATCGTCAGGAAGCCCTGTGGATGCTCAATGAGCTGCTCGGCCGGGACGGCTCCAGCGGCTGGTCCGTCAGTCATGAGCCGAGCTCCGCGGCCCGCTTCGCCGAGCAGGCGGAGAGCGACCTGGAACGTCGATTCCTGCACACCCTGGACCGCTGGCTGGAGAGTACGGCCGTCAAGGCGAGCGAGGTTCTGCACGAGGAAACCCCGACCGGCCGGCTGGGAAAGCAGTTCGACCTGCTGCGCCATGACGGCGCTCGGGTGCCGTGGGAGGTCGTCGCGCAGAAGGACCTGCCTGAGCACCGCACTCGCCCCGATCTGTTGTTCCGCCCCCGGGCCGGCTCCGGAGACGGTGAGACTCCGGCTGTGGCGGTCTATCTCGATGGCTACCGCTGGCACGCCAGCGAGCGCACCAACCGGATAGCGGGCGACGCCGCCAGGCGGGCTCGCGTGCGGGCCGACGGTACGCTCGTCTGGCAGATCACCTGGGATGACGTTGTCGCCTGGGACAAGCAACTCAAAACGGACGAGGGCGTCCAGGCCGCGGACCCCGACGCGGAACCGCGGCCGGATCCGCTTGCGGCCACCCTCGCCGGACCCGCTGCGGAGAAGGCCTGGCCGCCGTACGACATCGTCGGAGGCGCTGGGGCGCGCGTGCGTGCCCAGTGGCAGCAGCAAGGCCATCGTCCTGAGGACCTGGACTCCGTAGCCTTCGCCGGAGCGATCCCGAGCCTGCTCGACTTCCTGCGAAATCCTGATCCGCAGCACTGGCAACGGATCGCCAAGGCGGTGCTGTCCGGTCTTGTTCTGACTACCCCGCCCGACAAGCGGATCCAGGCCGCTCGTTCCGAGCTTCCTGGTCTGGTCGGCGCGGTACTCAGCGACCGGCAGCCACCCCTGACAACGGGTGGGGACATCCGTCTCTTCGCCGCTCGCGACAACTCCGGACTGCCCATCACGCTGATCGCCGACCCGACCGGGGGACCGGCCCAGTTGACTGCCCTCGCCGTTCTCGACGACCGAGCTGACGCGCTGGCCGGGGACAACGACCTGCACCGCCGGCGCTGGAAGGCGTGGCTATGCTGGGGCAACTTGATCCAGTTCCTCAACCCGTACGGCCTCGGGCGAGTCGACGGTCTGCTCCTAGCGCGGACCGCTCTTGACGGCTTCGACGTCCGTCTCCTCGCCGCGGCTGACGAAGTGGGCACCGGCGTGCTCGGCGCTGTGCGCGAGGCGGCGCCGGGCACGGGACTTGTCATCCCGTCGGACCTGGAGCTCCCAGCGGCTGATCCGGCCGCAGCTCCGGCCGAGAGCCCTGTGACGACGCAGGCCGCGGGCGTCGCCGCCTGGAAGACCGTTCTCGACGGGCTCGCGCGCGTCGGCGAAACCGCCCTGGAGGAGTTGGCGCGTCAGCTCTGCGAGCGTGGAGACGTCCCGGCCGGACACGCGGGGTACGACGCGATCGACATCAAGGGCGTGCCGATCGAACTGGCCTGGCCCGAGTCGCGTGTTGGTGTGGTCCCGGAGGAGGACGCAGCGGACGAGGATTTCATGAGGCGCTGCCGTCACGCCGGTTGGGAGGTTCGTGCCCCAGGGGGATGGTCCGTAACGGAACTCGCTGAGAGAATCAAGAACAGCAGTCCGCCCCGGACGGACTCCGTCCCGTCCTGAATCCTGCTCGCGGTGCCGCACCAGCGCCGTCCCGCACAACCTCTTGACGAAGCCTGAAGGAGCCGCACGTTGAGCAGTAAGACCGATGTCCAGGTCTCCCCACAGGCAGATGCGGACATGCGGCGGCTCGGGCGGGGCGCCAGAAACGCGGTACTCGACTTCGTCCGTCGAGTCCGGGAGGACCGGACCAATCGCTCTCTGCTGCTGAGGCCGCTGCGGAGGGTCGGCAGCAACGGCACGCTGTACACCGCAGTGGTGGACGAGCAGCTCATGGCCCTCCTGCTTGAGACCGAAGGCACCCACTTCGCTGTTCTCGCTATTCGGTATGGACCTCAGGTGTACGAGGTGCTGAAGGGCATCCAGGTCGAGGTCAACCAGGTTTCGGGTGGGATCGAACTCATTGATCCCACCCAGGTCACGGCCAACGTCGTCATCCTGGCCGAGCACTCCTCGAAGGCATCGGACGAGGCCTCGCAGGTGCCCCAGGATGCGCCTGCGAGGTCCGGGGCAGTGACGTTGTCATCCTTGGCATCGATCGAAGGCCAGGTGCCGCTCCGTCTCCCGGTACCCCTGTTCGCAAAGCACGATGACGAGACGCTGATCAGGCTCGGACTGATCGCCAGTCTACTCCCGTCGGTTCGACGGCTCACCAATGAGGACCAACTCCTCGCCCTGGTCGAGCAGAACATCCCCCAACTGTCTAAGGAGGTCCTGCTCTACCTCTACGACGGCAAGGATCCGGAGCAGGTACGTGAGCAGGTCACCAGACTCTGGGAAGCACCGGAGGCGGTGGACCCCGCGGACTGGGCCCGAGCCGCCCGGCGGCCGGTGTCCCAGGTCAGTACGGAAGATCCTGCTGTTCTGGCGGCGCTGGGCGAGGGTTTTGAGGCATGGCGGCTCTTCCTGCACCCTGAGCAGCAGCGCCTCGCGACCACGGATTTCAAGGGTTCGGCGAAAGTCACCGGCGGTCCCGGCACAGGCAAGACGGTGGTGGCACTGCATCGTGTCCGCCACCTGGTCAGCAAGCTACCGCCCGGACACACCAAGCCCGTGCTGTTGACTACGTTCAACCCGAACCTCGCGGCCGACCTTAAGCAGCGTCTGGACAGCCTTGGCGGGCGCGAGTTGCTCGCTCGAGTGGACATCAAGTCCGTGGATCAGCTGGCGAGGGAGGTTGTGGTTCAGGACCCGCATGCTCGCATCGGCAGGCCGATCGATGACAACGCCGTCCGCGACCACTGGTTCGCTGTCCGGATTGAGGCTGGGGAGGATGAGTTCGACCCCGAGTTCCTGGACGCCGAGTGGAAGCACGTGATCCTTGCCCAGGGCTTGGGCAACCTGCGGGCCTATCTGCGCGCCGACCGAGACGGGCGTGGCGGACAGCTCCAGCGACCCCAACGGATCCGGATCTGGAACCTCGTCGAGGCGCTCACCGAGCGCCTCGTACGAGTCGGACAGGTCACCTGGGCTCAGCTCGCGAGTCAGGCCGCGGACATCGAACACCACCGCATGGCGCGAGTTGAGGAGCAGGCGCACTACAAGGATGAGCACGGAGGCGTGGACCTGATCCACCGTGAGGCCAGTAGTGGGATGTGGCTCAAGCCCCGTTACCGCCACATCGTGGTCGATGAGGCTCAGGACCTGTCTGCCTCGCACTGGCGGATGCTGCGTGCGATGGTCGCGCCGCTGGCGAACGACATCTTCCTGGTGGGGGACGCCCATCAGAGGATCTACGCTCATCGCGTCGTCCTCGGACGGTACGGCATCCTGACCAAGGGGCGCAGTTCGAGGCGCCTGACGCTCAACTACCGGACCAGCCGTCAAATCCTCGGCAGTGCAAGGGGCCTCATCGAGGGCGAGCAGTTCGACGATCTCGACGAGGGAAAAGACAGCCTCGACGGTTACCGCTCGGTGCTCTCGGGTCTGGGCCCCCAGTACTACCGCTCACCGGATTGGGTAAGCGAGCAGCGAACGATCGCCGAGCTGCTCCGGGATCGATTCGAGCAGCACGGCACCCCCTGGGAGGCTATGGCGGTGAGCGTGCCTGACCGGGACTCCGTGACCCAGCTCGCCACTACCCTGAGCCGCTCCGGAATCCCCGCGACCGAGATCGGCCCTGACGGCCCGAAGGGCCGCGAAGGCGTGCGGATCGGGACGATGTTCCGCTTCAAGGGGCTGGAGTTCCAGCGAGTTTTCCTTGCCGGTGTAGCAGCTGGTCTGTTCCCTGACCAGCGGGTCGAGCAGTACCGACATGTGGACCCGAAGCGCTACCAGAGTGAACTCCAGCGCGCCCGGTCGTTGGTCTTCGTCGCCGCCACTCGGGCGCGGGACGAACTAATCATTAGCTGGAACGGCCGCCCGAGCTCCTTCCTGCCTCCGGATGCGGTAGCCCGGGCGATCACCCGCAGCCCGGGAGATCTCGCGGATGGTCCGTCGTCAAGCTCCGCGGCTTGATCAGGCGCTGGCTACTTGAGATCGGCTCGAGCCGGAGCTTTCAGCAGAAGGGGAGGGATCCCTGTTCGGAGGGCGTGAACCGGGGGGCGACTAATTGTGCGCTTCGGTTGCTGGCAGGCCAAGAAGAGGCTGTCTCTGTATGACGTTGGCCGTCCTCCGGCGCCAGATCGACGCAGTACGTCCACGACCCGTGCCCGGCCTCCTCCAACAACCGGACACACCACGCACCCAACTGCCGCCCGCCCTCGTCCTTGCACCCGCACCGTTGGTACGCCCTGCCCCGCTGCGCCCGCTGTCCCATGTGCTTCTCCTTTTTGAACGCGGTGACCCTGGTCCAAGGCTTGCCGTTCGGCCGGGCGTGGCGGCAGAGTGTGCGGGGCGGTGCGCGAGGCACGTCAGAACCAGCCGGCGAGGACACGCTCAAGACGACACACCGCTCGGGAGATCACCATCCGTATCCGGCGGGTAGTCGACCTTGATCCGCCCGGGGCGCCCAGGCTGGTCAGTGGCAACGCATCATGGGTCACGGCTGCCTGCGAGCGGGCTCTTCTGAAGGGCCGACAGATTGCTGTTACTCGCGGTGACCAAGGCCGGTCCGGGGGCCTGGGGACCATTTGGGGACCAGTTCGGGACCGCGCCTGTTGAGCGCCCGTGAGCGCCCGTGGACGATAACGGGCATCTATGTACGAACTTGCACCCGACTGAGCATCGAGCGGGATCGAGTCCTGCCGACCATGGATCTCCGCCACGAGTTTCAACGTTCCTTGTTCTAAGCATAGTTGGGCAACAAAAAAGCCGAGGCCTCAAGGCGTCGGCTGCCGACAATAGTTGAACCCATTGACTGGGGGTCAAGGGGTCGCAGGTTCAAATCCTGTCGTCCCGACCAGCGTTTTCGCAGGTCGTAGGCCGCTTTCACCGAAAGGTGGAAGCGGCCTTTTTGATGTTCCGTCGGCTGGTGGTCGCGGTGTGGTCCCGCCATTTCGTCGGCGCGGCATTCCGGCGGGTCGGGCGGGTCCTGCGTGTGGGACGGATGGTGGGCCGGGTCGTACGTCTCGGGGTGGTGTGGCGGCCGTATCTGGCGTCGCTGTCGGCCTGGTTGAGGGCGTGGTCGATGGCGTCGACGGCTTCGCGGGCGGCTCGGGCGCTGAGGAAGTGGTGGATGTCGACGGTCGTGGACAGGGTGGAGTGGCGCAGGGTCTTGGAGGCGATGGGGACCGGGACGTGCTCGTCCATGGCGAGGGTGCAGGCGAGGTGGGGCAGGTCGTGGAGGCGGATGACGGGGACCCCGGCGTCACGGCAGAGGCGGTGGAAGCGGTCGAGGACGTAGCCGGGGCGTAGTGGCCGGCCGTGGCGGTGGAAGGTGGGGGGAGGGGTTGGGGCCGCGGAAGATGGCGGGGGTGATCTGGTCGGCGATGGCGTCGGAGGCGCGGTCGGACGGGGCGACCCACTTGCGGCTGGAGCGGGTCTTGGGGGCGGTGAAGGCGAGCTGGTTGTTGGCGACGGCGGCGAGGGTCCAGCGGATGGACATGAAGCGCTTGTCGAGGTAGGCGTCGTCCTCGTGGAGGGCGAGGGCCTCCCCTCGGCGGATGCCGGAGCCGATGAGCAGCTCGGTGAAGTTGGCGATGAGGGGGTCGGCCCCGTGGGCGTAGCGCAGGAAGCGGGCGGCCTGGTCGGCGGTCCGCTGGGGCCGCGAGCCGGGGCGGCGGCGGAGGGGCTTTGCGGGAGAAAATCCCGGGGAGCTGGGTCGTGCTCGTCCTGAGGTTTATCGAATTCCATCGAGAAATCAGCAGATCGATTTTCCTGCGGGCGCAGGTCGGCGCCCTGCCTGCGGCGAGGAATCCAGGCCGACTGTCAGCTGGGGGGAATTCCGTTGCCTGATCATGTCTCAGCCCTGTTCCCCGGGGTGGCTGCGGAGAGTGACATCTATGGGACGTGAGCGGTCCGCGCCGGCTCGAACGGCGGCGGTACGGCGAGGGGTCCCACCGATCGGTGGGACCCCTGCGCGCGGGTGGGTCAGCCCGCTGCCCCCGCCGTCGGCCGGACGGCGACCGCATCGATCTCGAAGAGCATCCCCGGCAGGGCGAGCGAGGCGACCCCGCTGAGCGTCTGCGCGGGCAGCCGGTCGCCCCAGGCCCCGGCCAGGGCCTTGCCGAGGACGGCCAGCTTCTCCGGGTCGTGGTCGACGATGTACGAGCCGAGCCGGACCACGTGCTCGAAGCCGAGTCCGACCCCGGCGAGCGCGGTGCGCAGGTTGGCGAGGGCGAGCTCCACCTGGGCGGCGAAGTCGCCGGGCACGACCTGACCGCTGGCGTCGGAGGCGTACTGACCGCCGATGAACACCGGTTCGCCGGGCGCGGAGGCGGCGTGGCTGTAGCCGAACGGCGTCGGGTCGTGCAGGCCGGGCGGGTTGGTGATGGTGCGGGTGTCGGTCACGGGGTTCCTTCCCTGGTGTCGGGCCGAGCTCGGTGCCGGGCGGTCTACGGCTCGGACCGGGTGGCTTCCTCCCGGGCGTCGCGCCAACTCGGCGACTCCAGGAAGTGGTTGTCGAAGAGGTTCTGCTTGGCGAGCAGTTCCTCGATCGTCGCCTCGCCGGCGCGGATCCGCTCCAGCAGGCGGAAGTAGTCGAAGCGTTCCACCCCGGGGGTGATCACGATCAGCAGGTCCGCCCCGGAGTCCGGCGCCGCCGCGAAGGCATGCGGCAGATGGGGCGGCACCACCACGAGGTCGCCGCTCCGGGCGGTGACCACCTCGTTCCCGGCCAGCACCTGGGCCGAGCCGTCGACGACGAAGAACAGCTCCGAGGAACCCCCGTGGTAGTGCGGAGTGGCGCCGTCCTTGCCGCGCCCCAGTGTGACGCGCAGGGTGCTCAGGGCGCCGCCGGTGGCGCTGGAGTCCGCCAGCAGCCGCCCCTTGCCGCCGAGCATTCCGACGGTCTCGGCTTCGTCGCCCCGCACCACCACGGCTTCCGGTCCGATCAACGTCATTGGCCTCTCCCCACAGCGAGCGTTCCGATAGTTCCCTGGCTGATAGTACTGCGTCTAACTATCTCCCGTCGAATAATATGGCCCTATGGATCACGTGGACGTCATGCTCGACCAGTGGAGCCGGGAGCGCCCGGACCTTGACCTGGCGGCGGTCGGTACCGTCGGCCGCCTCGGCCGCTTCGCGCTGCTCGCGGGCCGGGTCGTCGAAGAGGTGTTCAAGCAACACGGCCTCCAGCGCGGCGAGTTCGACGTTCTCGCCGCCCTGCGCCGCTCCGGCGCGCCGTACGAACTGATGCCCTCCGAACTCGCCGCGCTGCTGCTGATGTCGCGGGCCGGCATGACCAGCCGGATCGACCGGCTGGAATCGGCGGGCCTGGTGGAACGCAGCACCGACCCGGCGGACCGGCGCAGCGTCCGCATCGCCCTCACCGCGGCCGGACGCGCCCTCGTGGACGCCGCCTTCACTGACCACGCGGCCAACGAGACCGCGCTGCTCTCCGCCCTCTCGGGGGAGGAACGGGCCACCCTGGACGGGCTCCTGCGCAAGCTGCTCGCCGACGTCGAGGGCGCGGAGAGCCCGGCGCCCTGATGGCCCCGCCCGACGCCCCCGCCCGCGGTCCAGCCGCCCGCGACCGCTCCGGAACGCCGTCGGGGCCCCGGACCCGGGGACGGGGACAGCGGGCCCCACCCCCCCCGCGGGGGCGCGCGGGTCGAAAAACCCACCGAGACGGG
>NZ_JBHVRK010000030.1:35638-76673 GCF_042885845.1 Kitasatospora sp. NPDC058032 | reverse complement strand
GGGTTGGGGGGGCCCGGCCCGGGCGGGGGCCCTGGCCCCCCCGCGGGGGGGGGGGGGGGCCCGGCGCCGGGTCTCCGGGAGGAGGTGCGACGTCGGACCGAGGCGTCCCTGACGGCCGGGCCCGCGGCTGCGAACGCTCCGTCCCCCGGCAGCGGGTGACGGCCTCGCCACGGCAGGTCACCGACCGTTCCGTTGCCCCGGGGAACCGCTGCTGACCTGCGCGTCCGTTTTCGGCGGCGGCCCGCGGAGCCGCTACCGTGGCCGGGCGGCCGGGCCCGGCCGCCCGGCGCCGCGGGCGCCGTCGGCACCACAAGGGACGGACCGGAATGCAGTTCGACGACCAGGGCGACCTCGACACCTCGCAGGTGGACGACCGGCGCGGCATCCCCGGCGGGAAGATCGCCATCGGCGGTGGCGCGGTCGGTCTGGTCGCCGTGCTGATCGCGGTGCTCTTCGGCGTCGACCCGAGCATCCTCGGGCTCTCCGACGGCGGCGGATCGAGCGCCGGGTCCGGCCGGACCACCACCGCGGGGGAGGTGCAGCAGGCCTGCAAGACGGGTGCCGACGCCAATCGTCGCCAGGACTGCCGGATCGTCGCGGTCACCAACAGCCTCCAGGACTACTGGGGCGGCCAGCTGCCCAAGTCCGGCGTCGCCTACCGGCCCGCCGAGACGGTCCTGTTCACCGGCCGGGTCTCCACCGCCTGCGGCGCGGCGAGCTCGGCCGTCGGCCCGTTCTACTGCTCCGGCGACCGGCGCGCCTACTTCGACCTCGGCTTCTTCGACGAGCTGTCCACCCGCTTCGGCGCGCGCGGCGGCCCGTTCGCCGAGGCCTACGTCGTCGCCCACGAGTACGGCCACCACATCCAGAACCTGACCGGCACGATGCAGAAGGTCGGCCAGGACCGGCAGGGCCGGGACAGCGCCTCGGTCAAACTGGAGCTCCAGGCCGACTGTTACGCGGGCGTCTGGGCCCACCACGCCACCACCACCCCGCAGGCCTCCACCGGACGGCCGCTGATCAGCACCCTCACCGACCAGGACATCGCCCAGGGGCTGGACGCCGCAGCGGCCGTCGGCGACGACCGGATCCAGAAGCAGGCCACCGGCCGGATCGACCCCGACACCTGGACCCACGGCTCCTCCGACCAGCGCAAGACCTGGTTCACCACCGGCTACCGCACCGGCGACCCGGCCCGCTGCGACACCTTCGCCGCGCAGCGCTGACCCCTCCGCTCGCCCGCCGCGCCCGTCCCGCCCGCCCGCCCCGGCACCCTGTCATCCGTCAGGGACCGGGGCGGGCGGCTGCTTCCTACGCTGCTGAGCACCGGCCGGACAACGGGCCGGACCAGCACCTGAGGGAGAACCACCATGCGCAAGATCCTGCACGCCGCCGCCGCGCTCGCCCTCGCGGCCGTTGCCGCCACCACGGCGGGGGCCTCCGGCGCCCGGGCCGCTGACGGCTCCTGGGACGGCTGTCCGTACGGGGCGGTCTGCGTCTACGCCCAGGACGCCGACACCAGCAGGCCGCCGACCGACGTCTTCTGGAGCTACGGCGCCCACAACCTCCGCAACCAGATCGGCCGGCACTGGGTGCTCAACAACCAGTCCGGCGGGGCGCACGCCCACCTGTGCACCGGCTCCAACGGCGCCGGCTGCGGCGAGGACCTGGCCGCCCAGACGGGTGTCTACGCCGATCTGACGCCGATCAACTCCATCACGCTCGACCGCCCCTGACCCGCTGAGGGCCGCCCGTCCGCCGGCCGGCGCCGTCCGTGGCGGGGTCCTCCGGGGGGAGGATCCCGCCACGGACGGCCGCGTCCGTCCGTCGGCCGGGGGCGGTCAGAGCCGGTTCGCGGCGATGGTCAGGAGTACCACTTGTGCTCGACCTGGTTCTGCGTGCCCAGGGTGAACAGGTCGATCCGGTCGGCGGCCCAGGAGACGGCGCCCGCCACCGGGACTCCGACGGCACCGACGTCGCTCCACTGGTGCCATCCGGTGGAATCGTAGGAGCTCTGCCAGATGTGGCTGCCCGGGCCGGCGGCGAAGACGTCCAGCCGGCCGACTCCCCGGGAGGAGAGCGCCGGGTTGCCGCTGATCTGGGCGGGGAGCGTCTCCCAGGCGGCCCAGAGGCCGTTGCTGTACCAGGTGTGGCGGAGCCGGCCGTCGGTGGCACGGCCGACGACGTCGATGCGGCCGGGGCCCCAGGAGACCGCGGCCGGCGCGCTGGCGAGGCCGCCGCCGAGGCTCTCCCAGCCGGTCCAGGCGCCGTTGGCGTAGGACCGGTGGAGCAGTTGGCCGTTGTCGATGAAGAGGTCGAGCTTTCCGAGGCCCTGGGAGCTGATGGCGGGGTTGACCGCCGTCACACCGCCGCTGAGGTCCTCCCAGTTGTACCAGGTGCCGTTGTCGTACCAGCGGTGGACCAGGTGGGAGCCGGTGTAGTCGGAGCCGACGACGTCGATGCGGCCGGGGCCCCAGGAGACGGCCGACAGATTGCCGGTCAGCTTGCCCCCGAGGGACTCCCAGGCGTACCAGGTGCCGTTGTCGTACCAGCGGTGCCAGAGGGCGTTGTCGCCACCGACGACGAACAGGTCGAGTCGACCGGTGGCCCAGGACGAGACGGCCGGGGCGCTGATCGCCGCACCGCCCAGGTCCTGCCAGTCGGACCAGCCGGCGGCGAGGACGGGGTTGGTGGCGGGGTCGAGACCGGCGGTCTGTGCGGCCTGCGTGGTTCCGGCGGTCGGTGCGGCCGGCGTTGGGACGGTGGCCGGTGCCGAGGCGGCGGCCGGTGCGAGTGCGGCCGCGCCCAGCAGGGCGAGCAGGACGGCGAGCAGTGCGGACAGCGGACGGTGCGACATCTCCCAGGTCCCCCCTTGGACGATGGTCAAATCGACTGGGCGTCAGATCAGTTGACGCCGCACGGGCAAGCTATCAGGGGGCCGCCACCGCCGTCCGGGGATCGCGAAGGGCGTGCGCCGGCCGGGGCAGGCGAGCTCCCGCGCTCCGGCGGGCGGGTCAGCCCGCCTCCGGTGACGGGCAGGTGAGGTCGTCGGGCGGAAGCGTCCCGGCGAGCAGGTAGGACTCCACGGTGGAGCGCACGCACGGGTTCGGCCCTGGGTACTGGCCGTGGTCCCCGTTGCCGGTGACCGTCACCAGGCGCGAGCCGCGCAGCGCCCGGTGCGCGGACAGCGCGGCCTCGATGGGGGTCGCGGGGTCGTGCACCGAGTTGAGCATCAGGGTCGGCGGCAGACCCGCGCCGGTGACCCGCACCGGCGGTGCCGTCGGCGCCGGCCAGGAGGCGCAGACCGCGGAGAAGGCGAGCATGCGGGCCCCGACCAGCGGCCAGCGCGCGGTGCTCTCGGCGCCCCGCTCCGCCCACACGGACAGGTCGCGGGTCCACGGTGTGTCGTTGCAGGTGACGGCGAAGTACTCGGCGAGGAACTCCGGGTCGAGGTACTGGCCGAAGACCAGCCGGGCGGCGGTGCGGGCGGAGGGCTCGGCGTTCGGCCAGTCGTCGAGCGCGGTCAGCGCGGTGGCCAGGAGGGGGAAGTTGTTCGCGCGGTAGACGACCTGGATGGCGCCGTTGTCGAACTGGTTGGGCCCGATGGTGAGCGGGCCGTCGACGACCGGGTGCTCGCGCAGGGCCGCCCGGCGTGCCTCCCAGCGGGCCTTCACCTCGGTGGCGGTCGTGCCGTAGTGGTAGGTGGCGTCCCGGGCGGCCAGCCAGGGCAGGAAGTCCTCCTCGAACCGGCGCTGGAAGCTCATCGGCAGCCGCTGCTGGAACCGCTCCCAGGTGCCGTCGAAGCCGGTGTTGCTGTCCAGCACCATCCGCTCGACCCGCTGCGGGAAGAGCGTCGCGTAGTACGCGCCGATCCTGGTGGCGTAGGAGGGCCCGAAGAAGCTGACCCGGCGCTCGCCGAGCAGGGCGCGCAGCAGGTCGAGGTCCCGGGCGGTCTGCTCGGTCGTCAGATGGGGGAGCAGGCCCTCGCTGCGCCGCTCGCAGTCGGCGGCGAACCCGCGCGAGGCGGCGATCACCCGGGCCCGGTCGGCCGGCGTGTCGTCGCGGAAGTCCCCGGCGAAGAACGCCTGGAACTCCTCGGGCGTCTGGCAGACGGCCCGGGTGCTCCGGCCGACGCCGCGCTGGTCGAAGCCCACGACGTCGTAGGCGGCGCCCAGCGCGGGCGCCTTGGTGACGAAGTCCGCCGGGCGCAGCAGGCCCTTGCCGCCGGGGCCGCCGGCGGCCGTCAGCAGGGTGCCGATCCGCCGGCCGGGCTCGCTCGCGCGGTGCCGCGAGACCGCGACGGTGAGGTCGGGGCCACGCCCGGGATGATGCCAGTCCCGGGGCGTGGTCATGGTGGCGCACTCCAGCGCGGCCTCGTCCGCGCAGGGCTGCCAGTCGAGCCGCTGGTGGGCGTAGCGGGCGGGGACGGCGGCCGAGGCCGGTCCGGTGGGGACCGCGACGGAGCCGGCCGTGCCCGCCGTCTGGGCCAGCGCGACGAAGGCGAGTAGCGCCGCGGTGCGTCGGCCGAGGGCGGAGAGCCCGGGGCGGCGCATCCGGCCGGTCCGTGCGGTGGGTGTGGTGGGTGCGGCGGAGGTGGTCCATGTGCTCGGCGTGGTCATGGGTCGATCATGGCCGCCGGAACGGTCGTGGTCGATCCAGTAGGCGCCCGTCTTCCCCCGGGTGCCTGGACCACCCTTGACGGTAAGTCAGCTTCAGGTCGGCCCCCCTCCCGGGGGACGCTTCAGTAGCCGACGGTGAAGCGGAGGCGGTGGTGGGCGGGGTGCTCGGCCTCGTCGAGGAGGGCGACGGCGAAGTCCTCCATGGAGATGGCCGAGGTGCCGTCCGGGCCGACGAGGAGTTCGTCGCGGCCCAGCCGGTAGCGGCCGGTCCGCTCACCCGGTTCGAGCAGGGCGGCCGGGCTGAGGTAGGTCCAGTCGGCCTCGGCGTCCGCGCGGCAGAGGGCGAGCTGCTCGCCGCAGGCGTCGGCGATCGGGCGCAGGGCGGCGGGGAAGTCCGGGGCGTCCACCAGGGTGACGCCGTTGCCGCCGGGCAGGGTGAGGCTGCCGGCGCCGCCGACCACCAGCAGCCGCACGCCCGTTCCGGTCAGGCCGGCCAGCAGGCCCTTGGTCGCGGTGGCCAGTTCGTCCTCGTGGCCGGGGGCCGGTCGGGTGGCCGCGACCAGCAGGTCCTGGCCGGCGGCGAGGCGGCGGACGTCGGCGGGGTCGCGGGCGTCACCGGTGGCGGTCGCGACCGTCGGCGGGAGCCGGTGCGGGCGGGAGGGGGCGCGCAGCACGGCGGTGACCCGGTGGCCGCGGGCGGCGGCCTCGGCCACGACCCGGCTGCCGACGTTGCCGCTCGCGCCGAACACGGTGATGCGCATGGGGAGTTCTCCTGGAGGTCGGTCGGGAGGGAAGCGGGGGACGGTCAGACGGTCTGGCGGTCGCGGGTGCCGGTGGCAGCCGCGGCGGGTGCCCCGGCGGCGACCTTCGACGGGGTGCGCGGCCGCTGGGTCTGCGCGGCGACGAGCGCGCCGAGCACGATCAGCGCGCCGACGGCCTGGACGGGCGCGAGGTCCTGGCCGAGCACCAGCCAGCCGAGTGCGGTGGCGACCACGGGGCTGAGCAGGCCGAGGAAGGTGACCGAGGTGGGCGGCAGGGCGCGGATGCCGCGGAACCAGAGTGCGTACGCGACGGCCGCGCCGATCAGGCTCAGGTAGCCGTAGCCGAGCAGGTTGGCGCCGGTGAGGTGGGACGGCGGCGGCCCTTCGACCAGCAGCGCGACCGGAAGGAGCAGCAGGCCGCCCGCGGTGAGCTGCCAGCCGGTGGTGGCGAGCAGCGGGGCCGGCGAGGTCCAGCGCTTGGAGAGGACGACGCCGGTGGCCATCACCACCGCGCCGCCGAGTGCGGCCACGATGCCGAGGGCGTCCAGCTGGGCGTTGGCGCGCAGTACGAGCAGGCTGACCCCGGCCACCCCGGCGATGCCGGAAACGAGGGTGCGCGCGGAGAGGCGGTCGCCGAGGAGCGCGGCCGACAGGCCCGCGGCGATCAGCGGCTGGACGGCGCCGACGGTGGCGGCGACCCCGCCGGGCAGGCGGTAGGCGGCGACGAAGAGGAGGGCGAAGAAGGCGCCGATGTTCAGGGCTCCGAGGACGAGCGAGCGCCACCACCAGCTGCCCTTCGGCAGACGGCGGGTGAGGGCGATCAGCAGCAGTCCGGCGGGCAGGGCGCGGAGCACTCCGGCGAGCAGCGGCCGCCCGGGCGGCAGCAGTTCGGTGGTGACGAGGTAGGTGGAGCCCCAGATGGCGGGCGCGAGGGCGGTCAGCAGCACGACGGCGAGTCGATTCCTTAGCACTAAGCCAATGTATCTCAGCGCTAAGGAATCTGGGCGGGGAGTGGGCGGTCGGGTGCTGTGAGGTATCTCACCGCTAAGGCATCGTTTAGGGTGGAGGGCATGGCAGAGCGCGAAGATCATGTGGACCGGGTGGTCCGGCAGTGGGGCGCGGAGCGTCCCGACCTCGATGTCTCCCCGATGGAGGTGATCGGCCGCCTCAAGCGGCTGAGCCGCCTGGTCGACGCCGAGCTGAAGGAGACCTTCGCCCGGCACGACCTCGACGCCGCCTCCTTCGACGTGCTCGCCACCCTGCGGCGCAGCGGCCCGCCGTACCGGCTCACCCCGACCGGCCTGATGCAGTCCGCGATGGTCACCTCCGGGGCGATCAGCCAGCGCCTCGACCGGCTGGAGGCCCGCGGCCTGGTCACCCGCACCCCCAGCGGCTCCGACGGCCGCAGCCGCGAGGTCGCGCTCACCGACGAGGGGTACGCCCTGATGGACCGCGCCCTGCCCGACCACCTCGCCACCGAGCGCCGCGTCCTGGCCGGCCTGGACGAGGCGCGGACCGCCGCCTTCGTCGACGCCCTGCGGACGGTGCTCGCCACCCTCGGCGACGGCCCCGGGTGACCACCGCTCAGGGGTTGACCGCGACCGCCTTGAAGAAGGTGTAGTGGAAGGTCCCGTTCGGCTCCGCCGCGCGGCGCAGCTCCGCGACGCCCCGGTCGAACGCCTCCGCCGTGCTGAGCCCGGCCTCGACCGCCTCGCCCCGCACCGCCTCGACCATCGCCACGAAGGTGCGCCGGGTGAACCCCTCGACCAGCGCCGGCCGGGCGCCGTCCGCGTACACCGTGCGCGGTCCCACCGCGACGTCCCGGAACCCGGCGCCGGTGAGCAGCGGGTACAGCCGGCGCCCGATCAGGGCGTCCCCGCCGCCGTCCGCCTGGAGCCGGACCAGGTGGTCGACGACCCGCTGCGCCGCCGCGCCGCGCGGGTGGAAGAACGCCGAGCCGTGGTCGCCCTCGATCACGGTGACGGTGCCGCCGGGCCGTAGCAGCCGGCGCAGCGCGGCCAGTGCCGCCGCCGGGTCGGCGAGGTGTTCCAGGACGAAGCAGACGAAGAGGTGGTCGAAGGAGCCGTCGGGGAAGGGCAGCCGGTGCAGATCGCCGCAGTGCCAGCGGACGTCCGCGCCGGGCAGCTGCTCGGCGACCCGGTCCCGGGCCCGGGCGAGCGAGTCCGCCGAGACGTCGGCGGCGGTCAGCAGCACGCCGGGGTTGGCGGTCAGCAGGTGCACCGTCTGCGCGCCGACGCCGCACCCGACCTCCAGGACCCGGCTGCCCGCCGGGTAGGAGGTGCCGGCGTGCAGCAGGGCGGCCAGGGTGTCGGCCTGCTCGCCGAGGCGCCGGGCCTCGGTGGGGGAGTAGCCGTGGACGTAGCCGGTGTCGGCGGCGGCAGCGGGGGCGGCGTCGGCGGCCGGCTCGGGGCGGAGCGCGGCGGACTGGGGGGTGCTCGTGGTCATGCCTCCACCCTCCCGGGACAATGGACCCGTGCCCAGGTCCAATGAATGGCCGGTCGACAGGTCCACAACGGCCGGTGCCGACTTCCTCCAGCTCGACCCCCGCGAGGCTGTGGCCGGCGGACTCGCCGACTGGCTGGCCCGCCGGCTGCGGCAGGCGATCGCCGACGGCCGGCTGCCGGCGGGCAGCCGCCTGCCCGCCACCCGCCTGCTCGCCGCCGACCTGCGGGTCTCCCGCGGCGTGGTCACCGACGCCTACCGCCGGCTCGCCGAGGAGGGCCGGATCGCGGGCCGGGGCAGGGGTGGCACCGTCGTGGTCGACCCGTTCCCCCACCCCTCGGCGCCCCAGCCGCCCCCCGTCCCCGCCCGCGTGCCCGCCCCCGTACCCGGCCCCGCCCGCGTCGCCGCGCCCCCGCCCGGTTCGCCGTTCGACGGCCCGCTCGTCCCGGCTAGCTTCGACACCCTGCGCAACGCCCCCGCCCGGATCGACCTCTCGCCCGGAGTCCCGGACCTCGCCGCCTTCCCCCGCACCGCCTGGCTGCGCGCCGAACGCGCCGTCCTCCACGACCTCGCCGCCCGGGACCTCGGCTACGGCGACCCGCGCGGCACCCCCGCGCTGCGCCGCGCGGTCGCCGACTGGCTCGGCCGCAACCGCGGCATCCGCGCCGACCCCGAGGACGTCCTCGTCGTGGCCGGGGCCGCCCAGGCGCTCGCCCTGGCCGGCGAGGTGCTCCGCACGGTCGGCCTCGACGTCGTCGCCGTCGAGGACCCGGGCTCCCTCGGCACCCGGCAGCACCTCGGCCACCGGATCACCGCCACCCCGCCGGTCCCCGTCGACACCGAGGGCATCCGGGTCGACGCGCTGCGCGCCACCGGCGCCCGCGCCGTCCTGCTCACCCCCGCCCACCAGTTCCCGACCGGCGTGGTGCTCGGCGGCGCCCGCCGTCGCGAACTGCTCCGGTGGGCGGCCGAGGGCGGGCTCGTCATCGAGGACGACTACGACGCCGAACACCGCTACGACCGCCCGCCGGTGCCCGCGCTGCGCGGCGTCCTCCCCGAGCAGGTCCTCTACCTCGGCAGCGTCTCCAAGCTCCTCGCCCCCGCGCTGCGCACCGGCTGGATGCTCGCCCCCGCCCGCTACCGGGACCTGCTGGTCGACGCCAAGCGGCTCAGCGACCTCGGCAACCCGGCGCTGCCGCAACTCGTCCTCGCCCACCTGATGGACTCCGGTGCGCTGGAACGCCACCTGCGGCTGCTGCGCCCGCGCCACCGGCGCCGCCGCGACGCGATGACCGCGGCCGTCGCCGCCCATCTGCCCGGCGCCGTCGTGCACGGCGCGGCGGCCGGGCTGCACCTCACGGTCACCTTCCCCGACGGCGCGGGCCGCACCGACACCGAGCTCGCCGCGGCGGCGCTGGCCCGTGGCGTCAAGGTGCAACCGCTGTCCTGGCACGCCCGTCTGCCGCACCCGCCCGGGCTCGTCCTCGGCTACGCGGCCGTCGCGCCCGGCGAGATCGAGGAGGGCGTCGCCGTCCTCGGACGGCTGCTCCGGGAGGCGGGCCGACCGTTGCCCGGGTGAGGCTGGTGGCACCTCGCGCACCGCGCGGGGTGCCGACGGCGGGCGCGCCGCAGCCGCCCCGCCGTCCCGGCCGGGGCGCCCCGGGCGAACCCGGACGCGAGCCGCTCCCCGGACCGCCCGGACCCGACCGACCGAGGGAGGCCGGATGCCGATATCCCGCCGAACGATCCGTCTCGCCCTGCTCGCCCTGCTGCTCTCCGCGCTGGCCCCGTCCGCCTCGTCCACCCCGCTGTCCCCGCTCTCCCCGCTCGCCCTGCCCGTCCGGGGCGCAGCGGCGGATCCCCCCGGGGAGCGGACCGAACCCGCGGCGACGGCTCCGACCCACTCCACCCCTACGGAGAGGACCACCCCCGTGTCCACCACCGATGCGCTCCAGCTCGCCGGCCGGCGGGTGGTATACTCGTACCCCGGGCCCACCCCGCCGCCCGAACTGCTGAGCACCATCCGCGCGGGCCGCGCCGCCGGCGTCATCCTCTTCAAGGACAACGTCCCCTCGCTGCCCCAGCTCCAGGCGGCCGTCGGCCAGTTGCGGCAGGCCGCGGCCGAGGCCCCGTCGGCCGCGCCGCTGCTGCTGATGACCGACCAGGAGGGCGGCCGGATCCGCCGGCTGCCCGGCGCCCCGGAGCTCTCCGCCAAGCAGACCGGCCTGGCCCCCGACCCGGCCGGTGCGGCCGCCGGCGCCGGGGCCGGAGCGGCCCGCACCCTGAGCGGGGCGGGCCTGAACGTCAACCTCGCGCCCGTGCTCGACGTCTACGACGCGCCCGACGACTTCATCGACCACTTCGAGCGCTCGTACAGCCAGAAGCCGGAGGTGGTCGCCGAACTGGGTTCCGCCTTCCTCGCCGCGCAGCAGAGCCTGGGGGTGGCCGCGACGGCCAAGCACTTCCCGGGCCTCGGGGCCGCCCCGGCCGGCGCGAACACCGATGCCGAACCCGTCGTCCTCCCCGTCCCGCTCGCGGACCTGCGGGCGCGCGACGAGGAGCCGTACCGCGCCGCCATCGCCGCCGGGGTCCGGCTGGTGATGGCCTCCTGGGCGGTCTACCCGGCCCTGGACGCCTACCGCCCGGCCGGCCTGTCGCGCGCCGTCGTCCACGGCGAGCTGCGCGAGCGGCTCGGCTTCCGCGGGGTGACCATCACCGACGCCCTGGAGGCCGGCGCGCTCGCCTCCTTCGGTGACGCCGGCGAGCGGGCGGTCGCCGCCGCCGACGCCGGGATGGACCTCCTGCTCTGCTCCGGCCGCGAGGTCGGGCAGGGCGCCGCCGCCGTCGCGGCCCTCGCCGCCGCCCTCGACAGCGGCCGGCTCGACGAAGCCGGGTTCACCGAGGCCGTCCACCGGGTCGACGCCCTCCGCGCCTCGCTGGCCGGCTCCTGACGGACGGTCCGCGGCCCCTTGGAGCGCTCGGCCTCCCGCGGCGCGCGGTCACCCGCGATCACGCATGCCACGGCAGTGGACCGGAATCGCGCCGAGCCGGTCCGCGAACGGGCCGGACCCGACCGGCCGGAGGGTTCCGGAGGTCCCCGAGGGGGCGGAGGGAGGCCGAAGGTGGCGCGGGGGTGGCGCGAAAAGGGGCGAGGGTGGCGCGAAGAGGGTGCACGAGCGATCAACACGCGCCGATCCTCAGCGGAAACGAGCGGACACGGAGGGTCATCCTGATGGCAGGCTTTCCGCCGTGACTGTGCACCCTCTCGTACACGAGATCGCCGATGCCTACCTGGCCCTGGCCGACGCCGCCTCGCCCGGGCTGGTCGAGGGCCTGTACGTGGTCGGTTCGACGGCCCTGGACGACTTCCACCCGGCACGGAGCGACATCGACTTCGTGGCCGTGACCGCGGATCCGGTCACGGCGGAGCAGCTCGGCGGGCTGGAACGCGCGCACGCCCTGCTCGCGGTGCGCTATCCGCGCCCCGCCTTCGACGGGCCCTACCTCACCTGGGACGAGCTGGCGGGCCCGCCCGCGCAGGCGCCACCGGGTCCGCACGTGTTCGGGGGGACGGTCCGGCACCGGGTCGCCTCGGACCGCACACCGGTGCTCTGGCACACGCTGGCGCGGCACGGCGTCACGCTGTGCGGGCCGCGGGCCCAGGAACTGATGATCGACACCAATCCGGAGGAGCTGGCCGGCTGGACGGTCGCCAACCTGGAGGAGTACTGGCGCCCGTGGTGGCGGCGCTCGTCCCGGTTGGCGTCGCGCCCGGGGCTGGCCTGCCTGAACGGGTCGGGGCCGGTCTGGGGCGTGCTCGGGGTGAGCCGGCTGCACTACACGCTGGCCACCGGGCGGATCGCCTCCAAGCGCGGCGCCGGCGAGTACGCCCGGGCGGTGTTCGACGAGCGGTGGCACCGGATCGTGGACGAGTGCCTGCGGATCCGCGCCGGCGGGCGGGGGCGCTCGCTCTACCCGAACCCGTTCGTCCGGCGGGCCGACGCGCTCGCGTTCATGGACATGGCGATCGAGAGCGCCCGGTGGCTGGGGGTGGACCGGCTGCCTCTCGGGGAGTAGCGGGAGGCATCGGCACTGGTCAAGGCCTTGATCACGCCATCCAAGGCCAGTTTCCAGTCTGATCATCAACTGTTTGGATCTTGGTCCTTTTCGGCATGCGATTCATCTGTCAGAGTTTCGACATGCCACATGTGACATGTCACATGTGGCACTGAGATGCCCATGAGAACGAAGAGAAGAAAGCGGAGGAGCGGAATCATGCGGATGAACCGACTCACCCTGACCGCGGCCGGCATCGCCGGCGCGGCGGCCCTGCTGGCCGTCCCGGCCCAGGCGAACGCGGCCCAGACCACCACCACCGGCACCACCGTGACCTGCGGCGCCTCCGGCCTGCAGGCCGGCCTGTCGACCCGGGTGTGCGCGGAGATCACCGGCGACAGCGTCCAGCTGTACGGCGAGATCAGCCTGGCCGGCCCGCCGAGCCCGGGCACCCCGTGGCCGCCGAGCGTCGACCTGATCACCAGCATCTCCGGCAACGTCGTCGGCGGCGCCTCGCTCGGCACCGTCAGCGGCCCGGCCCACTTCGCCGGCAGCACCGTCAAGGTTCCCGGCGTGAGCGGCACCGTGCCGGCCGGCTCGACCGTGCACGGCAGCTTCAGCGCCGCCACCTTCCCGTGGTCCCCGGCTCCGGTGACCATCGACGTCGTGGTGCCCGGCTGATGACGCTGTCCTAGCGGACTGACGGGGGTGGGCGGGTCCGGGGTGCGAGTCACCCCGGGCCCGTCCTGTTTCCGCCCGTTCCTTCCCTCCCGCGCGGCCGGCCGACCGTGACGACTTGAAGAAATCTTCACCTGCAACGATGATGCTTCCCGCCGAACAGGCCGATCCACGGCCCGTCCGGACCCCATCCGGCGACGAGCAGGGAGTGACGGACGATGCCGGTCCCGCTGTACCAGGCGAAGGCGGAGTTCTTCCGCACGCTCGGGCACCCGGTGCGCATCCGCGTCCTGGAGCTGCTCCAGGACGGACCGCGCCCGGTGCGCGAACTGCTGGCCGCGATCGAGATCGAGCCCTCGAACCTCTCCCAGCAGCTCGCGGTGCTGCGCCGCACCCAGCTGGTCACGGCGACCCGCGAGGGCAACACCGTCGTCTACGCCCTGAGCACGCCGGATGTCGCCGAACTGCTGCGCGCCGCGCGGCGGATCCTGACCGAGCTGATCACCGACCAGGGCACGCTGCTCACCGAGCTGCGCGCGCCGCAGGCCGGGGCCTCGCCCGCGGGCGACCGATGACCGGCCCGTCGAGCGAAGGAGTGCCCAGCCATGAGTGAGAACACCGGCGAGCGCGGGCGGGAGGACAGCGCCACCCGGGAGGAGAAGGCACGGCGCAAGGCCATGCTGATCCGGGCGGGCATCTACATCTTCGCCACCCACCTGTTCGCGGGGTTCGTGCTGCTGCTGTTCGCCCTCGGCGGCCGGAAGTGACCGGGACGCCCTGGGTGCGGCCGGCCCGGCCCGGGCCCTTCCGGGCGGTCCCGGCCGGGTGGCGGCCGGGACCGGTCCGGTGCGGTCGGACGGCCGCCGACCGGGATCAGTGCGCGGTGTCCTCCCCGGTGTAGCGGCGGCTGGTGCTGGTCCAGGCGTAGACGCCCTCGACCAGTTCCCGGGTGCCGTCGAGGTACCACCGGCCCGCCGGGTGCCGCACCTGCAGACTGCGGCGCAGCTCCTCGCTCTGCGCCGTCAGCCGGGCGATCCGGGCCCCGACCGCGCGGGCGGCCCGGCTGCGGGTGCAGCCGCGGATCCGTTGCAGGGTGAGCACGGTGTTGAAGGCCGCGACGTTCTGGCGTTCCTCGCGGTCCGCCGAGTAGAGGTCGTTGATCAGCGTCGCCGCGTCGGCGGTGTTCGCGCGCAGGCGGTGCAGCGCGGGGTCCGCGTGCAGTCCGGCCGGTGCCTCGCCGCCGTGGACGTGCTCCAGTATGTCCATGAACGGGTAGAGACAGCTCGCATGGCGGCGCAGCCGCACCGTCTCGGCGAGGTCGGGCTGGGTGCGGGCGGCCCGGTGGGCGGTCTCGGCGAGGAAGGTCTCCAGGCACGAGCGCCACTCGGTGGCGGCGCGCCGCCGCCAGCCGGGCGGCATGGGGGCGCTCTGGCGCTGCCACAACTCCCGCCAGGCGTCGAGCAGGTGGGGTTGGGAGGTGCCTGTGGGGACGGGCCGCCCGGCGAGGACGGCGAGCAGGGGCTCGACGATCGCACGGGCCTCGACGGGGTCGCGGCCGGGCGGGCCGTCGAAGCGGTCGTCGAGGATGGTGAACCAGCCGAGGATGTCGATCAGCAGGTCCAGCTCGGTGTCGCGGGCGCGGGGGTACGAGTGGCCGATCAGCTCGGGCAGCGCGTAGGTGTGGTAGCGGGCGAGGTCCTCCGGGGCGAGCAGGCCGTGGGCGAGCGCCCAGGCGCTGTGCCGGGCCTCGGCGGCGTGCAGTTCGCCCGGCGCGCGCGGCTCGTCCTGCGGGCGCAGCGCGTGGGGCGCGCGCCGGGCGGCCGGGGGCGTGGCCGGGAAGGGCCGTGCCTCGGGCCGGGGGGCGGCGGCGAGCCGCCCGGCCGTGGTGATCTGCCGGACGATCGCGGGTGGTCCCAGCGTAGTGACCGGCACGAGGGTGGTGAGCGGGCCCAGGTAGGTGGCCGGGCGCGCGGGGAGGGCCGTGATGCTTCGGGTGGCGCCGCCGGCACGGGGGGAACCGGTGCGTGCGGCGCTGCGCTCGGCCGGCCGGGCGGCGGTCTGCGGCGCCCTCACGTGCGCGCGGTCCGCGGCCGCGGACCGGCGGGTGGCGAGCGAGGACTGGGCGGGGAGCACGGCCGGGCGTCGGGGCCCCGCCGAGCCCGGGGGCCGCACCGGTTCGACCGGGACGGCCGCTCCGCCGGGGGCCGCCGGACCGGCGGCGGCCACCGGACACCCCTCGCCCGGTCGCGGGCCGTCCGTGCCTTGTGAGCCGTGCGGACCGCGCGGAGCGGAGTCGGACCGGCGCGGAGCGGCGTCGGGCCGGCGGGGACCGATGATCGGGATCCTTTGGGCGGGCGTGTCGTCGAGGCCCGCCGACGGCGTGCGGCGCAGGCCGGAGGCGTGCGGCGCGCGTCCGCCGCGCGGGTTGAGCCGCACCCGCAGGCCCTGGGCCTGGACGGTCGTCCACACCACCTCGCGGGCCCGCGAACCGGGGACGGCCGTCGGGCGCCAGCGGCGCAGGATGGCGGCGGCGGCCACGGTCAGCTCGGCCCACGCGAAGGCCTCGCCGATGCACTTGTGCTTGCCGGCCCCGAACGGCAGGAACGCCTGCCGGACCGCGCCCCCGCCGCCGGCCGCGCCCGTCGCCCGGCCGTCGCCGTACCAGCGGCCGGGGTGGAAGCGGAGCGGCTCCGGGTACAGCGCGGGGTCGCGGTGGATCGCGGTGAGGCTGTAGAGCAGCTCGGTGCCGGCCGGGATGCGGTACCGGCCCAGCTCGACCGGTTCGCGCGCGGTGCGCATCAGGAAGGCGTTCGGCGCGTGCAGCCGGACGACCTCCTGGGTGACCGCGCGGGTGTAGCTCAGGCGGGCGAGTGCCTCGGGCGTGGGCACGGTGCCGGCCGGGAGGTGCTCGTCCAGCTCGGCCAGCACGCGAGCCTCGACCCGGGGGTGCCGGATCAGCTCGTCGATCAGCCAGGTGAGCGTGGTGGAGACGGTCTCGGTGCCGGCGCCGAACATGGTGATCGCCTCGGAGCGGACGTCCGCCTCGGTGAGCGGCCGGCCGGTCGCGGGGTCGACGGCGGCCCGCAGCAGCGCGGGCAGCGAGGCGCCGCGCCGGCCGCCCGGGCCGGTCACCGGGCAGCCGCCGTCCGGCGCGGTGCCGAACGCGCTCTCGAAGGCGTTCTCGAACGGGTCGCCGGGCGCGGTGCCGTTGACCGCCTGGTCGACGACCTGGTTGAGCACCCGCACGGCCGCGTCGAACCGCCGGTTGACCGGCAGCGGCAGCCGCGCGAAGGACCGGTGGGGGTAGAGCGACTGGACGATCTGGCCCTTCACCATGTCGGGCAGGGCCCGGTGGAAGGCGAGCGTGGCGTCCTCGCTCAGCCGGGCGTCGAACAGCGCCCGGGTGACGATCTCCAGTGCGAGGTGGTTCATCTCCTTGCCCACGTCGAGCACCTCGCCGGGGCGCCAGCGCCCGGCCCGCTCCTCGGTGACCCGGTGCATCACGGCGACGTACTCGGCCATCCGGTCCGCCCCGAAGGCGGGCTGGATGATCCGGCGGCGGTCGCGGTGGGCGCGGCCCTCGGACATCAGCAGGCCGTCGCCGAAGGCGGTCTTGAGGGTGTCCTGGACGGCGCCGCGCGGGCAGTCGTGGGCGAGTGCCACCAGCAGGGTGTGCACCAGGGCGGCGTCGGTGACCACGCAGACCGTGCGTGGCCCGAGCCGGATCCGGACCACCTCGCCGTGCCGGGAGAGCGAGCCGAGGAAACCGAGCGGGTCGCGCAGCAGCGCGGGGGCGTGGCCGAGGCCGGGCACGGCGCCGGGGGCGAGCGGGGGGACGGCCGCGCGGCTCTCCGCCGGGGGGGTTCTGGGCGGGGCAGGCGGTCTGCGGGTCTCATTCGTCAGGATCATGACATCACCTCTCACCAGATGGACCGGGGGGACGGACCGGTGGGACGGACCGGTGTGTCCGGCCGGGTGTCGGACCGGTCGGCCGGCCCGGCGCTGCTGCGGTACCACCGGAGCCGCCGCCGCGACAGCCGGGATTCGGAAGCCTGTTGACGCAGACCCCCGCGCGCGCCACGGACAGAGGGCGCACGCCATGGGAAACGCGCCGGTACCGCGAGCGTTGCGCCGGACCCGGATGGATCACTCCATCGGTGGAGTGTCCTCAAGGTGTGCGCGGCGTGTCCCGATGAGGGCGCGCCGTCGGGCGCGGTCCTCGGATCCGGTCGCGCCACCCCGCACGCCACCCCTCGCGGGTGCTGGCGCGGAGGCCGGAGCGGGTGCCGGTCCGCGTGCCCGCTCGAAGGCCGGCACGGCTGTCCGACCGGGCCGTCCTGCCTGGCGGGCAGGGCCTTTCGGCCCTCGGCGGGACGGTGCGCACCGGTCCAGCATGGTGCAGAACGAAGGAGGACCCTCTGATGACCCGTCTGCGCCACCGGCCAGCCCTCGACGTCCGTGTGGAGATCCGGGGCGAACTGCCCCGGGAGGACGCCGAGTACGCCCGGGCCCGGTCGCTGGCGCTGATCACGGACCTCGGGCCGGACGCGCACGCCGCACGGCTGCGGCTCACCCGGCCGCGCGACCGGTCGGTGACCAGGCCCGCCGTCGCGCAGGCCTCGGTGGACCTGGAGGGCGCCGGACGGGTGCGGGTGGAACTGGCCACCGTGGCGGTGCGCGAGGCGGTCGACCTGGCGCTCGGCACGCTCGCCGGGCGCGCCGCGCGGCTGCGCGAGCTGGGCGACATAGGGCTCGCCTCGGCGTACGAGAGCTCCTGGCGGCCGCAGTACGCGGCGCGTCCGCTCGCCGACCGGCGGATCGTCCGGCACAAGTCCGTGCGACTGGCCCGCCGCACGCCCGAGCAGGCGGTCCGCGAGATGCTGGCGCTGGACTACCGCTTCCACCTCTTCTCGGACGCGCTGACCGGTCAGGACAGCCTGGTCCACCGCAGGCCCGGCGACGGCGGGTTCCGGCTGGTCCGGGTGCACTCCACGGCCCGGCCGGGCAGCCGGGGGCCGTCGCTCACCGAGAGCCCGAACCCGGCGCCGCGGCTGGATCCGGCCGAGGCCGCCCGCCAACTCTGGCTCACCTGCTGGCCGTTCGTGTTCCATGCCGATCCCGGCGACGGCCGCGGCCGGGTGCTCTACCGCCGCTACGACGGCCACTATGGCTTGATCACGCCGATAGCGGGAGCCCACTGACGGGCAGGTAATGATCGGCACGGGCTGACCGGTACACGACCGACAACGGACGAGCACACCCTCACGCTCTCGACGGGAACTGGGACCATGGACTGCGAAGAAGTCATGCTGACCGTCAGGATCACGGCCGCCGAGCGGGCCCTGCTGCGCGAACTCGCGCGCGGCCACGGCACCGACGTGTCGGACGTGGTCGTGGACGGTCTGCTGGACGTCATCCCCGGCCTGCACGTCCTGCCTGTGCTGCCTGTGCTGCCTGTGCTGCCTGTGCTGCCCGTGCCGCCGGCCGGGCGGGTGCTGCCCGCCGTCGCCGGGGACCCGGGCGTCTCGCGGCTGCTGCGCGTGCTGGCCCGGCCCGCCCCGTGCGCGGTGACCCTCTGGCTGCCGGCCCCGGTCGCGGACCTGCTCCCGCTGGTCGGTGAGCGGATCGCCGCCGTCAGCGGGCTGCGGATCGGTCCGGCGAGCGCGGCGCTGGCCGCCGCACTGGGGTTCTGGCTGACCGGGGATCCGGGGCGGCTCGCCGCGGGCCTCGCCGGGCTGCACCGGCACGGCGCCCCCCGCCTCGCGGTCCAGCGGCTCGACGTCGCGGCCTGAGCCTGAGCGGAGCCCGGGCGAACGGGGCGCAGGCGGGCGGGGTGTGACGGACGGTGCTTCCGCCGACCGTCCGGATCCGGCCGCTCCGCGCGAGCCGGTTCCGGGGGGCACCCGGGGGCTCAAGGGCGCGTGGGGAGGCGTGCCGGGGGCGGCCGGGCGCTCGTCGTGCCTCGGCGCTCCGTCGCCCGGTGCGGGACGGACGGGCCTCCGCCCGATGGTCGACGGACCGTCGGGCCGGGCGGGGCCGGAGCGGTTCCTGGGGGTCAAGTGGCATGTCCTGGACGGGAATTTGGCTGGTCAGAGCTCTGGTCACGACCTGCGCGCAGGTCTAGCATTCCGGTCACGGCAACCGGTGTCCGGACCCCCGGACGACCGGTGCGGTGGCCGCCACCACCCCCTGCCGGGGAGCGTACACCCCCCGAGTACGCTCCCCGGCTCCGCTTTGTGCGCGGTGGCCGTCGGGCCGCTCCCCTGCCCGGCGCTGCCGCGGATTGTCCGCCCCGCGCTCGGTAGCCGCATCGTCCGGCGCGCGCCCCCGTCGGGGTGGGTGCGCGCCCCCATGGGGGCGCGCACGCCCGGCGCGCGCCACCGGTCCCGCCGTCGAGCCGCCGTACTGGTCCCGAACGGGCGTTCTCCGGAAGGCCGGGAACCGTCGCATGCGAACCCGGCGTCCCCACCCCCACGGGCGCCACCGGGCGCCCGCCCGAGGCAAGGAGCGTCCTGTCGTGCGCAAGGTACTGATCACCGGCGGAGCCGGCTACATCGGCAGCACCGTGGCGTCCGCCCTGCTGGACGCGGGCATCACCCCGGTCGTCCTCGACGACCTCTCCCGGGGCCGGGCCGAGTTCGTCGAGGGCCGGGAGTTCTACCAGGGGGACATCGCGGATCCGGAGCTGGTCGACCGGATCTTCGCCGAACACCCCGACATCGACGCCGCCCTGCACTGCGCCGCGCGGATCGTCGTCCCCGAATCGGTCTCCCGGCCGCTGTTCTACTACCGCGAGAACGTCGGCAAGACCGTCGACCTGCTGGAGTCGCTCCAGCGCAACGGCTGCACCCGGGTGGTCTTCAGCAGTTCCGCCTCGATCTACCGGCCCACGCCGACCGGCCGGGTCGACGAGTCCTGCCCGGTCGAGGCGAACAGCCCCTACGCGCGCACCAAGCAGATGATGGAGCAGGTGCTCCAGGACTGGACGCGCGGTGACGGGGCCGACGGGACGCGGGTCATCGCGCTGAGGTACTTCAATCCGATCGGCGCCGACCCGCAGCTGCGCACCGGGCTGCAGGACCTCCGGCCGACCCACGCGCTGGGCAAGTTGATCGAGGCGCACACCGACGGCACGCCGTTCACCATCACCGGGGTCGCCTGGGAGACCCGGGACGGGTCGGGCATCCGCGACTACGTCCACGTCCAGGACGTCGCCGAGGCCCATGTCGCCGCGCTGCTCCGGTTCGACGAGGTGGTCGGGGCCGCCGGGGAGGAGCGCTACCGGGTCGTCAACATCGGGACCGGTGACGGCACCACGGTGCGCGAACTGGTGACCGCCTTCGAACAGGCGGTCGGCGCGAAGCTGGACGTCCGGGAGGCCGAGCCGCGGCCCGGCGACGTCCTCGGCTGCTACAGCGACGTGACGGCCGCGCGCGAACTGCTCGGCTGGACGGCGCGCCGGACCATCGCCGAGGGTGTCGTGGACGCGCTCGCCTGGCGGGCCCGCTGGTCGGCCCGCTTGGCCGCCACCGTCTGATCCTCGTCCGGAGCCCGCCCGGCCCGGCCGGGTCCGCGTTCGACCGGCCCGGGCCGGGGCGCGGTGCCGGCGTTACTTGGACTCGTCGAGACCGTTGATGAAGTCCTTGGCCTTGTCGGCGGCGGTGTCTATCTGGCCGCTGTACTTGCCGTCGGTCTTGTCGTCGATGACGTCGGCGACCTTGTCCAGGCCCTGGGTGATGGCGCCGCTGTGCTCGCGGGCGAGGTCGGTGGCCTTGTCGGCGAGGTTCTTGAGGTTCTCGAACATGATGGTCCTTCTGTTCGTCCGGCGCGTTCGCGGCCATCCTAGCCGCCGACGACCTGGCCCTTGAGCTGGCGTTTCCCCGGGGCGGGGGCCCGGCGGGATGACTTTGCAGGGGTGGGTTTGTATGCTCCTGGCTTGTTCTACAGCATTGTAGAAGTTCGCTGGCGGGTACCGCGGAAGGGGTGTGGGGCATGGCCGGGCAACGAGCGAGAACCTCGGAGCGGGAGGCCGGACCGCGTTCCGGCGCGGCCCCCGTGCCGGCCCCGCGCCGGGCAGCCGAGCGCCGGGCCGCCCCGCGTCGGGCGACCGGCCGCGATCGCCGCACGGGTGATCGAAGCGCGGGCGACCGAGGCACGGGCGACCGGGGCATGGGCAACCGCCGTACGCCCGACCGCCGTGCCGGGGCCCGGCGCTCGGGCGGCGCGCTGCCGGTGCTGCTCGCCGCGGTCGGGCTGCCGCTGCTCGGCGCGGTGGCCGGTGAACTGACCGGGTCGGGCGGCGGCGTGCTGTTCGCGGCCGGTGCCGTGCTCGGTTCCGGCGTCGCGGCGGCGCTCTGCGGCCGGGCCGGGCGCTGGTGGGTCGTCATGGCCGCGCCGCCCGTGGTGCTGGCCGCCCGGGCCGGCACCGCCTACCTCGCCGACCGCGAGGGCCTCCAGGGCAAGGCGCTCGCCTCGGCGGCGGTGCGCTGGGTGGTCGGCGCGTTCCCGGTGATGGCGTGGGCGGTGGCGGTCGCGCTGCTGGTCGTCGTGGTGCGGGTGGTCCTCGACCGGCGCGCCCGCCGGGGCCGGCGGTCCGCCGACCGCCGCCGGGCCGCCGGAACCCGCGAACCGGAGACGTCCGACTCCGCGAAGGACGGCACCGCGAAGGACGGCACCGCGAAGCACGGCACCGCGACGCCCGACACCGTGACCGGCGGGACCCGGACCGGCCGGACCCCGACCCCCACCCGGAGGAGCCACCGTGGCTGAGTCCCGCACCAGTCCGCTGACCGTCGCCGGCCGCGTCCTCGCCGGCACCGTCTCGGTGGCCGTCCTCGGCGCCAGCGGCTTCACCTGGTACGAGTACCGCCAACTGGACGGCGGCATGGTCAAGTCGGCCGCGCTCACCGAGGCGAAGAAGAACGCGCCGGCGCACCTCGACAAGTCCGTCAACCTGCTGCTGATCGGCCTCGACAGCCGCAAGGACATGGACGGCAACGACCTCCCCAAGGAGTTCGTCGAGGACGAGCTGCACGCCGGATCCAGCGAGATCGGCGGCTACAACACCAACGCGCTGATCGTCCTGCACATACCGGCCAACGGCGGCAAGGTGACGGCGCTGTCCGTCCCGCGCGACGACTACGTGCAGACCGTCGGCGCGGACGGGAAGATGCACAAGATCAAGGAGGCCTACGGGATCGCCAAGGAGGCCGCCGAGCAGAAGCTGGGCGGCAAGGGGCTGTCCAAGTCCGAGCTGGAGCGGCAGAGCCGCGAGGCCGGCCGGGCCGCGACCCTGCAGACCGTGCAGGCCTTCCTGGACATCCCGATCGACCACTTCGCGGAGGTGAACCTGATCGGCTTCTACGACATCGCCAAGGCCGTCGAGCCGATCCAGGTCTGCCTCAACAACCCGGTCGACGATCCGATCGTGGCCCGGACGGCGACCCACGAGGGCGGCGGCACCGGGCTCAAGCTCCCGGCGGGCGTCAGCTCGCTCGACGCCCGGCAGGCGCTGTCCTTCGTCCGCCAGCGCCACCACCTGAAGAACGGCGACCTGGACCGGACCCACCGCCAGCAGGCCTTCATCTCCTCGGTCGTGTACAAGCTCAAGCAGCAGGGCGTGGTCAGCGACTTCGGCCAGCTCCAGCGGCTGTTCGACGTGGTGAAGAAGGACGTGGTGATCGACGACCAGTGGAACGTGCTCGACTTCGCCCAGCAGGCGCCCAACCTGACCGGCGGCAACGTCGAGTTCAACACGCTGCCGATCACCGGGTTCAAGACGATCGGCGGCCAGGAGGTCAACACGGTCGACCCGGACCAGATCAAGCGCATCGTGAAGCAGGTGTTCGGGCACGAGCCGCCGCCGGCCGCACCCGACGCGGCGGCGTCCACCGCGCCGGCCGAGCCGTCCGCCGCCGCGCCTGCCACCACCGGGCCGTCCGCCGCCGGGCCGTCCGCCGCACCGAGCAAGGCGCGGGTCGTCGTGGACGTCCACGGCGCGAGCGCGGAGGCGGCCGCCGCGGAGTCCAAGGCGTTGGCCGAACTCGGCTACCCGGCGGGCAAGGCGACCGAGACGGCCGCCGCCGGGCGGGCGAAGGCGACGACGGTCGCCTACGGCACGGGTGCCAAGGCCGACGCCGAGCAGGTCGCGGCCCGCTACGGCGCCACCGCCACCGCCTCCTCCGCGGTCCCGTCCGGCCACGTGGTCGTCACCCTCGCCGCCGCCCGCACGCCCGCGCCGTCCAGCTCCGCCGGTACGGCCGCGCCGACCGACGACCCGACCCCCGACCTGCCCATGCAGGGTCCGGCGGTCAAGGCGGGCGGCATCCCCTGCGTGGACTGAGGTGCGACGGCCGGCCGGTACGGCCCGTTCGGACGAACGCGCAGCCCGGCTCCAGCAGTTCGGCGGTGATCGGTGCTGCCGATGTCCCTGCACCCGGGCCCGGGCGGCGACGGTGACGTGCGACGGCACGGACCCCGGCCGGCACCGGGTGGTCCTCAACGACCGGATCGGTCCGGCCCTCGCCCGATGCACCGCGCCGTGCCCGGGACCGGCGGAAGCCGCCCCGGGCGCGGCGCCCTCGTCCGTGCGGGGGAACCGGGACGCGGGTCGGGGCGTCTTGGGACCGGAGGGCGGGCGCGGGGCCGGAGTGGCGGACGAGGGAGATCGGGTGGCGCGGGCGGGCCGGCGGCTGTGGCTGCGGCGGGTGTTGGTGGGGGCCTGCGGGGTCGTGGCGGCCGTGGAGGCCGCGCTGACGGCGGTCCGCCTCGGCGGGTGGGACGACGGGACATGGCTCGCGATGGCCGTGGTCGGGCTGCCGTACGCGGCGCTCGCCGGTCTGGTCGCGCTCGGCGTGCTGCTGGCCCTGCGTTCGTGGTGGCCGGCCGCGGTGGCCGGAGTCCTGGTGGCGGTGCAACTCGTCTGGCTGGTACCGAGGCTGGTCCCGGACGGCGGTGGAGCCCCGGCGGCCGGCGCACCGCGGCTGCGGGTCGCGACCAGCAACGCCTACCTGAGCCGGGCCGACGCGGACGCACTCGTCCGGCTGGTGCGCGAGCAGCGGGTCGACGTGCTCGCGGTGGAGGAGTTCGGCCCCGGGGCCGCCGACCGGCTGGACCGGGCGGGGATCGCCGAGGTGCTGCCGTACCGGGAGGCGCGGCCGGGCCGGGACACCGCGATCTACTCCCGGCTGCCGCTGACCCCGCTGGACGCCTCGGCCCCGGAGGCGGCCCGGGACCAGATCGCGGCCGAGGTGGCGGTCGGCGGACGCACCGTCCGGCTGACGGCCGTGCACACCTACTATCCGATGGGTGACGCCCGGCGCTGGGCGGAGGACTTCGACGGGCTGCGGGCGGCGGTGACCGGAGCCACCCGCAACGCCGTCCTGCTGGGGGACTTCAACGCGACGCTCGACCACACGCCGATGCGGGACCTGCTCGACACCGGCCTCACGGACAGCCACGCCGAACTCGGGCGCGGCGTCGCGCCGACCTGGCCCGAGTCCGGCACCTACTTCTCCGGTCTGTGGCCGCTGATCCAGATCGACCACGTGCTGCACGGGGAGGCGCTGCGCGCGGTGTCCGTGTCCGAGCACACGGTGCGCGGCACCGACCACCGCGCGGTGGTCGCCGAGCTGGCGGTCACGGGCTGACGGTGCTCCCGGCCGCGTCCCGGTCATCGGCGCCGTGTGCGGAGGCACTGCGGTCGGTGACCCACCAGAAGGCGAGCGCGAGCAGGCTGACGCCGCCGCCCAGCCGGCAGACGGCCGTCCAGCCGCCCCGCTCGTAGGCCACGGTGGAGAGGATCGCGCCGAGGGCGCTGCCGGCGGAGTAGAGCAGCATGTAGCCGGCGGTCATCCGGCTCTGCGCCTCGGGGCGGACCTGGTAGAGCAGGTGCTGGTTGACCACGTGCACCGACTGCAGGCCGTAGTCGATCACCACCGTGGCGAGCACCAGCCACCACACCGAGTGCGGCAGCAGCGCGGCGATCGGCCAGCCGGCGAGCATCGCGGCGAGCCCGATCGCCAGGGTGCGCCGCGCCCGCCCCCGGTCGGCCTGCCGTCCGGCGCGCCCGGCGCCGAGCGCCCCCGCGGCGCCGGCCAGGCCGAAGAGCCCGATCACGGTGTGGCTGAGCCCGAACGGCGGGGCGGCCAGCGCCAGCACCATCGGGGTGAGCAGCACGGTGACGGCGGTGAAGATCAGCAGCGCGAGCCCGGCCCGGATCCGGAGCACGGGCTCCCGGGCGAACAGCGTGAAGACCGAGCCGACCAGCCGCGGGTAGCGGATCCGTTCCGGCCGGCGGCGCGCCTCGGCCGGGACGACGGCGGCGAGGAGGACGGCCATGGCGGCGGTCGCGACGGCGGAGACGACGTAGACGGCGCGCCAGCCGGCGAGGTCGCCGATGGTGCCGGCGACCGTCCGAGCGAGCAGGATGCCGACCACGATGCCGCTGGTGACGGCGCCGACCACCCGGCCCCGGTCGGCGGGGTCGGCGAGCGAGGCCGCGTGGGCGACCATCACCTGCGCCACCACGGCGAGCACCCCGACCGCCGCCATGGCGAGCAGCATCAGCGGGGCCGAGGGGGCGACGGCCACGGCGCCGAGCGCCACCACGGAGAGGCCGAGCTGGGCGGTGGTCAGCAGCCGGCGGTCTAGGTGGTCGCCGAGCGGGACGAGGAGCACCAGGCCGACGGCGTACCCGATCTGGGTGAGGGTGCCGACCAGGCCGACGGTGGCGCGGCCGATACCGAGGTCGTCGCCGATGAGGTCGAGCAGCGGCTGGGCGTAGTAGACGTTGGCGACGGCCAGGCCGCTCGCCACGGAGAACAGCCAGGCGACGGCGGGGGAGAGCCGACGGGCGGTTGCGGAGTCGGAGTCGGTGTCGGTTGCGGTGGCGGTGCGGTTGGTACGGGCGGGCGGGACCACGGGGGCGGGCACGGGCGAGGTCTCCTTCGTGCGGCGGGGTGGTTTTAAAGTGCTACCGCATCACCCTCGCACGGAGAGGTTTCTTTAAGCAACCAGTAGTCGTCGGCAGTCGGCGCGATAGGGTTGCAGGGTGAAACCGGCCCCGCCGGAGCGCGGGGCCGCAGGTGAGAGGAGGGGCACGTGCCGAAACGCACCTCGCACGAGGACTCGGCCTGCCCGGTCGCCCGGCCGCTGGACGTCCTCGGCGACGGCTGGACGCTGCTGATCGTCCGTGACGCCTTCGACGGGCTGCGCCGCTTCGGGCAGTTCCAGAAGAACCTCGGCCTGGCGAAGAACATCCTCTCCGCCCGCCTCGCCACCCTGGTCGCCAACGGCGTGTTCGAACTGGCCCCGGCCGCCGACGGCAGCCCGTACCAGGAGTACGTGCTCACCGAGAAGGGACGGGCGCTCTTTCCCGTCGTCACCGCGCTGCGCCAGTGGGGCGAGCAGTACTTCTTCACGGACGACGAGCCGCGCGCCCGCCTGGTCGACCGGGCCGCCGGTGCGCCGGTCGCCCGGGTGGAGGTCAGGGCGGCCGACGGCCGGGTGCTCGGACCGGACGACGCCGAGGTGCTGCTGCCCTGACCGCGCGCTGCGCCCCGCCCACCGGAGTCGTGGACGGGGCGCGCGGGGGACCGGGGGGTGTCAGCAGTTCCGGATCGACCGCACGGGCGTCCAGTCCTGGGTGTGGTTGGCGCCCCCGTCGGCGGTGAAGGACTTCAGCGCGCGGCCGTTCGCGTCGTAGAACGAGGACCTCGTGCCGCTGGTCTGGTTGTCGGCGTAGAACCCGTGGCCGCTCCAGCCGCTGAGGCTGTAGCGGGCGCAGGTGTAGAGGTAGAAGATCTTGTAGTCGCCCGTCGTGGGGTCCCAGACCAGGGTGCAGAGGTTGCCCGGGGCGCACTGGTAGTCGCTGTTGGCCGGGACGTGTCCGGACGGGGCCGTCGGCGACACGGTCGGCGAGACGGCGGCGGGCGCGGCCTGGGCCGGGGCGGTGCCGGCGAAGGCGGTCAGCAGTGCGGTGAGGGCGCCGGCGGCGCCGAGGGCCGAGCGCTTGGGGCGAGAGCGGAGCATTGGGTCCTCCCACTGTTCGGATCGGCTCGGCCGGTGGGTCCGGCGGCCGTCGCGGGCTCGTCGGCGGAGGTCTTCGTCGCGGTGGCACGGGTGGCGCGGCCGGCGTTCCCCCGACGGGGTGAACGGCGCCGGGCCCGGGTCCTGCGGGCGGACGACCGGTCCGTCCGGCCGGCGCAGGAGGTTTCTGCCACCCGCATCCATTTCTCCCCCCGCTCCCCGCCCGCCGCAACAGCAGCCCGTCCCTCGCCCGGCGCCCGTCCCTCGCCCGGCGCCCGCCCCTCGCCCGGCGCCCGCCCCTCGCCCGGCGCGCCCCTCGCCCGGGGCCGTTCGGTCGTCCGCCCGGCCGTGCGCGCGCCGCGCTGCCCGGGCGGGGCGGCGGCTCGTGGGCCACCCTGGTGCCAGGCGAGGGGCGGGCCCGGAACGGACGCGCGGGGGACACCGACCCCGACAGGGAGGCCCGTATGCAGCAGCAGGCCCGTTCGAGCCCGCCGCCCGGCGCGGCGGCGGCCGGACCGCCCGGCGCCCTGCACGACTGGCTGGACGCGGTGGCCGTCGTCGTGGCCGGCCTCGCCGCGATGCTGGTGGTGGCCGCGCTCGGCCTCTGGGCGGCCGGCGCCGACGCGCTGCCCGGCGGCGCCTTCCCGTTCGTGCTCGCCGCCACGCTCGCGCTCGCCGTCGGCGGATCGGTCGAGCTCGACGGCGGCGCCGGCTTCTTCGCCTCGGTCGACGCCGGGATCACCGCGATGCCGCTCTCCGTCGGCCTGGTCGGCGCGCTGGCCGTGGCCGAGGTGTTCCTGCGCCAGTTGCGCTACCGAGCGGTGGCCGGCGGCCGTGAACTGCTCGGCCGCGCCGCCCGGACGGCGGTGGTCTGGCTGGTCGCGCTGGCGCTGCTCTGCGCCGTCGCCCGGCACACCTTCACGGTGACGCTCGGCGACGGCCTGGCCGAACAGCTCGGCGGCGCCCTCGGCCTCCACCCCGAGGTGGGCTTCCGCGCGGAGCCCGCCAGTACCCTCGGGCTCGGGTTGCTCTGGCTGCTCGTCGTGCTCGCCGCGACCTTCGCCGTCTCCCGCCGGGCGCCGCTGCCACGCTCCCTGGTGCCCTTCCAGCAGGCCGTCCGCCCGGCCGCGTTCGCGATGCTGCTGGTGCTGCTCGGCTACGTGCTGCTCGGGGTGGCGGCCGCGATCGGCACGGCGGTCGTGCACGGCGACGCCCGGCAGGTCGCCGCCGTCGCGCTGCTCGCCCTGCCCAACCTGGTCTGGATCGCCTTCGGCGTCGGCCTCGGCGGCGAGTGGCACGGCCACCTGGTCGGGGCGATCGGGCTGCCGGTGCCCAAGCCGCTGGCCGCCGTGCTGCGCACCGGCGAGGGCGGGGGCGGCACGGTGAGCCTCGGCACGCTCGCCGAACAGGACGGCCGGGCCTGGTGGCTGCTCCCGCTGGCCGCCGTCCTGATGCTCGCGGCCGGGGTGCTGGCCGCCCACCGCTCACCGCGCGGGGTCCGCCCCTGGCGGCACGCCGTGCGGCTGGCGGTGGCCGCCGCCGTCACCGTGCTGCTGGTCGGCGTCTGGACCAGGGTCTCCGCCGACTACGGCCTCTCGGTGCTCGGCGTCGGGCTCGGCGAGGGCGGCCTGGGGGGCCTGCTGAGCTCCGTCCTCGGCCCGGCCGCCGGTCCGGCCGGGCCCGCCGCCGCGCTCGCCGGGGGCACCCTCACCCTCGACCCGCAGCTGTGGACCCTGGTCCCGCTGGCCGCCGGCTGGGGTCTGCTGGCCGGCGCCCTCGGTGCCCTCGCCGCCGCCCGCCTCCCCCGTCGCGGCGAGGTCGGGTAGCCCGGGGCGGGCGCCCGGCCGGGCGGCCGGCTGGGCGGCCGTCAGCTCGCGGCCTCGGCCAGCAGGACGACGGCCGGGGGGAGGGCCTGGCCGAGGGCCCCGGGCCAGAGCCGGGGCTCGGAGACGACGAGGGTGGTGCCGGCCGCGATCATGAAGGCGCTGAGACAGGTGATCAGGGTGCGGCCGACCACGGGCTCGCCGCGGTGCAGTGCGACCAGTCCGGCGACCAGGCCGAGGGCGAGGAAGAGGTTGTAGAAGCCGACGTTGACCCGCCAGAGGCGGACCTGGGGGGCGTCGGACGTGGAGGCGGTGAGCAGCCGACGGACCCTCGGGTGGCCGTAGAGGAAGCTTTCCAGCGGCCACACCACGAGGTGGACGGCGGCGGCGATCAGCGCGAACACCTGGCTGACGGCGTTCATCCGGAACTCCTGCGCGCGGGTCGATCAGCTGCGGATCATTCTAGTCCGCCCGCCGTCCGCCCGCCGTTCCGTACCGTCCGTCCGGTCCGATACCACGGAATTGGACTGGACCACTGGATCACTGCCGGGAGACTGCCCTATCGTTCGGAGAGATCTGCACGGTCGTCCGGGGCATTCCGCACGACTCACTCGACCGCCCCGGGATGAATCGATGAGCGTCTGGCCGAAGTTGCGCGACACCCGTACGGTCAGAGCGGGCACCGCCCCGGGAACGGTGGTCCGCTGCGGTCTGGCCGACACCATGCTCGCCGACCTCGCCGTCTCGGTCGTCCTCTTCTTCGAGCGCGCGCTGGACGAGGACCGCCTCGCCGCCGGCCTGGCCCGGGCGCTGGAGCGCGTCCCGGTCTTCGCCGGCCGACTGCGCACCGTCGACGGGGTGTTGGAGGCGGTCTGCGACGACTCCGGTGTCCCGATGGTGAGTTACCGCGTCGACGGCACGCTCGCCGAGTCCATGGGGCGGGTCACCGCGCCCGGCGCGCTGCACGTCGACCCGCTGGACGCCCGGGCCGCCCGCACCGGCGGCGGACCGCTGCTCGCCGTCCGGGTGACCCGCACCGGTGACGGCGGCACCGTGCTCGGCTGCTCCTGGCACCACGCCGTCGGCGACCTGCACAGCTTCGCGCTGCTGCTGCGCGCCTGGTCGGCGGCGGTCGAGGGCGAGGAGCTCCCGGCGGCCGAACTCGTCGAGGACCAGGACGGATTGCTCGACCGGGTGCTGCCCGCCGAGGACTGCGGCCGGCCCGGATTCCGGGTGCCCGGACCGGCCGAGCGCGCTGTGCTGGACCGCGAGGTGGCGGCCGGTCCGCGCGCCAACCGGACCGTCCAGCTGTACTTCGGCGACGCCGAGACAGCCCGGATGCGCGAGGAGTTCGGCGCCGCGGCCGGCCGCTGGGTCTCCTCCGGCGACGCGGTCTGCGCCCATGTCGTGCACACCCTGCGGGAGTTGGACGGCGACCGGGAGACCCGCTGGCTCACCGTCCCGGTCAACGCCCGGCGCCCGCTCGGCCTGTCGGACGCCCTGGTCGGCAACCTGCTCGGCGACATCCACCTGCCGTACGCCCCCGAGGAGGGCCCGGCCGCCCTCGCCGGGGCGCTGCGCACCGCCGTGCTGGGGTACGCGGAGGACCACCTCAACCTGCGCGCCAATCTGCGCTTCCTGGCCGAGCTGGGCCGCCCCGGGCTGGGCTCCTGCGTGCCGATCGGCTTCGACCCGACGCGGCGCCGGATCAGCTTCTCCAACTGGAGCCGCTTCGGCCTCTACGACGCGACCTTCCAGGGCCAGCGGCCGGTCTTCTTCAGCCCGGCCGCCAACTACCCGCTGCCGTGGGTCTGCTGGGCCGTCGAGGGCTTCGGCGGCACCGGGCTGCTGACCACGGCGGTACTCCCGGCCCGGCTGGCCGCGCGGCTGCGCGGGACCGAGGGACGGGCGCTGCTGCACCGCTACCGGGACCCGTCCGACGAGCTGCCGGCCCTGCTCGCGGCCGTGCCCAAGGTGCTCTGAGCCCGGACCGGACGACAGGGGGCGGCCACAAGGACCGCCCCCTGGAAAGCAGCTGATGAAGCGTCATTTCATGACGGCGCGCAGCGCGTGCCGCAGCTGCTCCCGGTCCGGCTGCAGCGCCCGGTCGAGCGCGGGGGCGAACGGCAGCACCGCCCCGTCCGGCCGGGTGACCCGGCGCGGCGGTGCGGTGAGCCGGAACTCCTCGGCGGCGGTGGCCAGCACCTCGGCGCCGATCCCGCAGCTGCGGTTGGAGTCGTCGATCACCACCAGCCGCCCGGTGCGCTCCAGCGAGGCGCCCAGCGCGGCCCAGTCGAACGGGTACAGCGTGCGAGGGTCGAGCACCTCGACCGAGATCTCCCCGGCGAGTTCCTCGGCCACCGCCAGCGCGTCGTGCACCAGGTGCCCGACGGCGACCAGGGTGACGTCCGTGCCGCTGCGGTGCACCCGGGCGGTGCCGAGCGGGATCGGCGCCAGCTCCCAGGTGACGGTCTCGCGGACCGGCAGCGCGGCGGCCGGGGCGAAGACCACCACCGGGTCCGGGTCCCGGATCGCCGAGCGGAGCAGCCCGTAGGCGTCGGTCGGCGTGGCGGGGACGACGGTCTTCATCCCGGCGTGCGCGAAGAGGCTGTACGGGTGGTCGGAGTGCTGGCCCGCCCAGCCGTCCCGGGAGCCCGAGCCGGGGACCAGACAGGTGAGCGGGACCCCCGCCTGGCCGCCGGTCATCAGCGAGAACTTGTGGGCCTGGTTGACGAGTTGCTCGAAGACCAGGAACAGCAGCGAGGGGATCTGGAACTCCAGCACCGGCCGCCGCCCGGCCAGTGCCGCGCCGAGCGCCATCGCGGTGAACGCCTGCTCGGAGAGCGGGGTGTCGACGATCCGCTCCGGCCCGAACCGGTCCAGCAGGCCGAGGGTGGGCCCGGCCATCCCGGCGCCGATGTCCTCGCCGAACACGCAGACCGCCGGATCGTCGGCCAGCTCGTCGGCCAGCGCCCGGTTGAGCGCCTTGGTGTAGGAAAGCCTCATGTCACCGCCCCCGCCCGGGGCCGCAGCCCGGAGGCGTACAGGTGGTCGGTGGCGCCGGCCGGGTCCGGGTGCGGCGAGGCGAGCGCGAACTCCTCGGCGGCCACGATCTCGGCGGCCACCCCGGCGTCCAGGGCGGCGGCGCGGTCGGCGCCGATCGCGGCGGCGGCCCGGGGGAGCGGGTCGCGCTCGCGCCAGGCGGCCACCTCCTCGGGGGTGCGGTAGTGCAGTTTCATCCGCCGTTCCATGGTGTGGTGGCCCTCGAAGCGGTAGGTGCGGCACTCCAGGAAGCCGGGACCGCCGCCGGCCCTCGCCCGGGCGACGGCCTGCTCGGCGGCGGCCCGGACCGCCTCGGTGTCCATGCCGTCGACCTCGGCGGCGGGGATGCCGAAGGCGGCGGCCCGGCCGGTCGCGCTGCCCGCCACCGCGGTGCCGGCGGGCAGGGTGGTGGCGTAGCCGTTGTTCTCGCAGACGAAGAGCACCGGCAGCCGCCACATCGCGGCCAGGTTGAGCGACTCCAGCAGCACGCCCTGGTTGAGCGCGCCGTCGCCGAAGAAGGCGACCGCCACCGCGTCCGAGCCCGCCTGCCGGTCGGCCCAGGCGGCGCCGACCGCGATCGGTGCGCCGGCGCCGACGATGCCGTTGGCGCCGAGGATGCCCAGCCGCAGGTCGGCGGCGTGCATCGAGCCGCCCCGGCCGCGGTTGGAGCCGCCGGTGCGCCCGGCCAGTTCGGCCAGCAGCCGGGCCGGGTCGAGGCCGCGGGCCAGCACGTGGCCGTGCCCGCGGTGGGTGGAGGCGAGCCGGTCGCCGGCCCGGAGCGCGGCGCAGACGCCGACCGCGACGGCCTCCTGCCCGATGTACGGGTGGATGCCGCCGGTGATCACCCCGGACTTCACCAGGTCGAGCGCCCGTTCCTCGAAGGACCGGATCAGCCGCAGCATCCGGTACCGCCGCTCGGGCGTGTCGAGCGCGGCGACGGCGGGTGCCGTGGTCGTCACCGGGCGCCCCGCCACACCGTCGGGCAGAACTCCGGGTCGGCGTAGTCGGGGTGGCCGTCGGCGGTGCCGCGCACCAGGACGTCGTGGTTGTAGACGACCGTCCCGCCGTCCGGGCGGGTGGCGCGCCGGTAGGCGTTGGCGCCGTCCTGGAGGTGCAGCGAGACGGCGCGGCGCGGGTAGGCGGCCAGGTTGGGTCCGCTGCCGTGGTAGGTGCGGCAGTGGTGGAAGCTGACGTGGCCGCGCGGGATGGTCATCGGGACCTTGCGGACCTCGGTCCCGTTGTACGCCGCGTTGGCGTCCAGGATCGCGTCCAGCTCGGAGTTGTCGCGGTCGGCGAAGTGCCGGGTGGAGTCCTCCTCGGAGGGCAGCTCCTTCCAGCGGTGGCTGCCGTCCACCATGGTGATGGTGCCGTTCTCCTCGGCGCAGTCGTGGAACGGCAGGAACGCGGTGAGCATCCGGTCCGAGCTCGAGGTCTGCCAGTAGTGCTTGTCGAAGTGCCACGGCACCTGGTTGCTGGGCTCGCCGGGCACCGGGGGCTTGTAGATGAGGGTGGCCTGGAAGATCCGGACCTCCTCGGCCTCGGCGAGCAGCGCGGCGACGGCGCCCAGCAGCGGCTTGCGCAGGATCGCGCCGATCGCGTCGCTCTCGTAGTGCACGTAGTCGTTGTGGCGCTGGACCGGGCCGTGCGCCGGCTCCCAGGAGGCCAGCCGGGGCGGGCGGACCGGCAGGGTGCGGTCGCGGTGGCCCTCGTAGTAGAGCTCGGTGGCGGCCTGCAGGGCGTCCAGCTCCTCGTCGCTGAACAGCTTGCGGGACAGGTACCAGCCGTGCTCCAGGTAGCCGGCCACCTCCTCGGGGGTGGGCAGCAGGGCGCGTTCGGCCTCGGTGAGGTGGAACTCGGGTGCGGCGGGCGCGGTGGTCATGGGGGACGGGCCTCCTGTGGTGGTGAGGGCTCGGGTGGGCGCCGGCCGTGGTGCGGCCGGCGGCGGCTCAGACGGAGGCGGCGGCGCGCTGCCGCTCGACGGCTTCGTACAGGGCCTTGATGTTGGCGGTGCCGAAGGTACCGGCGCCCTGGCGCTCGATCAGCTCCACGAAGTACGTCCGCCGGGGGTGTGTCGAGCGGGCGAAGATCTGGAACAGCTGCCCGCCGTGGTCCTGGTCGACCAGCACGTCCAGCTCGCGCAGCGTCCCGACCGGGATCGCGGTGCCGCCGAGCCGCTCGGCGAGCGCGTCGTAGTAGGTGCCGGGGGTGGTCAGGAACGCCACGCCGCGCTCGCGGATGGTGCGTACGGCGGTGGCGATGTCGCCGGTGCGGAACGCCAGGTGCTGGACGCCGGCGCCCTCGTGGTCGGCGAGGAAGGTGTCGATCTGCCCGGGGCGGCGGGTGGTGTCGGGCTCGATGAGGGTGAAGGTGACCTCGCCCGAGGCGCTCTGCACCACGCTGGAGTCCATCGCCTGCTCGCCGACCTCGATGTACTCGCCGAAGATGCGGTGCATGCCGAGCGCGGCCTCGCAGAACTTCACGGCGTGCGCCAGCTCGCCGGCCGGCAGGCAGATCGCGGCGTGGTCGAGGGCGTCCAGCAGGCGCGGCGAGCCGTCGGCGGGCTCGGGGGCGGCCGGCGCCTCCGGGACGAACCGCAGGGCGGTGTCGCCGAAGCCGGCCACCAGCCCGCCGGCCCGGTCCAGCACCCGGGCGCCGTGCCGCTCGGCACGGTCCAGGGCGGCCTGCGGGTCGGGGCAGGAGAGCGCGAGCACCGCGACGCCCTCACCGTGCCGGGCGGCGTAGCGGGCCACCGGGTGCGCCGGGTCGGTGGCGGAGCGCAGCAGGAAGCGGATGGTGCCCTGCTGCACGAGGAGGGTGCGGGCGTGTGCGGACTCGGCCGCGGCGAGCTGGTCCGGATCGGGTGTCGCGCCGGTGAAGCCGTAGTCGGCGCAGAGCTCCGCGGCGGTGGTGTCGGCGTCGGCGCAGTGGTACTCGACGTGGGCGATGGACTGGATGGACAACGGGATCTCCCCGGGGGATCGCGAGTTGACGAGGGGCCTGGCACGGGTGTCCGCGCCGCGTCGCCGGGCGGCGTCAGCGGAGGGACGGGGTGGAGGCGGGCTCGAAGACCAGGCTGAGGTTGTGCCCGCCGAAGGCGAAGGCGTTGCTCAGGGCGGCGGTGAGCGGGACGGTGCGGGCCGCGCCCCGGACGTGGTCCAGGTCGCAGGCCGGGTCCGGCTCGTCCAGGTTGACGGTCGGCGGCAGGGTCCCCCGGGCCACCGCGAGCGCGGTGACCGCCGCCTCCAGCGCGCCCGCGGCGCCCAGCAGATGGCCGGTGGCGCCCTTGGTGGAGCTGACCGCGGGGCGGTGCGGGCCGAAGACGGCGTTCAGCGCGGCGCTCTCGGCGACGTCGCCGAGCTTGGTGCCGGTGCCGTGGGCGTTGACGTAGCCGACGTCGGCGGGCGCGAGACCGGCGTTGGCGATCGCGGCGCGCATCGCGTCGGCGGCGCCCGCGCCGTCGGGACGGGGCATGGTCGGGTGGTGGGCGTCGGTGGAGGCGCCCCAGCCGGTGAGCTCGGCGTAGCCGGCGGCGCCGCGGGCGGCGGCGTGCTCGGCGCTCTCCAGCACCAGGACGGCGCTGCCCTCGCCCAGCACGAAGCCGTTGCGCCGCCGGTCGAAGGGCCGGCTGGCCTGCGTCGGATCCTCCCAACCGGAGGACAGCGCACGGGCGTTGGTGAACGCGGCGGCGATCGTCGGGTGCAGCGAGGACTCGGTGCCGCCGCACACCACCACGTCCGCGTCGCCGGAGCGGATCAGCCGCAGCCCCTCGGCGACGGCCTGGGCGCCGGCCGCGCAGGCCGTCACGATGGCCGTGCTGAAGCCGCGGATCCCGTGCTTGATGGCGATCCGGGCGGTGGCCATGTTGGAGAGCATGCCGGGCAGCAGGTACGGGCTGACGCCGGGACGGCCGCGTTCCAGGCGGCGGTGGGACTGCTGCTCGAAGGTCTCCAGACCGCCGCCGCCGGTGGCCAGCACCACGGCGGTGCGGTGCGGGTCGGCGTCCTCGCCGACCACCAGGGCGGCGTCGGCCAGCGCGTCGTCGGCGGCGGCCAGGGCGAGCAGCACGAAGCGGTCCACGCAGCGGGTCTCGGTGGGCGGCAGCACCTCGCGGCCGTCCACCGCCGGGGCGAGGCCGGCCGCGGTCAGCCAGCCGTGGGCGGCGTGGCCCTCGGGCAGGGCGCGGATGCCGGTGCGGCCGGCGGTGAGCGCGTCGAAGACCTCGGCGGGCTTGCGGCCGAGCGGGGTGACCAGGCCGATGCCGGTGACCACGGCGCCCGGGCGGCGGGCGGCGCTCATGCGCTTACCCCGGCGGCGACCGCGTCCAGGTAGCGCCGGCGCAGCAGCACCTTGCGCACCTTGCCGGTCGGGCCGAGCGGGATGTCGCCCCCGGCCACCACGACGACCTGGCGGACGGTGGCCGCGGCGGCCTCGTCCAGCGCGGAGGTGACGGCCTTGGTGCGGTCGGCGGCCGGGTCGGCCCCGGCGGCCAGGACCAGCAGCACGTCGGTGACCACCCGGTCGCCGTCGCGCACCGCGACCACCGTGCAGTCCAGCACCTCGGGGCAGGCGGCGAGCACGCGCTCCTCCGACATCGCGGTGAACAGCCGCTTGCCGTCGCCGAGTTCGACCGAGTCGACGGCCCGGTCGACGTGGTAGTAGTAGCCCTCCTCGTCCCGGTACATCAGGTCGCCGGTGAGGAAGCGCCCGCGCAGCCGGGTGCGGTAGGTGGTGGCCGAGTCGTTCCAGTAGCCGAGCGCCAAGGTCGGTGAGGTGGTGGCGAGTTCGCCGACCTCGCCGGGGCCGAGCGGTTCGCCGTCCGGGCCGACCAGCTCGCAGTCGACGAAGGCGTGCGGGCGCCCGACGCAGCGGCCGTAGCGATCGGTGCCCGGGCCGTGGGTGATGAAGAAGTGCGAGTGGCCCATCTCGGTGGAGCCGAGGCCGTCGACGAACAGCGAGCCGGGCACCCGGACCCGGCCCTCGCGGGTCACCGACTCGCGACTGCCGGCGGCGACCAGGCGGCGGATGTGCACCTCGTGGGCGCAGTCGCCGGTGTTCCACCAGAGCGCGACGGAGTCCAGGTCCCGCGCGGCGAGGTCGTGGTGGGCGAGGTCGGCCCAGGTGGCGGCGAAGCCGACCACGCCGCTGGGGCGCCACTGCTCGATCGCGTCCAGCACGCCGGCGCCGGACTGGCTGGACAGCACGGCGAGTCGGGTGTGCGAGGCGAGGGCGAGGTTGACCGCGATCAGGGTGGCGGCGTGCGGGGCGGGCAGCGCGCTGAGCATCCGGTCCTGGCCCTGCGGGCGGGGCAGCCGGGCGCGGTGGCGGATCGCCGCGTACAGGCTCGCGTGCGAGTGCACCACGGCCTTGGGCATGCCGGTGGTGCCGGAGGAGTGGGTGATCGCGACCGGGTCGCCGGCCCAGTGCCGGTAGGGCGCGGGGGCGGCCTCGGGGTCGCCGGAGCCGAGGGTGGCGATCTCGGGCAGCACGGGTGCGCCGGGCTCGTGGCCGGCCAGCGCGGCCAGGTGCGGGGCGTCGGCCAGGATGCCGACCGGGCCGAGCTTGGCGATGTAGCGGGCGGCCCGCTCGCCGTCCAGGTGGGGGTTGAGCAGCGCGGGGATGGCGCCGAGCCGGGCCAGCGCGAGGAAGGCCAGCACGTGGTCGGCGGCGTCGCTCGCGTACACCACCACCGGGTCGCGCCGGCCGATGCCGAGGGCGTGCAGGGCGGCGGACCGGGCCCGGACGGCGCGGTCCAGCTCGGTGAGGGTGAAGGGCTGCCAGGCGGCGTGGTCGTCCACCGGGGTGTCGAAGGTCAGCAGCGGCTCGTCGAGGCCGAGGCCGAGCGCGAGGCGGCTGGTGAGGACGTTTCCGGCGCCGACGGCCGGGTCGTCCGCCAGCAGGGTGCGGATACTGCGGATGCTCACGGGGTGGATCCCTCCCGGGGTGCGGGCGTGCGGGGCGTGCTGCGGCGGGACGCGGCGGGTGGGGGACCGTTCGCGCCGGTGGTGCGCAGGGGTGGACGGACGGCGGCGGTTCGGGTCGGTCTCGGGACGGGGGTCAGACGGCGGTCACCAGCAGGGCCACCGCCCGGTCGGTGCCGCCTCCGCCTCCGTCGCCGGTGGAGTCGGTGGAGTCGGTGGAGTCGGCGGGGTCGGCCTGCTCGGCGGCGATGACGAGGACCTGCTCGGCGTCGCCGTCGGCGAGCAGCAGCTCCGCCAGGTCGAGCGCGTCCTGCGGGACCCGTCCGGGTGGCGGGGCCTGCACCGGACTGATCGCCACCACCGGGCCGGTCAGGCCCCAGCGGGCGGCGATGTGGCCGAGCACGGCGTTCGGGTTGGACTGGAAGAACAGCAGCGGGGGCATCCGCCGGCCGGTGTCGGCGGCGGCCTCGTCGATGGCGCGGGCGGTGGCCCGGTCGCCACCCGTGCTCGCCAGCAGCAGCGCGGTGCGGCCGGGGGCCGGGGCCGCGCCGTGGCGGGCGCGCAGGCAGCGTTCGGCGGTCTCGGCCACCAGGGGGTTGAAGGAGGAGGCGGCGAAGCCGGGCAGCGGAGGGAGCGGCTCGGGCTCGCGGGCGTCGGGGTCGGGCCAGGCGGCCTCGGCGAGGATGCGCAGCGTGGTCATCGGGCGGCCACCAGGAGCGCGGCGTTGGCGCCGCCGAAGGCGGAGTTGAGGGTGAGCGCGTAGCGCGGCCGGGCGGCGCGCGGGCCGTCCAGCACGAGGTCCAGGCCGATGTCCGGGTCCGGGCCCAGCCAGCCGGCGTTGACCGGCAGCGCGCCGTCGGTCAACGCGCCGATGGTGACGACGAGTTCGAGCAGTGCCGAGGCTTCGAGGGCGTGGCCGTGGACGGCCTTGCTGGAGCTGACGGGCAGCCTCGCGGTGTGCGCGCCGAAGACCCGGTGCAGGGCCTTGGCCTCCGCGAGGTCGGACAGCGGTGAGCCGGTGCCGTTGGCGTTGACGTAGCCGACCTCGGCCGGCGCGATCCCGGCCCGCCCCAGCGCGGCCTCGACCGCCCGTGCCACGCCGTCGCCCTCGGGTTCGGGGCGGCAGACGTGGTGGGCGTCGCCGGCCCGGCCCCAGCCGGCCAGCCGGGCCAGCACGGGCGCGCCGCGCCGCTCGGCCTCCGGTTCGGCCTCCACCAGTACGGCGGCGGCCGCGTCGCCGAGCAGGGTGCCGCTGCGGCCGGCGCTGAACGGACGCAGCTCGCCGTCGCGGGCCAGCGCCCGGCCGGCGTCGAAGGCGGCGAAGACGCCGGGCTCGACCAGGTGTCCGGCGGCGACCAGGACCCGGGGGTGGCGGCCGGTGGCGACCAGCGCGGCGGCGTCGGCGACGGCGGTCGCGGCCGCGACGCAGGCGCCGGTGTAGGCGCGGGTGACCCCGGGGGAGCCCCAGGCGGCGGCGGCCCCGCCCGCGACCGCGCCGACGGCGGCCCGGGTGCGCAGGTCGCTGTGCAGGGCGAACAGCACGGGCGGACCGCCCTCGGGCGCGGCCGGGTCCAGGCCGGCGCGGCGGCAGGCCTGGCCGACGGCGGCGAGCACGGCGTCCGCGAGCGGGCGCGGCTCGGGCAGCAGCGCGGCGCGCACGGTGCGGCGTGCCGAGACGTCGAACCGGGTGACCGTGCCGAACGCGGCCTTGCCGTGGACGACGGCCTCGGTGAGCGCGGCCGGTCCGTCGCCGGCCGCGCTGAGCACGCCGACACCGGTCACCACGGGCCGGACGGCGGGCGGGGCGTGGCGGTTCATGGCCGCGCGGCCCCCGGGGTGGTGTCCACGGGGGAGCCCGCGGCGTTGACTGCGGCGTCCACGGTGGCGCGGAACACCGCCACGGCGTCGTCGACCGTCCGGACGGCCTCGAAGGCATCGTCGTCGAGGTCCGGCTCGATGCCGTAGCGCTGCTCGAACTCGGCTATCAGCCAGGTGAGTTCGAGCGAGCCGAGTTCCTCGGGGACGTCCTCGGCGGAGCGCTGCCCGAAGGCCGCGAGCATGGCGAGGACCTCGGCCCGGTCGGGGCGGGCGAGGTCGGTCACGCCGGGCTGCCCGAGGCGGCGGTGGCGGTGGTGGCGGCGATCCGCGCGGCGACGTCGGCGGTGAACTCGTCGAGCGTCATCAGCGCGGTGCTCTCCATCTCGTCGAGGTCGAACTTGACCCCGTACTCGTCCTCGACCTGGACCGAGAGGTCGGCGAGGGCGAGCGACTCCAGGTCCAGGCCGGCCGGGCCGAGGTCGGTGTCGCCGGTGACCTCGGAGACGTCGTACTGCATCTCGGTCAGTGCGGCGAGGACGAACGCGCGGATGCGGTCCTGCATGGTGGGCTCCTTGTGCCCGGGCGCGCACGGCGCTCGGGGTCGTCGGGGAAGGTACGTGGTCCTTCGGGTCGTCGGCGGTGGCGCCAACGGGCAGTCGGATGCCGCCCGTTGGGGAGCCTTCCGGGCCCGTCACGGACGCGCCCGGGCACGCCGGATCACGGCGCGGCGGGTCGCGAACGGCACCGGTGCCGGTGCCGGTGGCTCAGCCGGCGGCGGCGCGCAGGGCCACCGGGTCGCGCAGCAGCTTCCCGGTGGCGGTGCGGGGCAGCTGCGGCAGGAAGGCCAGCCGGCGTGGCCGCTTGTAGGCGGCGAGCTGCCGGGCGAGGCCGTCCTGGACGAGTGCCCGGTCGGCGCCGTCCTCGGCCGAGAGATAGGCCTCGATGGCGCCGTCGTCGAAGACCACCACGGCCTCCCTGACCTGCGGCAGTGCGGCGAGGGTCTGCTCGACCTCGGTGAGGTCGACCTTGAGGCCGCCGATCGAGACCTGCGAGTCCCGACGGCCGAGGACGGTGACCCGGCCGGTGTCCGGGTCGAGGACGGCGGCGTCGCGGGTGTGCAGCCAGCCGTCCGCCCAGCGGGTCGGGTCGTCGAGCCCGGGGTAGGGCGAGGCGGGGGTGCCGAGTTGGAGCTCGCCGCCCACCAGCCGCAGCTCCATGCCGTGCACGGGCTGCTTGGCCGGGTGCAGGGTGCCGTCCAGGTCGGTGGCGATCACCCCGGTCTCGGTCATCCCGTACATGGTGCCGAGCGGGACGCCGTAGCGCGCGGTGAACGCCGCGGGCAGGCCCGGGCGGACGAGTTCGCCGGCCACCACCATCCGCCGCAGCTGCGGCAGTTCGGGTGGTTCGGCCGCACCGGCGAGCAGTTCCGCGTGGAACGGCACGCCGATCACGGTGGTCGGGCGGCCGTCGGCGGCGACCGCGGCGAGGATGCCCGCGGCCGTCATCCGGTCCGGGACGGTGAGCGGGGCGCGCGCGGACAGGCTGTTGAGCAGCCCGCCGACCAGGCCGAGCACATGCACCACCGAGGACAGCAGGACGACCCGCTCGCCCTCGCCGGGGAATGCCGACAGCCTTCGGTAGCAGTCGAGTTCGCGGATCAGGTCGCTCGCGGTCCGGGCGATCACCTTGGCCGGGCCGGTCGAGCCGGAGCTCAGCTGGACCAGCGCGTGGCCGGTCCCGGCGGGGCGGCCCGCGGGCCGCCCGCCCCCGGCCGGGGCGGGGCCCCGCCGGGGCCGCCCCCGGCCGGCGTGCGCGGGATCGTCAGAGGT
>NZ_JBHVRK010000030.1:5493-35630 GCF_042885845.1 Kitasatospora sp. NPDC058032 | reverse complement strand
GTCGCTCGCGGTCCGGGCGATCACCTGGGCCGGGCCGGTCGCGCCGGAGCTCAGCGGGCCCCGCGCGGGGCCGGGCCCGGCGGGCCGTCCGGCGGGCAGCCGGACGGCGACCGGGTCGGCCGGCGAGTAGCCGCGCAGCGCCGCGGCCGCGGGCCGCGAGGCCGAGCCGACCAGCACCTGCGGGGCCAGTCGGCCCACCGCCAGCTCGACCTCGTGGTCGGTCAGGCGGTGGTCCAGGAGAGCGACCTGGGCCCGCAGTCGCCAGCCCGCCAGGAGCACGGCGACGAAGCCCAGGGAGGGCGGAAGCCGCAGGGCGACGGTGCCGCCCGGGCCGAGGCCGGCCGCGGCCAGCCGTTCGGTCTGCTCGGCGACCAGCGCGCGCAGGGCGTCGCGGTCGACGGGCGTGCCGAAACGGAGGCACTCCTCACCCCCGGGACCGGCCAGCAGCACCCGGTCGACCCAGTCGGCGGGAGCATCGGCGTGCGGGGGTGAGGCGGGCGGCGGTGAAGAAGGGGAAAAGCCGGTCAACGCCACTCCACACAGTGAGGAGATTTGTCATGGACACCGGACGATGTTCACATGACATCACAAGCAATACGTCCAATTCCGTTGCCAGACCATTGCACAGACGATTGGTCAAATCAAGGTCTATACCAATGTGGTGCAGACCTCCTACGCTGCCGATCCGTGGACCGGTCCGAACGCGGCCGGTCCGGGAACGAGGATGCCCGTGGCACCACTCACACTGGCCGGGATCGAACGCGCTGCGCGCGACCAACTGCCCCCAGAAGTATGGGACTTCGTCGAAGGCGGCAGCGGTTCGGAACGCACCGTGGCGGCCAACCGGGAAATGTTCGGACGCTATGCGTTCCGCCCCCGCGCGCTGGTCGACGTCTCCATCTGCGCGCCGGCCGTCGAGTTGCTCGGCAGTACCCTGCAACTGCCGGTCGGAATTGCCCCGATGGCCTACCACCGACTGGTCCATCCGGACGGCGAAACGGCGACCGCCCGGGCAGCCGGAAAGGCCGGCGCCCTCCTGGTCGCCGGAATCTTCGCCAGCCGCACCCTGGAGGAGATCGCCGCCGCCGCGACCGGCCCGCTCTGGCTCCAGCTCTACTGGCTGCGCCGCCGCGACGCCCTCGCCGCGCTGGTGGAACGGGCCGAGGCGGCCGGCTTCGCGGCCCTGCTGCTCACCGTCGACGCCCCCCGGATCGGCCGCCGGCTGCGCGACCTGCGCAACGGCTTCGCCGTCCCGCCGGAGATCCGCGCGGTCAACCTCGACCCCGCCCTGATGGCCGCCAGCCACCGCGCCGGCCAGGGCAGTTCGGGCATCGCCGAGCACGCCCGCGAACAGTTCGACCCCACCCTGACCTGGTCCGACCTCGCCTGGCTGCGCGAACGCACCCGGCTGCCGCTGGTCCTCAAGGGCGTGCTGACCGCCGAGGACGCCCGGCTCGCGGCCGAGCACGGCGTCGACGCGGTCGTCGTCTCCAACCACGGCGGTCGCCAACTCGACGGCGCGCTGCCCGCCCTGGCCGCCCTGCCCGAGGTCGTCGACGCGCTGCCGCCGCACCTCCCGGCGCTGCTCGACGGCGGGGTGCGCGGCGGCGCGGACATCGCCGTCGCCCTCGCCCTCGGCGCCCGCGCCGTCCTGGTCGGCCGCCCGGCGTTCTGGGGACTGGCCACCGGCGGCGAGGCCGGCCTGACCCGCGTCCTCGACCTGCTGCGCGACGAACTGGAGCACACCATGGCCCTGTTGGGCCGACCCGCGGTCGCTGACCTGGACCGCACCGCCCTCGCGCCCTGGCCGCGCTGACCCTCCCGCCCACGCACCCCGACGCAACGATCGGAACACCGACACCATGAGCAGACAGGACGCCTTCCCCGGCTGGGACTGGGACGACCCCGACGGCCTCGCCGAGCAGCTCGACCGCTTCAGCGCCGACGTCGCCACCTGTCGGACGCTGGAAGCCGCCGCCGGCGGACTCCCGTACGACCACGCGGACTTCACCGACCTCGGCGTCACCGGCCTGGAGTTCGCCGCCTTCCGCACCGCCCACCCGGCCGGCCTCGGCACCGACCTCACCGCCCTGCGCGGCCCCGACACGACCACCGAGCCCGGCACCCTCTACCGGGTCGACGGCGACCGCTGGTTCACCCAGCTCGACATCGCCGAGCCGCTGCCCTTCGCCGACGGAAGCGTCGACTGGGTCTACGCCGAGCACCTCATCGAGCACGTCACCATGCCCGTCGCGGTCGGCTGGCTGCGCGAGGCCCGCCGGGTGCTGCGGCCCGGCGGCGTGCTGCGGATCACCACCCCCGACCTGGCCCGCTACCTGGTCGGCTACGCCACCGGGGACGGCTTCCTCACCAAGCACCGCCGGCGGCTGACCACCATGGGCTTCGGCCCGCCGATGCCGCAGCGCCCCGCCTTCCTGGTCAACCAGATCTTCCGCCACTACGGTCACCAGTGGATCTACGACCTCGACGAGCTGCGGCACGTCCTCACCCTGGCCGGCTTCGAGCCCGGGCGGATCCGCCACTGCGCCTACCGCGAGGGGGCCCGGACCGACGTCGCCGACCTGGACACCCCCTTCCGCACCGACGAGACCGTCTACGTCGAGGCCGACCGCTGACCCAGCCCCGTCCCGAGGAAACCCCGATGCCCCTGCACCCCCAGGCCCAGGCGCTGCGCGACCGCCGCGCGAGCGCCGGAACGGCCCCGCTCTACAGCCTCACCGTCGCCGAGGCCCGTGCCGCCGACCTCGCCGACATCCGCGCCGCCGCGGGCACCCCCGAGCCGGTGGCCGCCGTCGAGGAGCACCGCCTCCCCGGCCCCGGCGGCGAACTCGCGCTGCGCCTCTACCGGCCCGAACCGCCCGCCGACGGCCGCCCGTCGCCGGTACTGCTCTACCTGTTCGGCGGCGGCTGGACCCTCGGCTCGCCCGACACCAGCGACGCGATCTGCCGCGCGCTGACCAACGCCGTCGGCTGCGCCACCGCCTCCGTCGGCTACCGCCTCGCCCCCGAGCACCCCTTCCCCGCCGCCGTCCGGGACTGCGCCGCCGCCGCCCGCTGGCTCGCCGCCCACGCGGACGGGCTCGGCCTGGACACCGGGCGCCTCGCCGTCGCCGGCGACAGCGCGGGCGGCAACCTCGCCGCCGTGCTCGCCCTGCTCGCCCGCGACGAGGGCGGTCCGGCGCTGCGCCACCAGCTGCTCGTCTACCCCAACACCGACGCCCGCGCCGACACCCCCTCGCTGCGCGAGCACGACGACCCGGCGCTGTTCAACCGCCGCTCGGTCGCCTGGTACTGGGGCCACTACCTGGCCGACCCGGCGGACGGCACCCACCCGCACGCCTCGCCGCTGCGCGCCGCGAGCCTGGCAGGCCTGCCGCCCGCCACCGTCATCACCGCCGAGTACGACCCGCTGCGCGACGAGGGCGAGCAGTACGCCGAGGCGCTGCGCGCGGCGGGCGTGCCGGTGGAGCTGCGGCGCTGGGCCGGCATGCCGCACGGGTTCTTCGCCATGACCGGCACCCTGGACGGCGCCGCCGAGGCCCAGGCGTACGCGGCCGCGCGGCTGCGCGAGGCCCTCGCGTGAGCGCCCCCACCGTCCCCACCGTCCCCTCGGCGCCGGCCGCGCCGGCCGCGCCCGCGGAGGACCGACCCGCCGAGGCCGTCACGCTCCCGCTCGGCGAGCTGCACGGCTCCCTCGCGGACCCGCTGCTGGACGCGATGACCTTCCTCAACGAGGTCACCACCCGCTACCCGCAGGCGGTCTCCTTCGCCCCCGGCCGCCCCTACGAGGGCTTCTTCGAGCCCGAGGACGTCCCCGTCTACCTGGACGCCTACCTCGACCACCTGGCCGCGAGCGGCCTGGACCGCGACGCGATCCGCACCACCCTGTTCCAGTACGGGCCGACCAAGGGCATCATCAACGACCTGGTCGCCCGCACCCTGGCCCACGACGAGAACCTCACCGTGGCCCCCGAGGCGCTGGTGCTGACCGTCGGCGCCCAGGAGGGCATGCTGCTGGCGCTGCGCGCGCTCTGCGCCGGCCCGCAGGACGTCCTGCTGGTCAGCTCGCCCTGCTACGTCGGCGTCACCGGCGCCGCCCGGCTGCTCGACCTGACCACCGTGCCGGTCCCCGAGGGGCCGGACGGCGGCCCGGACCCGGCGGCCGTGCGCGCCGCCGCCCGGGAGGTCCGCGCCGCCGGCCGGCGCCCGCGCGCCCTGTACGTGGTGCCGGACTTCGCCAACCCCTCCGGCACCTCGATGCCCGTCCCGGCCCGCGCCCGACTGCTGGCGGCGGCGGCCGAGGAGGACCTGCTGGTCATCGAGGACAACCCGTACGGCTTCTTCGCCCGGGACGCGGGGGAGCGGCCCGGCGAGCGGCCCACCCTCAAGGCGCTGGACCGCCACCGCCGGGTCGTCTACCTGGGCTCCTTCGCCAAGACCTGTTTCCCCGGCGCCCGGCTCGGCTACGTCGTCGCCGACCAGGAGGTGCTCGGCCCCGGCGGGCGGCGCACCCTGCTGGCCGACGAGCTGGCCCGGCTGAAGAGCATGACGACGGTCAACACGCCGGCGCTCAGCCAGGCCGTGATCGGCGGCATGCTGCTCACCCACGACTGCCGGCTGCGGGCCGCCAACGCGCCCGCCACCGCCCACTACGCGGCCGTCATGGACGTCCTGCTGGCCGAGCTGGACCGGTGCTTCCCGGCCGCCGAGCGGGAGCGCCTGGGGCTGTCCTGGAACGTGCCGGAGGGCGGCTTCTTCGCGGTGCTCACGGTGGCCTTCGCGGCCGACGACGCGGCGATGGAGCGCTGCGCGCGCGAGTTCGGCGTGCTCTGGACGCCGATGACGCCGTTCTACCCGGCCGGCGGCGGGGAGCACCGGCTCCGGCTCTCGATCAGCTCGCTGACGCCCGGCCGGGTCGTGGCCGGCGTCGCCCGGCTGGCGGACTTCATCCGCACCGAGACCGCCCGGGGGGCGGCGGGGTAGTCCGCGCGCCCGGAACGCCACGGCGGCGGTGCCCCTGGAGCAGGGGGCACCGCCGCCGTCGTCGTACGGCCGCCTGGGCCTTCGTGGCCGCGGGGACGACCGACCGGCGGGCGCCCGGCCGATGATGACGGTCCGGTGGCCGGTCGGGTGGCCGTCCGGCCACCCGACCCGCCGGGCTCAGCGCACCCGGGTCGAGAACAGCCGCGCCGACCAGAACACCGCCGCCGCCGTCATCACCGTGACCACCAGCAGGCCCTGCCAGACCACGCTGTTCCCGACGTGGCCCGAGAACAGCGAGCGCATGCCCTCCACGGCCCAGTAGAAGGGGTTCCACTTGGCCATCGTCTGCAGCCACACCGGCGCCAGCGCCAGCGGCAGCAGCGTGCCCGACAGCAGCGCGATCGGCTGGGCGAGGGTGTTCACCACCGGCGCCATCGCCTCGTCGGCCGGCAGCACCAGCGCGATCCCGTAGGAGATCGCCGAGGTCATCAGCGCGAGCAGGCCCATCAGCAGGAAGGCCAGCACCAGGTCCAGCGGGCCGACCCGCAGGCCGAACGGCAGCGCGATGAGCGTGATGATCACCGCCTGGACGAGCAGCGCCACCATCTCGCGCAGGGCCCGGCCGAGCAGCAGGGCGAGCCGGCTGACCGGGGTGACCCGGGCCCGCTCGATGATCCCGGCCCGCAGTTCGCCGAGCAGGCTGAAGCCGGTGTACAGGCCGCCGAAGATGCACAGCACGGCCAACAGGCCGGGCACGTAGATCTGGTAGGCCTCGGCGTAGGTGTGCGCGCCCATCGGCTCCAGCACCTGCTTGAGCAGCGGCGCGAAGAGCAGCAGGTAGAAGATCGGCTGGATCACTCCGACGGCGATCCAGACCGGTGTTCGCCACATCAGCAGCAGCTGGCGCTGGAAGACCAGCCAGGTGTCGCGGGCGAGCTTCATGGGGCCCCTCCTCAGGGATCCGGAGGTGCGGTCAGGACTGCTCGATGGAGCGGCCGGTGCGGGCCAGGAACACGTCGTCCAGGCTGGGCCGTTGCAGCTGCACGGTGCCGGTGACGACGCCGGCCCCGTCCAGGGCCCGCAGCAGGCGCGGGACGGCGGCGGCGCCGTCGTCCAGGTAGAGCCGCACCCCGTCCTCGCCGCTCAGCTCCAGGCGGTGCAGCTCGGGCAGGTCGGGCTGCTCGCGCAGCGCCTTGGCGGCCCGTTCGGCCTCGCCGGCGCCGAGCCCGATGAGCACGACGTCGCCGGAGATCTCGCGTTTGAGCGCCTCGGGCGTGCCCTCGGCGACGATGCCGCCGTGGTCGACGATGGCGACCCGGTCGCAGAGCGCGTCGGCCTCGTCCAGGTAGTGGGTGGTGACGACGACGGTCATGCCCTCGTCGCGCAGCCGCCGGATCTCGGTCCAGACGTGGCCGCGGCTGGCCGGGTCGAGGCCGACCGTCGGCTCGTCGAGGAACAGCACCTTCGGCGCGTGGATGACGCCGAGCGCGATGTCGACGCGCCGGCGCTGGCCGCCGGAGTAGGTGCGGCACGGCCGGTCGCCGAACTCGGTGAGCTCGAAGGCCTTGAGCGCGTCCTCGGCGCGGTTGAGCGCCTCGGCCTTGCCCTTGCCGTGCATCCGCGCCTGCATCACGAGTTCCTCGCGGGCGGTGACGGCGTCGGTGGTGCCGCCGCCCTGGGCGACGTAGCCGATCCGGCGGCGCACCTCGGCGGGGTCGGCGAACAGGTCGGCGCCGGCGATCCGGGCCTCGCCGCCGTCCGGTCGGATGAGGGTGGCGAGCATGCGCAGGGTGGTCGTCTTCCCGGCGCCGTTGGGGCCGAGGAAGCCGAAGATCTCACCCGGCTCGACGTCCAGGTCGATGCCTTGGACGGCGTCCACGGGGGGCTGGCCGCGTTTCTTGGAAGGGTAGGACTTTCTCAGCCCCTTGGTCTCGATCAACCAGAACTCCCGAGCGGGGATGGGTTGCCGGGGCGCCGGGAAGGCGGCGCGCGGGGCACCTGGGAAGCGGTGCTGCGGGCCACCCTAGGGTGAACGGCGCCCCGGAAACAATGGCCTAGACCAATGGATTGGCCCTACGGGCAGCCGTCGCGACCAGTGCCTCCACCCGGTCGGCGGCCGTCACGGCCCCGCCGCCGGCGAGCAGTTCGGATCCGACCCGGGCCGCCGCCGCCCGGTACCCGGGCTCCTCCAGCACGCTCCGCAGCGCGCCGGCGAGGTGATCCGGCGTCACCCGGGCGAACGGCACCCGCAGTCCGGCCCCGGCCGCCGCCACCTGCGCCGCCACGAACGGCTGGTCGTGCCGGATCGGCGCCGTCACCAGCGGCAGCCCGTGCGCCAGCGCCTCGCCGACGGTGTTCATCCCGCCGTGGCACAGCACCGCGTCCAGTGCCCCGCGCCGCATCAGCTCCAGCACCGGCGCCCGGTCCACCGCCACCGCCTCGGCGGGCAGTTCGGGCAGCAGCTCGCCGGGCGCCGCGAACACCGGCTGCACGCCGGGCCCGGCCAGCTCCAGCGCCCGCGCCGCCCGGGCCAGGAAGTCCGCGCCCAGCTCGCCGGAGAGGGTGCCCATGGTGACCAGCACCCGCCGGCGCCCCGGCAGCAGCCGCTCCCAGGGGAAGGCCGGATCGGCCGGCCGGTCCGCCAGCACCGGCCCCACCAGGGCGTACTGGGCGGGCAGCGCCTCGGCGCCGGTCGGTTCCGCCCCGGTCAGCGCCGGACCGGTGAGCGCCGGGCCGGTGAAGGCCAGCACCAGCGCGGGGGAGAACCGCGGGTCGGTGTACTCCTCCGCGGGCAGCCCGGCCCGCTGCCACAGGCCGCGGAGCAGGTCGGACATCCACTGCTCGACCAGCGGCAGCGCCCGCAGCGGCCGTCCCAGCTCCATCGCGCCCGGAGCCAGGGTGCCCCAGGGCAGCCCGTGCCGGTGCGCCACCAGCGCCCCGGCCGGCGTGTGCTGGTCCACCAGCAGCGCGTCCGGCCGGTACTCGCGCACCGCCGCGTCCAGCGCCTTCACGGTGAACCGCGCGTACGGGACGATGAACCCCTGCCACAGCGAGCGGACGGCGGCCAGCCCGTGCCCGCCCTGTGCCCGGAACGCCCGGGTGCCGGTGCCGAACACCGCCGCGTCGGGCCCCAGCAGAGGTCGCAGCGCCGACTCGGTGCCGGTCCAGGCCACCTCGTGGCCGCGCGCCACCAGCTCCCGGGCCAGGCCCACGGTCGGGTTGACGTGCCCGGTCAGCGGCGGGACCACCAGCAGGAAGCGGCTCATCGGGCGTCCTCCGCGGGCAGCAGCCGCTCGACGTCGGCGACGCTCAGCGCCTCCAGTCCGGCCAGGTCCAGCCCGGCCCGCAGCGCGGCGAGGTCCACCGAGGGGCCGAAGTCCCGGCGCAGGGCCTCGTGCAGCGCCGCGAGCTCGGTCTCGTCGAGCAGCAGGTCGCCGTCCAGCCGGGCCTGCGGGGTCACCCGCGAGGCCCAGCCGGGCGGCGCCTGCGCGGCCTCGGCCAGGAGGGACACCAGTGCCGCACGGACCGGCGGCACGGCGACGGGTGGTTCACGATCGGTCATCCGGGGACTCCACCGGCTCGACGAAGCGGGGGACGGGGGACGGCGGCACCGGGGGTGCGCGTTCCGTCGGCGAGGTGTGCGGGATGTGTGCCGCAACCGCCCGAGATCACTTGTGCGGACCCGTCGGGCGTGGGAATACTAGCCCGCGTGACCGCACTGGAGGCAGTGGCCGTTCACCTCCCCCACCACATCGTGCCCATCGAGGCAGTGGGTGAGCGCATCGGCTTGACCCCACGTCAACTTCGACTCTTCCGCCGCTTCCACGGCCTGGACCAGCTGCGACTGGACCCGGACGGGACGCTGCCCGACCTGCTCGGCGCCGCCGTCGACGCCCTTCCGGAGCTGCGCGGACGCGAACGGCACGTCCGCTTCGTGATCCACGCGCGCAGCATGCCGGTGGCGGTGCCATACCCGCTCAACCCGCTGCACGACCTGCTCGGACGCTACGGCCTCGGCCACGCCCAGGCCTTCACCGTCACCCACCACGCCTGCGCGGTCGGCCTGCTGGCCGTCGACCTGGCCGGACGCCTGCTCGCCGGAGAACCCGACCGGGAGGCGCTGGCCCTGGTGCTCGCCGGGGAGAAGACCTTCACCAAGGACGCCCAGGTGGTGCCCGAGACCGGCATCTTCGCCGAGGGCGCGGCGGCCTGCCTGGTCAGCGCCGAGGGCGAGCGGGACCGCGTGCTGTCCTACGCGGTGCGCCAGCGCCCGGAGTTCGACGGCCGGCTGGCCGAGGACCCGGAGCTGCTCGCCCGCTACCAGCGCGAGTACCCGGCGGTGATGGTCGAGGCGATCGAGGCCGCCCTCGGCCAGGCCGGTCTGGACCTCTCCGACCTCGCGCTGCTGCTTCCGCACAACGTCAACCAGGCCTCCTGGCGGATGATCGCGCGCCGGATCGGCTTCCCGATCGGGAAGGTGGTGCTGGACAACGTGCCCGCCGTGGGGCACAGTTTCGCAGCGGACAGCCTGATCAACCTGCACACCGCCACCACGCGGGGGCTGCTCGGCCGTGGCGACCGCTACCTCATCGCCTCCGCCGGTATCGGAGCGACCTTCTCCGCCATGGTCGTCGAGCACTGACGGCTCGTCAGCGACCTTTTTCAGTACGCCGGCTGTCCGGCGCCCCGACCCCACTCCACCACGTACGACGGGACGGTCCCACCCATGTCCGACCAAGTGGTCCAGACCATCGACACCGAGCTGCGCGACCGGATCCTGCACAGCCTCGGCGAGCTGCTGCCGCGCGTCCTCAAGCGGGACCTGCCCGAGATCCCCGAGAACGCCTGCCTCTTCGACGACCTCGGCCTCACCTCGGCCGGCACCATCGAGCTGATCCTGGAGCTGGAGGAGGCGCTCGACCTGCAGGTCGACGTCGAGCAGATCACCGAGGACGACCTGCGCTCGGTCACCGGCCTGGCCGACTACGTCGCCTCGCACCTCATCGCCGAGGACTGACCGGTGCCCGCCGCGCCGGGTCTCACCCGGGTGCTGACGCGGTACGGCGACGGCCGCTCCGAGCTCTCCCTCGACCCCGACCTGCGGGTCTTCGTCTCCGACCTGGTCCGCCCCTACGGCCTGCCGCTGCGCGAGGACCTGCTGGCCGAGGGCGTCGGCCACGCCTACGAGGAACTGGCCGCCGGACTGCTGGCCGAGGCACTCGGCCCGGGCGAGCCGGCCGACGTGCTCGTCCAGGCCTTCGACTCGCCCGACGTCCGGCCCGGCGCGCCCACCTCGCTCGCGCTCAGCCGCTCCTGCGCGGGCACGCCGCTCGCCCTGGCGCTCTGCGACCAGGGCACCGCCGGGGCGTTCGGCGCGCTGCGCGCGGCCACCGCGTACCAGCGGACCGGCGTCGCCCATCGCGCGGTCGTCGTGCTCGCCGAGCAGACCGCCCTGCACTACGAGCCGGCCGCACCGGTCACCCTGCCCGAACGGCACTGCGCGGTCGTCCTGGTCTGCGAGACGGCGCCGGGCGAGGAACTGGCCGTCCGCCAGGACGGCGGGGCCGACCCCGGAGCCGCCGCCGAGGAGGTGCGCCGGCAGGCGAAGGCGCTGGGGGAGGGAGCGGCCGTGCTGCTCTCCGCCGCGCTGGAGGTGCCCGGCCTGGACGCCGTGCGCACCCCCGCCGGCCAGCCGTTCACCGGACTCTGGTCGCAACTCGCCGACCGCCTGCCGGCCTGGCGGGCCGAGCGGCGGACCGTGCTGCTCGCCGACTTCGACCCCCGGCTCGGTGTGCTCTCCACCCTGACCCTGCGCGCCGGTCCGTGACCGCGGGTGCCGATCCCGACGCCGGGGGCGGCGCGGGCGCCGACCGCGTCGACGTCTGGCTGATCCCCACCGACCAGCCCGAGCCGGTGGTCCGCGCCCTGCGCGAGCTGCTCGACCCGGCCGAACGCGCCCGCGCCGACGGCCCGGACCCGCGCTTCGGCCGGCGGTTCACCGTCGCCCACGGCGCGGCCCGGCTGCTCGTCGGCGCCCGGCTCGGCCGCGACCCCGCGCGGCTCGTCTGGCGGCGCGGGCCGAACGGCAAGCCCGGGATCGACGGGCTCGCCGTCAACCAGTCAGCCTCCGGCGCCCTCGCCGCCGTCGCCCTCGCCGAGGAGCGCGCCGTCGGTGTCGACGTGGAGGAGGTCCGCGACGCCCGCAGTGCCCTGCGACTGGCCCGGCGCTACTTCCCCGCGGCCGAGGCGGCCCTGGTCGCGGCCGATCCGGCGCCCGCCGAGCGGTTCACCGAGCTGTGGTGCCGCCGCGAGGCCTGCGTCAAGGCCTACGGCGGCCGGCTCGTCCAGGGCTTCGGCCTGCCGCTGGCCGGCCCGGCGCCGCTGCTGCTCGCCGACCCCGGCGCGCTCGGCCCGGGCCCGTGCCGGATCGACGACCTGCCCGCCCCCGGCCCGTTCCGTGCCGCCCTCGCGGCGGTCGGCGAACGCCCTGTCCGGGCCCGTGTGCACCGCTGGTCCATGGCCGATGTCGGTGCCACGTCAGATAGTTGACGAAGCGTCACATGTGCTTCGGCATCCCAGGATTCTGGTCTGTTCCGGATGATCGCGGCGCTGATAGCGTCCCCATCGCACTCCCACCGCATTCCCACCGAACTCCCACCGCCTTCCCGACCGCATCCCCGCCGGGACCTGTCGGGACCTGTCGAGCCGAAGGGCACGCACGACGTGACGTACGACGTGGAAGAGGCCGACGGGCGGATCACGGTCCGCTACGCCGGTGCGAGCGACGGCACCGGCCCGCTCACCCTCGGCCAGGACAACATGATCCGCTGCATCCGGCGCGACCGGCCCGAGCAGATGAACCAGGCCTCGGCCTGGCCGGTCCCCGACGGCACCACCGTGCCCGCTGCCGTCGACGCGCTGCGCGCCCTGGTCGAGCGCCACGAGTCGCTGCGCACCGCCTTCCCGCCCGGCCTCGCCGCCGACGCCTTCCCCGAGCACCAGCAGGTGTGCCCGGAAGGCGAGTTCACCGTCGCCACCGTGCCCGCCCGCGACCGCACGGACAGCGAACTCGACGCGCTGGTCGAGGAATTGGCGCAGGTCGATGTCGCCCTGCCGCTCGACCTCGCCGCCGCCCCGCGCCTGCGCTTCACCCTCGTCGCCGACGGCGAACTGGTGCGCAGACTGGTCGTGACGGCCTGCCACGCGGGAGTCGACGGCGCCGCCGTCACCCTGCTCATCCAGGACTGGCTGGCCCTCGCCGCCGGCAAGGAACTGCCGCCAGCCACCTCCCGCACCCCGCTCCAGGTGGCCGCCCAGGAGCAGAGCACGCAGGGCCGCCGCAAGACCGCGGCCGCGCTCAAGCACTGGGAGACGATCCTCACCACCGGCCCCACGACGGTCTTCGCCGCCGACGGCATCACCGGCCCGCCGGACGGGCTCGCCGCCGTCCTGCTGCGCTCCCGCACCGCCGCCGCCGACCTGGAAACGGTCTGCCGCCGCACCGCGGCCAGCCCCTCGGTGGTCCTGCTCGCCGTCTTCGCCGCCCTCACCGCCCACCGTGCCGACCGCACCGACCTGGTGATCTCCGCGCTGTCCGCCAACCGCCAGCGCGCCGCGCTCGCCGACCACATCGGCACCCTCGCCCAGGACGCGCTGATCGCCCTCGACACCGCGGCCGGCGACCTCGACGAGCTGATCGGCCGGACCAAGTCCGCCTCCTTCACGGGCTACTGGCACAGCACCCTCAACGCCGACAAGGTCTGGCGGCTCATCGACGAGGTCTCCGAGCGGCGCGGCGCCCGCTTCGCCCGCCAGGTCGTCGTCAACGACCTCAGCCTCGCCATCCCCGAGGCGCTGTCCGACGCCCGCCCCGCACCCTCCACCGACCCCGAACTCCAGTGGCTGCCGGACCAGCCGATGCCGGTCCGGCTGATGCTCAACCTCCTGCGCACCACCGGGACCCTGGAGTTCGCCCTGCTCGCCTGCCCCCAGGTGCTCGACCGGGCCGACACCGAGCGCTTCGCCCACGCCGTCCCCGCCGTGCTCGCCGCCGCCGCCGACCGCCCCCTCCCGCTCACCGAGCTGGCCGCGCTCAGCGGCCTGCGCCCCGTCGCCCGGACGGGCGACTGGCACCGCGTCGGCGCCGACTGGATCGACCTCGACGCCGTCCGCGCCCTGCTCGCCGAGGCCCTCGGCCCGGCCGCCGCGGCGGTCGACCTCGTCCGCACCGACGACGACGGCCTGGTCGCGCGCATCGCCGCCGCCCACCCGGACCTCAGCGCCGCCGCCGCCCACCGCGCGGTGATGGCCGCGCTCGGCGGGCGCGAGACCGCGACGGCCCCGCACCACTACACCGTCCACCCCTCCCCGGACGCCCTCCCGCCCGTCTGGTCCGCCCTCCCCGTGCTCGACGAGGGCTCCGGCCGTGACGGCTGACGGCTGACGGCTGCCGGGGGTAGCCTCCCCGCAGGGAACGGGGAGGGGGGAGCGGGACATGCACGTCCGGAGCCTGGTGAAGGCCACGATCCTGGCCGAGATCGGGATGGCGCTGCTCATCGGCCTGCTCGCCCTGGCGGTACGGCTGCTGCTGGGGGACGACTGGACCCAGGGCATGCCCTGGGGGATCTGCATCTTCGGCGCCACCGGAGTCAGCGGCGACTACTACCGCAGGCGCCCGCCGAACCGCCGCCGCGGGGTGCTGGCCGGCCTCGCTGTGCTCGGCGTGCTGGCCGTCGCCATCACGACGGTGGCGGACCTCTGGGTACCGGGCGACCTCGGGGGGAACGTGTACGTCGGGCTCGCGCTGATGGCCACGCTGCCCGTGGCCAACGGCGTCTTCGCGTACGTCGCCGGTCCCCCGACCGCGCGCTGAGGCCGACCGCGCGCCGACGCCGGCCGCTCCCCGACGCCGACCGTGCGATGACACCGCCCTTCTGCGCCACGGCCGCGCCCGGCGGACACTGGGGGTGACCCCGTTCCCCGGGGCGCCCGCCGATGCCGGGAGGGCCATGCTGCTCGGACTCACCACCGCCCTGGTCGCCACCGTCTGCTTCGGCTTCGGCTCGGTCTTCCAGGCCGGCGGCGCGCGCGAGGCCCCGCACATCACCCGGATACGGTTCGGCCCGCTGGCGGCGCTGCTGCGCTCCTGGCGCTTCCTGCTCGGCACCGCCCTGGACATCGTGGGCTTCGCGCTGAGCATCGTCGCCCTGCGCAGCCTGCCCCTCTTCCTGGTGCAGGCCGTCACCAACGCCAGCCTCGCCGTCACCGCGCTCGCCGCCGCCCGACTGCTCGGCGCCCGGCTGCACCGCGCCGACCTGCTGGGCATCCTGGCCGTGGTGGTCGGCCTCACCCTGCTGGCCGTCGGCTCCGGCGAAGCGGGCCGCGACCACGCGCCGTCCGCCTTCCACTGGGCGCTGCTCGGCACGACCGTGCTGATGCTGCTGCTCATCCTGCTGCTCGCCCGCCGCGACGGCACCGCGGCGGCCGTGGGCCTGGGCCTGCTGGCGGGCGTCGGCTTCGGCGTCACCAGTCTCGCCGTCCGGGTCTTCGACTTCTCCGGCCCGCTCGACGTGTTCACCGACCCGGCGGCGTACGGGCTGGCCCTGGGCGGCCTCGGCGGCTACCTCGCGTACGCGCTCGCCCTGCAGCGCGGCACGGTGACGGCCTCGACCGCCGCCAGCACCGTCTCGGAGACCTTCGGCCCGGCGCTGGTCGGGGTGGCCGTACTGGGCGACACCGCCCGCCCCGGTTACGCCTGGTGCGTGCTGACCGGCTTCGCGGTGGCGGTCGGCGGCACCGTCGTCCTGTCCCGCTTCGGCGAGGTGGAGGCCGAGCTGGGACCCGCCCCGGACACCGGCGGGGACCACTCACGGCGGCATCCCGGTCGCCCGAACGGATCCGCCGTGCGAAGGTGACTTGCCGGACAAATCGGACGGCGAGGTGCGCACAGAGCGGCAGGTGCCATGACCACGGACGACGACCATCCGCCCTCCCACCGGGCCCGGCGCCGGCCCGCCGACGACCCGCCGGTCGCCCTGCTGACCGGCGCCTCCTCGGGCATCGGCGCGGCCACCGCCGACCGGCTCGCCGCCGCCGGCTGGCGGCTGCTGCTCTCCGGCACCGACCAGGCCCGGCTCGACGCGGTCGCCGCCCGCACCGGCGGCCGGCCCTTACCCGCCGACCTCGCCAAGCCCGACGGCGCCCAGCGCCTCGCCGAAGCCGCCCTCGCCGCGGCCGGACGGGTGGACGCCCTGGTCGCCAGCGCCGGCCTCGGCTGGCGCGGCCCCTTCGCGTCGACCCCCGCCGACACCCTGGACCGGATGCTGGAGGTCAACCTCGCCGCCCCGTTGCGGCTCACCCGCCTGCTCCTGCCCGGCATGCTGGAGCGCGACCGGGGCCGGATCGTCCTGCTGGGCTCGATGGCCGGCCAGGTCGGCGTCCGCGACGAGGCCGCCTACGCGGCGACCAAGGCCGGGCTCACCATGTTCGCCGAGAGCCTCTGGTACGAGCTGCGGGGCACCGGCGTCGGTGTCCGGCTGATCCTGCCGGGCGCGGTCGAGACCCCGTTCTTCGCCACGCGGGGCACCGACTACCAGCGCGAACGCCCCCGCCCGGTCCCCGCGCAGGCGGTGGCCGACATCGTTCTCGGGGCGCTCACCGGCGAGCGCGACCGGGTCTTCGTACCGCACTGGCTCGGCTACCCGGCCCGCCTCCACGGCGCCGCTCCCGGCCTGTTCCGGCGGATGGCGTCCCGCTTCGGGTGAGGGCCGGCGTGCTGCTGGGCACCGCGGCCGCCGTGGAACTGCTGCACCTCGCGCCGGCCGCCGTCCGCCTGCCGCCCGTCAAACGCCTCGCCGCCCGCCGCACCGCCGGCTACGGCGACCCGCGACACGTCGCCCTCACCTTCGACGACGGCCCCGACCCGCGCGGCACCCCGCCGATCCTGGACGCCCTGGACTCGCTCGGCGTCCACGCGACCTTCTTCTTGCTGGGCGCCATGCTGGAACGCGCCCCGGACCTCGGCCACGAGCTGGTCGCCCGGGGACACGAGGTCGCCGTCCACGGCTGGCACCACCGCCGCCAGTACCGCCCGGCCCCCGCCCGCGACCTGCGCGAACTGTGCCGCGCCACCGACGCCGTCACCGAGCTCGCCGGCACCCGCCCGCACTGGTACCGCCCCCCGTACGGCGTCCTCACCGCCGGCCTCGCCCTCGCCGCCCACCGCCTGGGCCTGCGCACCGTCCTGTGGACGGCCTGGGGCCGCGACTGGGAACGGGGAGCGACCGGCCCCTCCGTCTACGCCACCGCCCGCCCCCACCTGGTCGGCGGTGCCACCCTCCTCCTCCACGACTCCGACGACACCTCGGCCCCCGACTCCTGGCGCTCCACCCTCGCCGCCCTCCCCTTGATCGCCGCCCACTGCCGAGCCCGCGACCTCACCTTGGGCCCCCTCCGCGACCACGCCGTCCCGGGCGGCCACGCGTCACTGCCCGGCCCCGCACACGCGGGGCCGGGCAACGGGAACCGTCCCCGCGCGTGCGGGGCCGATCCTTGCTGAGCCGCGATGTCGTCGGGCCGTGGTTCGGCGTGGTCGGCCGTCAGGACAGGCCGACCCGCTCCAGGGCCGCCGCGAAGCCCGTGCGCCAGGCGTCCGGGGCGGCACCGGGCGAGGGGGGCGGCTCGGGGCGGTCGACCGCCGCCAGGGCGGAGCGGACGACCTCCTCCGGGCGGGCGGAGACGACGTCGGCGTGCCCGAGTTCCAGCTCGTGCTGCAGGTTGTCGCGGCCGTGGCCCTGCACCACGTCGAGGAGCAGGAGCCTGCGGCCCAGCGCGCGGGCCTCGCTGCAGGTGTCGCCGGAGCTGGTCACCACCAGGTCGGCGGCGGCCATCAACGCGGGCACCCGGTCCGTCCAGCCGAAGGGGTGCAGCCGAAGCCGGTGGGCGGCGGCCCGCCGGAGCCGCCGTTCCAGCTCGGCGTTGCTGCCCGCCACCGCCAGCACGTGCGGACCGGCGTCGGCCAGGGCCGCCGCCGTGCGGGCCAGCGGCCCGAGGCCCCACGCGCCGGACATCAGCAGCACGCACCGGGCCCCCGGCGGCACGCCCAGCTCCGCCCGCGCCTCGGCGCGCGAGGGCGGCCGGTAGAACGGCGCCCGCAGCGGTGCGGGCAGCACGGCGACCGGCGCGTCGGGGCGGTAGCGCCGTACGCCGCAGGCGGCGACCTCCGAGGTGACCAGGAAGAGGTCGCTCTCCTCCTGCACCCAGAGCCGGTGCGGGGTGACGTCCGTGCACAGCACCAGGTGCCGGAAGGGCCGCGGTCCGCCGCGCAGCCGGTTGACCGCCGAGGTGGCGGTGGCGAACACCGACACCACCAGCTCCGGGCGCTGCTCCGCGAGCAGCGCCCGCAGCGCCGGCACCAGCCGCCGCCGCGCCGCCGCGTCGGCGAGCAGCGCGATCCGGGCGCCGGGGCGCAGCGCGGAGAAGTGGAACGCGTCGTAGAGGCCCGGCAGGCCGAGCAGCCGCCGGAACACCGCCTCCCCGGCGGTGCCGGCGCGCTGCCCGAGCAGGGCCATGGCGTCGACGGTGGCGGTCGTCCAGCCGCGCGCCTCCAGCGAGTCCGCGCAGGCCCGGGCCATCACGTCGTGGCCCTGGCCGAGCGAGCCGGAGACCAGCAGCGCGTGCGGCACGGTTCCGCCCCCTCCCCGCTTCAGGCGTCCGACCGCGGGAAGGCCTCGGCCCGGTACCAGTCCGCGTACCGCCGCACGCCGTCGGCGAAGTTGGTCCGCGGCGACCAGCCGAGCAGCCGCTTGGCCTGTGCGGCGGAGATCCGGCGGCCGGCGTAGTCGGCGGTCCGTGCCTCGATGTGCTCGATGGTGACCGGTCCGAGCAGTTCGTCGACGGTGTCGGCGATGTCCCGTACGGAGACGGCGGTGGAGCCCTCCAGCGCGAAGGTCTGGTCCTCGGCGGCGGGGGAGAGGGCGCGGACGTGGGCGTCGGCGAGGTCCTCGACGTAGACGAAGTTGCGGCTCTGCCGGCCGTCGCCCGCGATGGTGATCGGCCGCCCGTCGAGCGCGGCCTGAACGAAGCGGGCGACCACCAGCGAGTCGCGCATCCGGGGTCCGTAGGGGATGCCGTAACGCAGGATGGTGAAGTGCCGGCCGTAGAGCTGGCGGTAGCTGTGCACGAGCATCTCGGCGGCGAGCTTGGTGGCGACGTACAGGTGTCCGCTGTGCTCCAGCTCGATCGGGACGTGCTCGTCCAGCTCCTGCTCCTCGCCGTCCAGCGCGGCCTCGGTGAGCGCGGCGCCGTAGACCCAGACCGTGCTGGCCAGGACGGTGCGGCTGAGGTCGTTGCGCCGGGCCGCCTCCAGGACGGCCTCGGTGCCGTCGATGTTGGCGCGGACGGCGCCGACCGGGTCGGCGGCGACGCGTTCGACGTCGGCCTGCGCGGCGAGGTGGAAGACCACCTCGCAGCCGTCCAGGGCGGCGGTGAGCGCGGGCAGGTCGAGGATGTCGATCCGGGCGTGGTCGGCGCCGGGGTTGAGGTACTTGTCGGTGGTGTCCACCGCGAGCACCTCGTGCCCGGCGGCGAGCAGCCGGTCGACGACGTGTGAGCCGATGAATCCGCATCCCCCGGTGACCGCTGTCCGCACGGCTTCCTCTCCTTCGTCTGCTGCATCCCTGTCGGGTACTCCCGGGCGGCGGGGCCGCCGGTGTCGTGTCATCCCGCGAAGCGGCGGTGGACGGCGCTCACCGCCTCGATCACCAGGTCGGTCTCGTCCTCGGTCATGTCGGAGTGGACCGGCAGGCAGATCTGCCGGGCGCAGACGTCCTCGGCGACCGGGAGGGCCGCGCGCCGGTAGGGGGCGAGCACCGGCTGCAGGTGCAGCGGCAGGTCGTAGACCTCGCCGGAGAGCCGGACGTCGTACTCCTCGGCGACCGCCCGCTTGAAGGCCGCCCGGTCGGTGCCGGCGGGCAGCAGCGCGACGTACTTGTAGTAGTTGCCGCGGCAGCCGGCCGGCTCGGTGACCGGGTCCAGCCCGTCGAGCGCGCCGAGCGCCGCGTCGTAGCGCTGGGCGACCCGGCGCCTGGTCTCCACGAACTCCTTGAGCCGGCGCAGGTGGACGGTGCCGATGGCGGCGTTCGGCTCGCTCATCCGCCAGGACGCGCCGAGCCGGACGTGGTGATTGGTGGTGAACGAGCCCTTGCCCTGGTCACGGTGGATGCGTGCCTCGTCGCGCAGTTCGGCGGACTCGGTGAGGATCATGCCGCCCTCGGCGCTGGTGGTGACCTTGGTCGGGTAGAAGGAGAAGGCGCCGGCCACGCCGAAGGTGCCGGCGGCCCGGCCCCGGTAGCTGCTGCCGTGCGCGTGCGCGGCGTCCTCGACCAGCGGGATGCCCCGGGCGTCGCAGATCGCGCGCAGGGCGTCCACCTCGGGGGTGATCAGCCCGCCGATGTGGACCAGGACGACGGCGGCGGTGTCGGGGGTGAGCGCGGCCTCCAGGGTGTCCGGGGCGAGCGCGAGGGTGGCCGGGTCGACGTCGGCGATCACCGGCCGGCCGCCGGCGTGCAGGACGGCGCCGGCGGTCGCGTAGAAGGTCACGGCGGGGACGACCACGTCGCGGTCGCGGACGTCGAGGCCGCGCAGGACGATCTCCAGCGCGGCGGTGCCGCTGGCGACGGCGACCGCGTGCGAGGCGCCGTGCTCGGCGGCGAAGGACTGCTCGAACCGCTCGGTCCAGGGACCGAGGGTGAGTGCCCCGGTGGCGAGCATCTCGCTCACCGCCTCCGCGACGGCCGCGCGGTCGTCCTCGTCGAACACGATGCGGGCGGCGGGAACGCCCATGGGCACCTCCGGCTACGGGACAGGCTGTGGACGGGCTGTGCGCCCCTCGGGCCGTCGGAGACGCGGAAACCGTAGGAGCACATCTGTACGAACCCGGACAAATAGTCCGGGCCAGGCACATCACGCTACTTCGCCCGACGGGCCGCGGCCCGTCCGCACCTCCGCCCGGGTGACACAGGGCGGCGCGGACTCCGGCGGCCGTCCCCGACCGGCACCCCTGACAGCCACCCGGGACGGGCCCTCGGCCGCAGGTCGGAGCCCGGCCCCGGACCTCCGACCCGGGGACTACTCCGCCCGGGGCCGCGCTGCTGCGTCCGCATTAGTCCGGAATGCCTGCACAGAGCCGACGCCGAGGAGACCCCCGTCGACCCAGGATGGTCATGCTCCGGGCGTCCCCGGCCCACCGGCCGAGTGCGCCGCCCGGTCACCCCAACCTGACCGCCATCCGAAGGAGTCCGCTCTCCCGTGGCCACTTTCCTCTACCGTCTGGGCCGATGGTCCTACCTCAGGCGCCGGCTGGTGACCCTGCTCTGGGTCGCGCTGCTGGCTGTCGTCGGGGTGCTGGCCGCCAAGGCGCCGGCCGCTCCCGACGACGGCTTCGCGATGCCCGGCACCGAGGCGCAGAAGGCCTTCGACCTGATGGACCAGCGCTTCCCCGGCGCCACGTCCGACGGTGCCTCGGCCCGGATCGTCTTCGTCGCCCCGTCGGGCCAGAAGATCACCGCTGCCGCCAACCAGCAGACGGTCGAGAACGCGGTCGCCGAGCTCGCCCACGGCGAGCAGGTGGTCAGCGCCACCGGCCCGTTCAAGGCCGGCGCGGTCTCCCAGGACGGCACCACCGCCTACGCGACGGTCAGCTACAGCGAGAAGCCCGGCAAGGTGAGCAAGGACGCCACCGAGGCCCTGAAGACCGCCGCCCAGCACGCCCGCGACGCGGGCCTCACCGTCGACATCGGCGGCACGGCGCTGATGGAGGTCGGCGAGGCGGGCGGTTCCGCCGAGGCGATCGGCATGGCGATATCCGCCGTCGTGCTGGTGATCACCTTCGGCTCGCTGCTGGCCGCCGGACTCCCGCTGCTGACCGCCCTGATCGGCGTCGGCCTCGGCATCGCCCTGATCACCGCGCTGGGCAGCACCCTGGGCCTGTCCACCACCACCAGCACGCTGGCGATGATGCTCGGCCTGGCCGTCGGCATCGACTACGCGCTCTTCATCGTCTCCCGCTACCGCGCCGAGCTCCTCGACGGCCACGAGCCGAAGGAGGCCGCCGGACGTGCCGTCGGCACCGCCGGTTCGGCCGTGGTGTTCGCCGGACTCACCGTGATCATCGCGCTGGCCGGCCTCTCCGTGGTGGGCATTCCGATCCTCGCCAAGATGGGTATGGCCGCGGCCGGCACCGTGGTGATCGCCGTTCTGGTCGCGCTCACCCTGGTTCCCGCCCTGCTCGGCTTCCTCGGCCGCAGGGCGCTGTCCCGCAAGGACCGCAAGGGCAAGCGCGCCGCGACCGGGACCGACGGCGCCCGCCCCAACGGCGGCACCCGCTGGGCCCGCTTCGTGCTGCGCCGCCCGGTCGCCGTGCTGGTCCTCGGCGTGGTCGGCCTCGGTGTCCTCGCCCTGCCGGCCCTGGACCTGCGGCTCGGCCTGCCCGGCGACGAGGCCAAGCCCACCTCCACCACCCAGCGCCGCGCCTACGACCACCTCTCCGCGGGCTTCGGCCCCGGCTTCAACGGTCCGCTGACCGTGCTGGTCGACGCCAAGGGCACGGCCGATCCGAAGGCCGCCGCCGAGCAGGTCGCCACGACCGTCAAGGCGCTGCCCGGCGTGGTCGCGGTCGCTCCCGCGATCTTCAACCAGGCCGGGGACACCGCGATGGTCAACGCCGTCCCGGCCACCGGCCCGAGCGAGGCCGCGACCACCGACCTGGTCCACGCCATCCGTGACAAGGCCCCCGAGCTGAAGTCCACGACCGGTGCGACCGTGCTGGTCAGCGGTCCGACGGCGATGAACATCGACGTCTCGCAGAAGCTCAACGACGCCCTGCTGCCCTACCTCGCGGTCGTCGTCGGCCTCGCGGTGCTGCTGCTCCTGGTGGTCTTCCGGTCGATCCTCGTCCCGCTCAAGGCCGCCGTCGGCTTCCTGCTCTCGGTGGTCGCCGCGCTCGGCGCCGTCGTCGCGGTCTTCCAGTGGGGCTGGCTCGCCGACCTGATCGGCATCGAGCAGACCGGCCCGGTGATGAGCATGATGCCGATCTTCATGATCGGTGTGGTGTTCGGCCTGGCCATGGACTACGAGGTGTTCCTGGTCACCCGCATCCGGGAGGCCTTCGTGCACGGCGAGGAGCCCGGCGAGGCCGTGGTCACCGGCTTCAAGTACAACGCCCGGGTGGTCACCGCCGCCGCGCTCATCATGATCAGCGTCTTCGCCGGCTTCATCGGGATGACCGAGCCGATGGTCAAGATGATGGGCTTCGGCCTGGCCGCCGCCGTCGCCTTCGACGCCTTCGTGGTCCGGATGGCGATCGTCCCGGCCGTCCTCGCCCTGCTCGGCCGCCGTGCCTGGTGGCTGCCGGCGAAGCTGGAGAAGATCATCCCCGACGTCGACGTCGAGGGTGCCAAGCTGCAGACCGCGCTCCCGGCCCCGGCCGACGGCTCCGAGGCCGACCAGGCCCGCCGCTCCGTGGGCGTCTGACCCACCCGGCCCCGCCGCGGCTCCCACCCCCACGGGAGCCGCGGCGGGGCCGTCCACGACCGGTCGGTCCACCGACCGGTCAAAATGGTATGAACCGCATTCGAAGGACGACCCCGCCGACCGCACGTACTGCGTTTGCAGTACGCCGTAGTCGTCAGCCGTACCCCCACCCCCCTCGCCGGATCGTCCGGGCCCGGCGAGGGGCCCGCCAGGGCAGACCCGGACCGGGAGAAGCGAGCATGACCGAGATCTGGCTGCGCCGCGTACGCAGCCGCCACCCCCTCCTGCTCGACGTGCTGCTCGTGCTCGCCGTGTTCGTGGTCACCGCCGGGACGACCACCATCGACCGCCTCGGGAACCCCATCGAGCCGAACCCGGCCGCGTTGACCCTGGCGGTCCTCTCCAGCCTCGCCCTGTTCGGCCATCGCCGCCGGCCCTATGTGGTCTTCGGGGTCACCCTCGCCTGCAGCCTGGCCCTCTGCTTCGTCGCGACCCAGCTCAACGTCGGCCTGGTCGCCCCGCTGCTGATCGCCCTGTACTCGCTCGCCGTGCACACCGACCGGACCACCGCGCGCGCCGCCACCGCGGTCTCGGCCGTCCTGGTGACCGTCGCCACGGTCATCAACGAGCCGCACACCTCCATCAGCATCAAGATCGGCGTGATCGCCTGGATCCTGCTGCCCGGAGCCATCGGCGACTCCGTCCGCGCGCGCCGCGCCCACCTCGCCGCCATCGAGGAACGCGCCGAGCGGGCCGAGCGCACCCGCGAGGAGGAGGCCCGCCGGCGGGTCGCCGACGAACGCATCCGGATCGCCCGCGACCTGCACGACGTCGTCGCCCACCACATCGCCCTCGCCAACGCCCAGGCCGGCATCGCCGTCCACCTCCTGGACCGCCACCCCGCCCAGGCCCGCGAGATGCTCAGCCACCTCACCGACGCCACCGGCTCCGCGCTGCGCGAGCTCAAGGCCACCGTCGGCCTGCTGCGCAGCGCCGACGACCCGCAGGCCCCGCTCGAACCCGCCCCCGGCCTGGACCGGCTGCCGGACCTCATCGGCGCCTTCGAACGGGCCGGCCTGCCGGTGCGCCTCGCCGTCGAGGGCGAGCCGCAGCCGCTCTCCCCGGGCGTCGACCTCACCGCGTACCGGATCCTCCAGGAGTCCCTGACCAACGTCGCCAAGCACGCCGCCGGCACCACCGCCGACGTCACCCTCGCGTACTCCGGCAGCAGGGTCCTGCTGACCGTCGCCAACGAGCGCCCGGCGCCCGGCCTCCGGTCCGGTGTCGTCGCCCCGGTCGGCGGAGGCTTCGGCCTGATCGGCATGCGCGAGCGCGCCGCCGCCGTCGGCGGGCGTCTCACCGCCGACCGCCGGCCCGGCGGCGGCTTCCTGGTCTCCGCCGAACTGCCCCTGCGCACCGCCGCCCGAGAGGAACACCCGTGACCATCCGAGTACTGCTCGCCGACGACCAGGCGCTGCTGCGCGGGGCCTTCCGCGTCCTCATCGACGCCGAGGACGACATGCAGGTGGTCGGCGAGGCCGCCGACGGCCGCGAGGCGGTCGACCTGGCGAAGAACCTCCGCCCCGACGTCGTGCTCATGGACATCCGGATGCCCGGCGTCGACGGCCTCTCCGCCACCGCCGCCATCTGCGGCGACCCCGACCTCGCCGGCACCCGGGTGCTCATCCTCACCACCTTCGAGATCGACGAGTACGTCGCCCAGGCCCTGCGCGCCGGCGCCGGCGGCTTCCTCGGCAAGGACGCCGAACCGACCGAACTGCTCGCCGCCCTGCGCCGCGTCGCCGCCGGCGACCCCCTGCTCTCACCCGCCGCCACCCGCGCCGTCATCGAGCAGCTCCTCGCCCACCCCGAACCGGACCGGGCCCCCGCCGCCGCCCCCGAGCGCCTCGCCGCCCTGACCGCCCGCGAACGCGAAGTGATGGCGATGGCCGCCACCGGCCTCAGCAACGAGGAGATCGCCGCCCGGATGTTCGTCAGCCCCTTCACCATCCGCACCCACATCCACCGCGCCATGGCCAAGCTCGACGCCCGCGACCGCGCCCAGCTGGTGGCCCTCGCCTACCAGACCGGCCTCGTCCCCACCCCCCGCCCCAGGCAATAGCCCAGGGGGCCACCGGGCCCACCCCACCAACCGATGCGCCCACGCCTTCCGCCCGGTACCATCCCGGCCCAGCAAGCCTCGGCCCCGCCATGCGGCGACGGCCCTCGGCGGAGCCACGGCCGGACGTTTCGGCCGACCCGGCCGGGGCGCGGTCCGGGTGTGGGACTCGCCTGAGCCGCCGGCCGCTGCCGCCGGTCCCCGATGATCCATCAGGGCGTCCCGCGGCCGGACGGGAGGTCCGGGCGGGGAGCGCCCCCTCCCCGAGGCGTACGCGAGTAGGCCCGAAGGGCGAGGCGCGGCTCGTCCCGAGGGGCGACGACCGGGGGGCGCCTGCGGCGGCAGCGTGGGAGGCATGACGGAGAAGAAAAAACTGAGTAGTCGTCATTACAGCTCACGCATCCGGCGGTTCGCCTCAGGCGCACTCGCCCTAGGACTGGCCGCAGGCCTGCTCACAGCACTGGCGCCCGCCTCGGCGCAGGCCGCCGACACCGACCGGGGCGGCGGCTGGACCACCAGGATCAGTCGGACCGAGTTCGGCGTCCCGCACGTGGTCGCCCGGGACTTCGGCGGCCTCGGCTACGGCTACGGGTACGCCTTCGCCCAGGACAACCTTTGCCAGCTCGCCGACCAGGTGGTCAGCATGCGCGGCGAGCGCTCGCGCTGGTTCGGGCTGGACCAGCGGTCCGTGGGCCGGCCCGGCAACCTGGAGAGCGACGCCTACCAGCAGAGCGTGCTGCGCTCCGGCACGGTGCAGCGGCTGCTGGCCCGGCCGGCCCCGCTCGGCCCGACCGGCGAGGTGCGGCAACTGGTCGACGGATACGTCGCGGGGTACAACCGCTATCTGCGCGACACCGGGGTCGACCACCTCCCGGACCCCTCCTGCCGGGGGAAGGGCTGGGTCGGACCGATCACCGCCGACGACATCTGGAACATCCTCTACGAGGTCAATACCGAGGCCGGCACCGGCAAGCGCTCGGCCGCCAGCGCCGTCCCGGCGGCGGGCGTCGCCCCCGCTTCACTCACCAATGCCGCCACGCCGGCCCGGCCCTCCTGGGTGCGCCGTGCCGACGACAGCCCCGACACCGGCAGCAACGCCTGGGCGATCGGACGGGACGCCGGCCGCGACGGCAACGGTCTGCTGCTGGCCAACCCGCACCTCCAGTGGGCCGGTCCGGAGCGGTTCTACCAGGCCCAGCTGACCATCCCCGGCGTCCTGGACGTGGCCGGCGCCGGCCTCTACGGCCTGCCGTTCCTGCAGATCGGCCACACCAAGGGCCTCGCCTGGACCCACACCACCAGCTACGCCGACCACGTGACCGCCTACCGGCTCTCGCTGGTGCCCGGCGACCCGACCGCGTACCTGGTGGACGGCAAGGTCGAGCGGATGACCACGGAGACCGTCCCGGTCACCGTCCGGGCCGCCGACGGCACGCTCTCCACCGTCGACCGGACCCTCTACCGCTCCCGCCACGGCTACGTCATGGCCGAGGCCTGGACCAACGAGTACGCCTACACCCTGCGCGACGCCAATGCCGACAACCTCCGCTCCCTCAACGAGTGGGTGGCGATGGGTCGTTCGCAGAACCTCGATCAGCTGCGGCAGGCCCAGCGCACCTACCAGGGCGCCCCGTGGGTGTACACCACGGCCGTCGACTCCAGCGGTACCACCTACTTCACCGACTCCTCCGCCGTCCCGCACATCACCGACGCGCTGCGCTCGCGCTGCCTGGTGCCCAACCCCCTCACCGACGGAGTGCTGGACGGGTCGACCGCCGCCTGCGACCCGGGCCGTGACCCGGACGCGCTGCTCCCGGGCCTGTTCGGTCCGGCCAACCACCCCGCGCTGACCCGTACCGACTACGTGGCCAACGCCAACAACGGCCCCTACCTGACCAACGCGGACGCGCCGATGGCCGGCCTGCCCGCCGTCTACAACGGCGGCCCGGAGCTGGCCCCGCGGCCGCAGTTGAGCCTGCGGATGATCGCCGACCGCCGGGCCGGCACCGACGGCCTCGGCGCCCCCGGCTTCACCCTCGCCACCCTCCAGGCGACCATGTTCGGCAACCGGGTGCAGAGCGCCGAGCTGGACCGCGACGACGCCGTCGCCCTGTGCCGCGCCCACCCGGTGCTCGCGGCGTCCGACGGCACCCGGGTCGACGTGCGCTTCGCGTGCGACGTGCTCGCCGCCTGGGACACCCGGGCCGACGCCGACAGCCGGGGCACCGTGCTCTGGCAGGAGTACCGCGACGCGTTGGCGCGGACCCGGACGACGGCCTGGCAGACGGTCCCGTACGACCCGGCTCGGCCGCTGACCACCCCGCGCGGCATCGCCGCCGACAACGCCGACGCCCAGCGCGCCTTCGCCGACACAGTGCGCGCCCTGCCCGCGCGCGGACTGCCGCTGGACGCCCCGATCGGCCTCGTCCAGCGCTGGGCGGGCATCCCGCTGCACGGCTGCTCCGGCCTGGTCGGTTGCTTCAACGTGCTGACGGCCGGGCCGGGTTCGGGCGCCGGCGGCGGCACCTACCCCGCAGACCCGAGGAGCGTCCCGCACGGTTCCAGCTTCCTGATGGCCACCGAACTGACCGACCGCGGTCCGCGCACCCGGACCCTGCTCGCCTACGGCGAGTCGGCCGACCCGACCTCGCCGCACTTCACCGACCAGACCCGCCGCTACGCCGACAAGCAGTGGGTGACGGAACGCTTCACCGAGGCCGAGATCCGCTCGGCCCCGGGCCTCACCGTCACCACCCTGAAGCGCTGACGCGCTGACGCATCATCAGTTCACCATCGGGCCACCGCCGTTCACCGAACGGAGGCGGCCCGATGGTGTGACCGGGGGGCGCGCCGACCTCGCGAGGGGCGCACGGAAAGTGCGATGCATCAACCTAGTGATGCTCCATCAGGTTCCCCTGGTGTGCGCAGACGTGGGCGGAAGGGTGTGTGCCGTTCATGGCAACAAGATGTTAACCAGATCGGCACACTCCGAGCCCTGGACGAGCTTTTGCCGACCCCATACCCGTGTTTTACTTCCCCTTGACGCGTCATCAGGTCACCGGGGGGACACCGAGGGTCACCGACGCGGCTGTGCGGCGCGCCGTTCACCCGCCGCGGCCGCACCCACCCGCCCGGGGGCATCTGGTTCCGACGTGCCTGCCCGTCCACCGCCCCTCCCGGCCGACGCCGGGAGGGTCACCGAAGGAGGCATCCACCACCATGGAACCGCTCATCGACCGGGCCCGGGCGTTCCCGCAGCGCGCGGGCGACACCGGCCGGGAACTCACCGCACTCGCCGCCGGCCAGGCCCCGCAGGCCCTGTTCATCACCTGCTCCGACTCCCGGGTGGTGCCCGCGCTGATCACCGGCGCCGATCCCGGCGACCTCTTCGAACTCCGCACCGCGGGCAACATCGTGCCCGCCTACCGGGCCGACGCCGCCTCCGGCGAGACCGCCACCATCGAGTACGCCGTCGAGGTGCTCGGCGTCCGCGACCTGGTGGTGTGCGGACACTCGCACTGCGGCGCGGTCGGAGCCGTCGTGCGCGGCGAGGACCTCAGCGTGGTGCCCGCCGTCCGCTCCTGGCTGCGCCACGCCGACCGGGCCATGCTCCGGGCGGACGGTGCCGACGTCTTCGACCCGACGGTGGCCGGCCCGGTGCAGCGCCACGTGCTCGCCCAGCTCGACCGGCTGCGCGGCTACCCCGCCGTCGCCCGCCGACTGGGCGAGGGGCGGATCCGGCTGCACGGCTGGTTCTACGAGATCCACACCGGACTGGTGCTCGCCCACCGGGCCGACGCCAGCCTCTTCCTCCCGCTGTGACCCCGTCGCACGGTCCGCCACCGCACCGCGCTTCACCGCACCGCCCCTCCACCGCACCGCCCCTGCACCGCCCCTGCACCGCCCCTGCGCCGTCCACCGAACCCTCCGCACTCTCCCGAGGACCCGATGACTCGTCGTCCCGCCCTTCGGCTGAGCACTCTGCGCTCCGACCTCCCCGCATCCCTCGTCGTCTTCCTGGTCGCCCTCCCGCTCTGCGTGGGAGTCGCCGTCGCCTCCGGCGTCCCGGCCGAACTCGGCCTGGTTACCGGCATCGTCGGCGGCCTGGTGACCGGCCTCATGCCCGGCAGCAGCCTTCAGGTGTCCGGCCCCGCCGCCGGCCTGACCGTGCTGGTCCTCGCGGCCGTCCAGGAACACGGCCTCGCCACTCTCGGCGTCATCACCGCCGTCGCCGGCGTGCTCCAGCTCGCCCTGGGCGCCGCCCGCCTCGGCCGGCTGTTCCGGGCGATCTCCGTCTCGGTCGTCCAGGGCATGCTGGCCGGCATCGGCCTGGTGCTGATCGCCGGTCAGCTCTACGCGCTCGCCGACGCCAAGGCCCCGGCCGGCGGCCCCGCCAAGCTCGCCGGGCTCCCCGGGCTGGCCGCCGACGTCGCCGGGGATCCGCACGCGGTGGCCGCGGCCGCCGTCGGCGCCGGGACGGTGGCGGTCCTGCTGCTCTGGCCGCGCCTGCCGGCCCGGGTCCGGGCACTCCCGGCACCACTCGCCGCCGTCGCGGGCGCGACGGCCGTCACCGCCCTGTTCGACCTGCCCGTCGCCCGGGTCGAGGTGGCCGGACTCACCGGGGTCCTCCACCTGCCCGGAGCCTCCGACCTCGCGGCGCTCGGCAGCCTCGGCGCGCTCGGCACGGCCGTCGCCTTCGCGCTGATCGCCTCGGCCGAGAGCCTGTTCAGCGCGGCCGCCGTCGACCGTCTGCACGACGGTCCGCGGACCGACTACGACCGCGAACTGCTCGCCCAGGGCGTCGGCAACACCCTCTGCGGCCTGCTCGGCGCACTGCCGATGACCGCCGTCATCGTCCGCAGCGCCGCCAACGTCCAGGCCGGCGCCCGGACCAAGGCCTCCCGCGTCCTCCACGGCCTCTGGCTGCTGCTCTTCGCGGCCCTGCTCCCGGGCTTCCTCTCCGCCATCCCGCTCGCCGCGCTGGCCGGCGTCCTGGTCCACGCCGGGGCCAAGTTGGTCCCGGTCCGCACCCTGTGGCCGCTCTGGCGGGCCGAGCGCGGTGAGGCGGTGATCCTGGCCGTCACGGCGATCGCGATCGTCGTGACCAACCTCCTGGAAGGGGTGCTGCTCGGGCTCCTGCTCGCGGTGCTCAAGAGCGCCTGGGACACCTCCCACCTCCAGGTCGCGGTCACCGAACTCCCGGACGGCGCCGTCCGGGTGAACCTGCACGGGAACGCCACCTTCCTCCGGCTGCCCCGCCTCCTCGAAACCCTCGAATCCCTGGAGGAACTGCCGGCCGACCGTCCCGTGCGGCTCGACCTCGCCGGCGTGCGTCACCTCGACCACGCCTGCCGCAGCGCCCTCGAGCTCTGGCAGGAGCGTCACAACCGCAACGGCTCCGCCGAGCTCCTCGGCCTGCCGGCCGCCTCCGTCTGACCCGGTCGGGGGGGGGGGGGGGGGGGGGCCGGGGGGGGGGGGGGCCGCC